>NZ_JAQAHF010000007.1:0-312596 GCF_027871645.1 Agrobacterium sp. ST15.13.015
GCCGCACGGTGTTGCTCCTCTTTCGTGTCCGAGATCGTCGCCAAACGCTCGAATACGAGTAGAATCAACACCGTGCGCCATGTCCACCAAATTTAAACCGGACAGCAGTGGCCTTGTGCCGAGGATCTGCCAGCGTCGCATAAAATCGATAGGTAGCAGATGCTCGGGACAGGCTCGAGCATGACGCAGGTGAAGGTGTTGGTCACGAGCGCGCCCGCTCGCTGCGCGCCTTCATTACTTCCCCGAAGGCGATTGCCGTCGCACCTGAAACGTATGCTCCGGCCCGGGAAAGGCCCCCGAGCGAACTTCATCGGCATAGGCCGCCGCTGCTTCCGAGACCGCCGGGCCCAGATCGGCGAAACGCTTGACGAATTTCGGTTTGAAATCGGTGAAAAGGCCAAGCATGTCGTCGGAAACGAGCACCTGCCCATCGCAGGCCGGCGATGCGCCAATGCCAACCGTGGGTGCGGCGAGTTTTTCGGTCAGTTCGCGGGCGAGCGGCTCGACGGTGCCTTCCACGACGATGGCGAAGGCGCCGGCCTGATCGACCGCAATCGCGTCGCGCCAGATTTTTTGTGTTTCCGCATCCGAATGCCCGAGCGAGCGGAAGCCGCCGGCGGTGTGCACCAGCTGCGGCATAAGCCCGACATGGCCGAATACCGGAATGCCGCGCGCCACCAGAAAGGCGATGGTCTCCGCCATTTCCTCGCCGCCTTCCAGCTTCACGCCGTCGCAGCCGGTTTCCTGCATCAATCGCACGGCATTGCGGAACGCCTGTTCCTTGGATTCCTGATAGGTACCGAAGGGAAGATCGACGATGACGCAGGCATGTTCGACGCCGCGCATGACGGCGCGGCCATGGGCGATCATCATGTCCAGCGTGACGCCGACCGTCGTGTCCATGCCGTAAAGCACCATGCCGAGGGAATCGCCGACCAGGAGCAGATCGCAATGCGGATCGAGAAGGCGGGCAATCGGCGTGGTATAGGCGGTCAGGCAGACGATGCGCGCCTCGCCCTTCATCTGCCGAATGGAGGCCGTCGTCAGCCGCTTGTGTTTTCCATGGGCGCTCATTCGGCCGCCTCCCGTTGATTGATCCTGTCGCGCCCGATGACGCGGTTGTCGAGGAGCCTCGTGCTGCCGAGCCTGACGAACAGCGCCACCAGCACCGGCCCCGCCTGCAATGAAGCGACGGGGGCGAGCGTATCGGGATCGCGCACTGCAACAACTTCCGGCAAGGCCAGCGGCTCGGCGGCGATGAATTTTTCTATCGCGGCTTCGAATGCGGCGGGGTCGTCGAAACCCTCGCCATAAAGCCGTTCCGCCTCATCGAGTGCGCGCGGCACGATCACCGCGGCGGCGCGTTCCGCATGGCTCAGATAAACGTTACGTGACGAACAGGCCAGCCCATCGGCTTCGCGCACCGTAGCGACTGGCACGACCCGCACCGGCTGGGCAAGGTCCTCGACCATGCGGCGGATCAGCGTTACCTGCTGATAATCCTTCTCGCCGAAATAGGCGGCGTCCGGCTGGACGAGGTTAAAGAGCTTGGTCACGACGGTCGCAACACCGGCGAAATGCCCCGGCCGCACCGCGCCTTCCAGCTGGCTTCCCAGTTCGGGCACATCCACGACCGTCTGCATTGGGCGCGGATACATTTCGGAGACGTCTGGTGCGAAAAGAATGTCGATGCCCGCCTCTTCCAGCAATGCGCTGTCCCGGGCGAGATCGCGGGGGTAACGGGCCAGATCCTCATTCGCACCGAATTGCAGCGGGTTGACGAAGATCGAAACCACCGTCACGTCGTTTTCCGCCTTGGATTGGGCAACGAGCGTCAGATGGCCGATATGGAGAAAGCCCATGGTCGGCACGAAGCCGATGGTTTTGCCCGCACGGCGAAAGGCAGCGGTGGCATCCCGCAATTCGGCGACGGTTTTTACAAGCTGCATGGGTCTCCTCCGGCTCCCCAATCGCCGCCCGGCGAAAGGTGCTGGATAGAACTCGATTTGCCGAACGGGGTCAACGGACGCATCGGGATTATCGATTAACCCTATGACGACTTTTAAGAAAACCGGTGCTCGGACAAATGGCGGCGATCACTCCACCCAGAGCGGTTTCCTTTTTTCGGCAAAGGCCAATCGCCCCTCCCGCGCCTCGTTGCTGCTGCTGATTGTGGCGATGACGTTTTCGGCAAAGGCGAGCCGCTCGCTGGAGGGCATATCGCGCATCTTCAGCAACGCCGCCTTTCCGGCCGCGATGGCGCTCGGTGCATTCTGCCGCAAGCGGGCGAGAACATCTTCCACCACGACATCGAGTTCGTCCGACGGGACAGCCCGATTGACGAGGCCAAGGCGCTCCGCATCAGCGGCGTTTATCGTGGCTCCAAGATAGGCCATTTCCTGAAGCTGGCTCAGGGGTATCTTCGCCAGAAGCTTCGCCGCCACCATGGCCGGGAAAAGCCCGACGCGGACTTCCGGCAGGCCGAATTCGGCATGGTCGACGGCATAGGCGAGATCGCAGGCGGCGACGAGGCCAAGCCCGCCGGCCAGAACCCGGCCGTTGATGCGGGCGATGACGGGCCTGTCGCAGCCCTCGATGGCACGCATCACATCGGCAATAGGGTTGGTTCCATCCCGCGAGAGGAACATGCCGCCGGCGCTTTCCTTCAGATCGGCCCCGGAGCAGAAGCTGCGGTCTCCCGCGGCCGTTATCACCACGGCGCGCAGGGCGTGGTTGCCAGATGCCGCGCGGATGGCCGTCGTCAGGGCGTCCGTCATCGCGGCATTCAAGGCATTGTGTACTTCCGGCCGGTTAAGCGTCAGCCAGAGAACGTCCTTGCGCCTTTCGCTCAGCAGTTCATTCGCCATGCGCGTCACCTTCCTGTCTTGCCGCAAGCAGCGCCTTGCCGGCGCGGGCCGCATTCGGTCTGCCGAGATGCCGGCTGATCCAGTTTCCGGTTTTCGCCACCGCCATCAGGTCGATACCGGTTTTAATGCCAAGCCCCTGCAGCAGATAAACGACATCTTCGGTGGCGACGTTGCCGCTGGCGCCCGGCGCAAAGGGGCAGCCGCCCAGCCCGGCCACCGAACTGTCGAAGACGGAGATACCTTCATCCAGCGAGGCAAGCACATTGGCGACGCCCTGCCCATAGGTATCGTGGAAATGCATGGCGAGTTTTTTACGCGGGATGCGGGCAGACACCCGCTTGATGAGATTGCGAATCTGGTCCGCCGTGCCGACGCCGATCGTATCGCCGAGCGAAATTTCGTAACAGCCAAGTGCGATGAGCGCCTCGGCCATCGCTGCCACCTCATCGGGTGCAACCGTACCGTCATAGGGGCAGCCGGCTATGCAGGAGACGTAACCGCGCATGAGGATGTTCCGGCCGGCCGCGGCTGATGCGACATCGCGCAGGCGCTCGAGGCTTTCGGCGCGCGAGCAGCCGATATTGTGCTGGCTGAACCCTTCGGATGCGGAGACGAAAACGGCGATTTCCGTCACGCCGGCTTCAAGGGCGGCCTCGAAACCTTTCATATTGGGAACGAGTGCCGGATAGGCGGTGCCGGGTCGCCTTTCGAGGCCCTGGAACACCTCTTTCGAACCCGCCATTTGCGGCACTTTTTTGGGTGAGACGAAAGCACCCGCTTCCACCGCCGCCAATCCGGCTGCGGCCAGCCGTTCGATCAGCTCGATCTTGATGGCGGCTGGAACCTCGGCGCTTTCGTTCTGCAAGCCGTCACGCGCGCCCACTTCGACGATTTTGACGGTTTGAGGCCAACTCAT
Organism: Agrobacterium sp. ST15.13.015; assembly: GCF_027871645.1. Classification (NCBI taxonomy): domain Bacteria; kingdom Pseudomonadati; phylum Pseudomonadota; class Alphaproteobacteria; order Hyphomicrobiales; family Rhizobiaceae; genus Agrobacterium; species Agrobacterium sp. ST15.13.015. The sequence goes on from NZ_JAQAHF010000007.1 coordinate 3,784, forward strand.
CTCAACTGGCCTCCGGCTCGAAATCCACCAGCACCGCACCGGCGGCGACCATATCGCCCTCAATGCAATTGATGGCCGTGACGGTGCCTTTCGCTGGCGCGCGGATCGTGTGCTCCATTTTCATCGCCTCCATCACCACAAGGGCCTCGCCGGCCTCAACCGCGGCACCGTTGCTGCTCAGCAAGGCGCGGATGACGCCGGGCATAGGTGCTTCCAGACCGCCGGTATGGGGAGCGGAATCCGCGATATCGGCAGGATCCGGCTGGCTGATGCGATAATGTTCGCCACCCAGAAAAAGTGCGTAACGGCCATCCTCTGCAAAGAAATGGCCCTGCCTTTTCCTGCCTTCCACGGTCGCTCGGAATTTACCGTCGTCCGAAAGGCCGCCATAGGCGCTGATCGCCCGTCCGTCGATCTCCAGCGAAAAACCGTCCGCCTCATGCGTGACGCCGACACTCAGCGGCTGGTTGTCAAACACGAAATACAGCGTTTCCCTTGCCGGCGCGTTGAGGCGGAAGGCGGCCGTCATGTTCCAAGGGCTATGGGGATCGGCCTGCGAACCGGGCTTTCCGTTTTTCTGCCGCGCAAGCAGCAGGCCAAGCGCGGCCATGGCTATCTCGTTCCCGTCCGTTGCTGCCGGAGCAAACAGCGCCGCTTCGTTACGGGCGATGAAACCGGTGTCGAGATCGGCGTTCGCGAAGGCCGCCAGTCCCGCAAGCCGCGTCAGAAAGGCGGCATTGCTGGTGACGCCGCTGATCGCCAGATTTTCGAGCGCCAACCGCAGACGCCGCACCGCCGAGGGGCGATCTCGGTCCCAGACGATCAGCTTGGCGATCATCGGATCGTAATGCACGGTGATGGCGTCGCCGGCGCGGATGCCGCTGTCGATCCGGACGTGAGGGCCCTGATCGGGAAAAACCAGATGGCTGATGGTGCCGATCGACGGCAGGAAATCATGCGCCGGGTCTTCGGCATAAATCCGTGCCTCGATGGCATGGCCGTTTATGCTCAGATTCGCCCAGTCTTCCCGCAGGGCCTCTCCGTTGGCGACGCGGATCTGCCATTCGACCAGGTCGAGACCGGTAATATATTCCGTGACCGGATGTTCGACCTGAAGCCTCGTATTCATTTCCATGAAATAGAAGTCGCCGGAAGGGTCGAGCAGGAATTCCACCGTTCCCGCTCCGCGATAATCGATGGCGCGGGCGGCGGCGACCGCCGCTTCATACATGCGCTGCCGAAGCGCATCGGGCAGGCCGGGGGCAGGGGCTTCCTCTATGACCTTCTGGTGCCGGCGCTGGATCGAGCAGTCGCGCTCGAAAAGCGAAACACAATTGCCCTGGCCATCAGCAAAAACCTGCACTTCCACATGGCGCGGCTGCTCGAGATATTTTTCGATCAGCATGCGGTCATTTCCGAAGGCGGCCAGCGCTTCGCGTTTTGCGCCGGCAAGCTCCGCTGCGAAGTCGCGCTTTTGCCGGACGATGCGCATGCCCTTGCCGCCGCCGCCGGCCGAGGCCTTGAGCAGCACCGGATAACCGATCTTGTCGGCCTCGCTTGCCAGCCGTTTCTCCGCCTGTTCATCGCCGTGATAACCCGGCACGACGGGAACGCCAGCCTTCGCCATCAACGCCTTCGCCTCGCTCTTCCCGCCCATGGCGTGGATTGCTTGCGGCGGCGGGCCGATGAAAACGAGCCCTGCGGCGGCACAGGCCTCGGCAAATCCGGCATTTTCGGAGAGAAAGCCGTAACCCGGATGGATCGCTTCCGCGCCGCTTGCCCTGGCGGCGGCGATGATTTTTTCGCCATCGAGATAGGAGGCGCGCGCCGGTGCCGGACCGATGGCAATGGTCTCATCGGCCAACGCCACATGCATGGAATTGCGGTCGGCCTCCGAATAGACCGCGACGGTGCGGATGCCCATCCTAGCGGCGGTGCGGATGATGCGGCAGGCGATTTCGCCGCGATTGGCGATCAGTATTTTCGAGAACATCGTCGCCTCACATCCTGAATATGCCAAAACGGGTGGGTTCAATTGGTGCGTTAAGCGCGGCGGAAAGACCGAGGCCGAGCACGAGGCGGGTATCCTTCGGATCGATGATGCCGTCGTCCCACAGCCTTGCACTGGCATAATAGGGATGGCCTTCCCGTTCGTATTTTTCCCGGATCGGCTGCTTGAACGCCTCTTCGCCTTCCTTCGACCAGTGGCGGCCATCGGCTTCGATGCCGTCGCGGCGGATTTGCGCCAGAACGGACGCCGCCTGTTCGCCACCCATCACGGAAATGCGGGCATTCGGCCACATCCACAAAAAGCGCGGTGAATAGGCCCGCCCGCACATACCGTAATTGCCGGCCCCGAAGGAGCCGCCGATGATGACGGTGAATTTCGGCACTTTGGCTGAAGCGACGGCGGTAACGAGCTTCGCGCCATCCTTGGCGATACCACCAGCCTCATAGGCCTTGCCGACCATGAAGCCGGTGATGTTTTGCAGGAAAACCAGCGGGATGCCGCGCTGGCAGCAGAGCTCGATGAAATGCGCGCCCTTCAGCGCCGATTCCGAAAAAAGGATACCATTATTGGCGATGATGCCAACGGGATAGCCATGGATATGGGCGAAACCGCAGACGAGCGTCGTGCCGTAAAGCGCCTTGAACTCATCGAATTCGGAACCATCCACCAGACGAGCGATGATCTCACGCACCTCGAAAGGTTTTCGCGTGTCGGCAGGAACGATGCCATAAAGCTCGTCGGCCGGGCAAAGCGGCTCCACCGGTTCGCGGATATCGAGTTCCATCTGCTTGCGACGATTGAGGGTGGAAACGATCCGTCGGGTCAGTGCCAGCGCGTGGCGGTCGTCGTGGGCATAATGATCGGTGACGCCGGATTGCCGCGAATGCACATCCGCGCCGCCCAGCTCTTCCGCACTCACCACCTCGCCGGTCGCGGCCTTTACCAGCGGCGGGCCGCCGAGGAAGATCGTGCCCTGATTTTTGACGATGACGGACTGGTCGCTCATGGCGGGCACATAGGCCCCGCCCGCCGTGCAACTGCCCATCACCACGGCAATCTGGGCGATACCTTGCGCCGACATATTGGCCTGATTGTAGAAGATGCGGCCGAAATGATCGCGGTCGGGAAATACTTCGTCCTGATTAGGCAGGTTCGCGCCGCCGGAATCCACGAGGTAAATGCAGGGCAGGCGGTTCTCCGTGGCGATTTCCTGCGCGCGCAGATGTTTCTTCACCGTCAGCGGATAATAGGTGCCGCCCTTTACCGTCGCATCATTGGCGACGATCACACATTCGCGGCCGGAGACCCGGCCGATGCCGGTGACGATGCCCGCGGCGGGAACGGGTTCGTCATAGACCTCGTATGCCGCGAATTGCGAGAATTCGAGAAACGGGCTGCCGGGATCGAGAAGGGCTTCGATCCGGTCGCGCGCCAGCAATTTGCCGCGGGAAAGATGCCGTTCACGGGCCTTGTCGCCGCCGCCTCTGGAGATTTTTTCGACGTGTTGGCGCAGGTCATCCACCAGACCCGACATGAAATCGACATTGGCAGCGAAGGTCGGGTCGCGGTTCAGACTTGAAGTAAGCTTCATCGTGTCCTCACCCGTTGCCCTTGACCAGTTCGCGGCCGATCAGCATCCGGCGAATTTCGCTGGTGCCTGCGCCGATCTCATAAAGCTTGGCGTCGCGCAGCAGCCTTCCGGCCGGGCTTTCATTGACATAACCGGAACCGCCGAGAAGCTGGATGGCATCCAGCGCCACCTGCGTCGCCCGTTCGGCGGCAAAGAGGATCGCGCCCGCCGCATCCTGCCTTGTGATGCGGCCATTGTCGCAGGCTCGCGCAACGGCATAGACATAGGCGCGCGACGCATTCATGGACGAGTAGATATCGGCAAGCTTGCCCTGCACCAGCTGGAATTCGCCGATAGGCTTGCCAAACTGCTTACGCTCACGCGCATAGGGCAGCACCAGATCGATGGCCGCCTGCATGATGCCGACCGGGCCGGCGGCCAGCACGGCGCGCTCATAATCCAGCCCGCTCATCAGCACCGTCACGCCGTCATTGAGGCGGCCGAGAATGTTCTCTTCCGGCACCTCGCAATCCTCGAACACCAGTTCTGACGTGGGCGAGCCGCGCATGCCAAGCTTGTCGAGTTTCTGGGCCGGGCGAAACCCTTTGAAGCCTTTTTCGATCAGGAAGGCGGTGATACCGCGAGGGCCGGCCGACATATCCGTCTTGGCGTAGACCACCAGCGTATCGGCCTCGTGGCCATTGGTGATCCACATTTTCGAGCCGTTCAGCACGTAGCGGTCACCCTTACGTTCGGCCTTCAGCCGCATCGACACGACATCCGAACCGGCTTCCGTCTCGCTCATGGCGAGCGAGCCGACATGTTCGCCGGAGACGAGTTTCGGCAGATATCTGTGCTTCTGCTTATCCGTTCCCCAGCGGTGGATCTGGTTGATGCAGAGGTTGGAATGGGCGCCATAGGAAAGGCCGATGGAAGCCGAAGCCCGGCTTATTTCCTCCATCGCCACGCAATGGGCGAGATAACCCATGTCGGCACCGCCGAATTCCTCCGAAACAGTGATACCGTGCAGGCCGAGTTCACCCATTTGCGGCCAGAGCTTACGTGGAAAACGGTCGTCGCGGTCGATCTCCGCCGCCAAGGGGGCAATTTTATCATCTGCAAATGCGCTTGCGCTGTCGCGCAATGCTGCGATTTCCGGGCCGAGATCGGCATCGAAAATGGCGGCGAGGTTCAAACTCATCGCGTCTCCTCCTCCGGACGGCCTTTGCCACCGTCCCTTTTGTCAGCAGCCGGCAACTCCTCCGCGCCGGCAACCTTGATTTACGGCGCGTCACCCCCGGTGAACGCGGCGGAACGGCGCACGAATGTCTTGATGGCGAAATTGGACTGGATACGCGACACGCCGGGAACCGTGGTCAGGAAATCCAGAAGCTCCTGATAATGCGGCAAATCCCGCACCATGGCGTGGATCAGATAATCCGAACTGCCGCTGGTCTGATAACCGCCCACCACTTCCGGAATGGAGGCGACATGGTGTTCGAAGGTCGTCAGCGCCTCCTTGATCTGCCGTTCCAGCGTGACGGAGATGAATACGCCCATATTGCCGAGCAGCCGGTTCTCATCGAACACGGCAGTATAACCGCGAATGATGCCTTCCTCTTCCAGCTTGCGCACGCGTCGCAGCGTCGGCGTGAAGGAAAGACCTATCCGCGCTGCCAGGTCACGCCAGCTCACCCGCCCGTCATCGCCGAGCACATGCAGAATCTTCCGGTCGAAACTGTCGAGCTCAATCATGGATCATTTGCTCTATGATATGACTATTTATTGGATCAAAGATATCGCCAATCAAAAAACTGTCAATCAAAATAGCTTTGAAATGAATTCGAGATAGTGATAGCGTTCACCTCAGTCGCGGTCTGGAGGAGATTGCGATGACGGTCGTTCTCTCAAGCGGGAGGATGGCCAAGGGAGGTGAATTTGGCTGTGCATGACCCTGTCGTGATCGTCGGGGCCGCCCGTACTGCTATGGGTGGGTTCCAGGGCGAATTCAAATCGCTGGCCGCGCCCGATCTCGGTGCGGCGGCGATCCGCACGGCTGTTGAGCGGGCTGCGGTTCCGCCTTCTGATATTGACGATGTGCTGATGGGCTGTGTGCTCACGGCCGGGCAGGGGCAGGCTCCGGCCAGACAGGCTGCCATTGCCGCCGGAATCCCTAACTCGGTTGGCGCGACGACCATCAACAAGATGTGCGGCTCGGGCATGAAAGCGATCATGCTGGCGCATGATCAGCTTGCGGCGGGAAGCTCTTCCATCGTACTTGCGGGCGGTATGGAAAGCATGAGCAATGCGCCCTATCTCTTGGATCGCGCCCGGAACGGCTATCGTCTCGGCCACGGCAAGCTCACTGACCACATGTTTTTGGATGGCCTCGAAGACGCTTATGACAAGGGTCGGCTGATGGGCACTTTCGCGGAAGATTGTGCTGAAGCCTACCAATTCACCCGTGCCATGCAGGATGACTATGCGCTGACCTCGCTGGAGCGCGCCCGGCGTGCCATCGCTGAGGGGGCTTTCGAAGCGGAGATCGCGCCTCTCGGCGATGTTGCCGTGGACGAGCAGCCGGGCAAGGCGAAGCCGGAAAAGATCCCGCAACTGAAGCCCGCCTTCCGCGATGGCGGAACGGTGACGGCGGCCAATTCCAGTTCGATTTCCGATGGCGCTGCCGCTCTCGTTCTCATGCGTCGCTCCGAAGCGGAAAGGCGGGGCCTTTCACCGCTGGCGACCATTATCGGCCAAACCTCTTATGCGGATGCACCCGCCGGATATCCAACGGCTCCCATCGGCGCGATGAAAAAGCTGTTCGATAAAACCGGCTGGGCGGCGAAGGATATCGATCTGTTCGAAATCAACGAGGCCTTTGCCGTGGTGGCGATGGCGGCAATGCGCGATCTCGATCTGCCGCATGAGAAGGTGAATGTGCACGGCGGGGCGTGTGCGCTCGGCCATCCCATCGGCGCTTCCGGCGCGAGGATCGTCGTCACATTGCTGGCCGCTTTGCAGCGCCAAGGGCTGAAGCGCGGCGTGGCCGCCGTCTGCATCGGCGGCGGCGAAGCAACCGCGCTCGGCATAGAGCGATATTAAGGGGAGGCGGCGATGATCCTGAACGAAGCCCAGCAGCAGATCAGGGGCATGGCCCGCGATTTCGCCCGCGAGCGGCTCGCCCCTGGGGCTGCTTCGCGTGACCGGGAAAGCCGGTTCCCGAAAGACGAACTGAAGGAGATGGGAGACCTCGGCTTCCTCGGAATGCTGGTCTCCGAGGACTATGGCGGCTCGGAAACCGGTGCCGTCGCTTATGCTCTGGCGCTGGAGGAAATCGCTGCCGGCGACGGCGCCTGTTCCACCATCATGAGTGTGCATAATTCGGTCGGTTGCGTGCCGATCCTGAAATTCGGGACCGAAGACCAGAAGCAGCGTTTCCTGCCGAAACTGGCCTCCGGCGAATGGATCGGTGGTTTTGCGCTGACCGAACCGCAGGCCGGTTCAGATGCGTCCAACCTCAAGACCCGCGCCCGGCGCGATGGCGACCGATATATTCTCGATGGCGCGAAGCAATTCATCACCTCGGGTAAAAATGGCGATGTCGTCATCGTCTTTGCAGTTACCGATGCGGAGGCGGGCAAGAAGGGCATCAGCGCGTTCATCGTGCCGACCGATACGCCGGGTTACGAGGTCATCCGTGTCGAGGAAAAACTCGGCCTGCATTCATCCGATACCTGCCAGATCGCTTTCACCGAGATGGCGGTCCCGGCCGAATTGCGGCTGGGCGAAGAGGGGCAGGGGTATCGCATCGCGCTTGCCAATCTGGAAGGCGGCCGCATCGGCATCGCCGCGCAGGCGGTCGGCATGGCGCAGGCCGCCTTCGAAGCGGCACGGGATTATGCCCGCGAGCGTAGGGCCTTCGGGCAGGCAATCGTGGAGCATCAGGCGGTGGCGTTTCGCCTTGCGGATATGGCGACGCGCATTGAGGCGGCGCGGCAACTGGTGTTGCATGCGGCGGCGCTGAAGGAAGCGGGTGAGCCCTGTCTTTCGGAGGCCTCGATGGCCAAGCTCTTCGCCTCCGAAATGGCCGAGCGCGTCTGCTCGGACGCCATCCAGATTCACGGCGGTTACGGCTACATGGCGGATTATCCGGTGGAGCGGATCTATCGTGATGTGCGCATCTGCCAGATTTACGAGGGGACCAGCGATGTCCAGCGGATGGTAATCGCGCGGAACCTTTGAGAGTTGTTTCGCGGTCTGGAGGAGATCGCGACGGGAGGAGTAGAATGGATATAACCGAAACACCACGTCTCAGCCTGCATGTTCCCGAACCTGCGGTGCGGCCCGGCGGGGAGCCGGATTTCTCCAATGTGAAAATACCCAAGGCCGGTTCCGTGCCGCGCCCGGAGGTTGACGCCGCGCCGGAAAGCATGCGCGATCTCGCCTATTCGATCATCCGTGTCCTCAATCATCAGGGCGAGGCCGTCGGACCCTGGGCCGGGCTGCTTTCGGATGAAGACTTGCTGGTAGGCCTCAAAAACATGATGCGGCTTCGGGCTTTCGATGCGCGCATGCTGATGGCGCAGCGGCAGGGCAAGACCTCCTTCTACATGCAGCATCTGGGTGAAGAGGCGGTGAGCTGCGCCTTCCGCAAGGCGCTTTCCAAGGGCGACATGAATTTCCCGACCTACCGGCAGGCGGGCTTACTGATCGCCGATGATTATCCGCTCGTCACCATGATGAACCAGATCTATTCCAACGAACTGGATCCGCTGCACGGGCGGCAGTTGCCGGTGCTTTATTCCTCGAAGGAGCATGGTTTCTTCACCGTCTCCGGCAATCTCGCCACGCAATATGTGCAGGCGGTCGGCTGGGCGATGGCGTCGGCCATCAAGGGCGATACGAAGATCGCAGCCGCCTGGATCGGCGACGGTTCGACGGCGGAGTCGGATTTTCACTCGGCGATGGTCTTTGCCTCCACCTACAAGGCCCCGGTGGTTCTCAATATCGTCAATAACCAATGGGCGATTTCCACCTTTCAGGGCATCGCGCGCGGCGGCTCCGGCACCTTTGCGGCGCGCGGCCTGGGCTTCGGCATTCCCGCACTGCGGGTCGACGGCAATGATTATCTCGCCGTTTATGCCGTGGCGCGCTGGGCGGTGGAACGGGCGCGCCGCAATCTCGGCCCGACGCTGATCGAATATGTGACCTATCGTGTCGGCGCCCATTCCACGTCGGACGATCCGAGCGCCTATCGTCCCAAGACGGAATCCGAGGCATGGCCGCTGGGCGACCCGGTTCTGAGGCTCAAAAAACACCTCATCCTGCGCGGCGTCTGGTCGGAGGAAAGGCACCGGCAGACGGAGGCGGAAATCGCCGATGAGGTGCTTGAGGCGCAGCGCGAGGCAGAAAGCCACGGCACGCTGCATGAGGGCGGCAAACCGCCGAAAAAGGATATTTTCGAAGGCGTTTACGCCGAGATGCCGCCGCATCTCGTCCGCCAGCGCCAGAAGGCAGGATGGTAAGACATGGCAAGAATGACGATGATCGAAGCCGTCCGCAGCGCCATGGATGTGTCCATGGAGCGCAGCGACGATGTCGTGGTGTTCGGGGAGGATGTGGGCTATTTCGGCGGCGTGTTCCGCGCCACGCAGGGGCTGCAGGGAAAATACGGCAAGACCCGCTGTTTCGATGCTCCGATCAGCGAATCCGGCATTGTCGGCACCGCCATCGGCATGGCCGCTTATGGCCTGCGGCCCTGTGTCGAAATCCAGTTCGCCGATTACATGTATCCCGCCTATGACCAGATCACCCAGGAGGCGGCGCGTATCCGCTATCGCTCCAATGGCGATTTCACCTGCCCCATCGTTCTCAGAATGCCGACCGGCGGGGGCATTTTTGGCGGGCAGACGCACAGCCAGAGCCCGGAAGCGCTTTTTACCCATGTCTGCGGGTTGAAGGTGGTGGTTCCTTCCAATCCCTATGATGCCAAGGGACTGCTGATCGCATCCATCGAAGACCCCGACCCGGTGATGTTTCTGGAGCCGAAGCGGCTTTATAACGGTCCCTTCGATGGGCATCACGACCGGCCGGTAACGCCCTGGTCCAAGCACGAGATGGGGGAGGTGCCGGAAGGGCACTACACCATTCCCATCGGCAAGGCGGAGATACGACGTCCCGGAAACGCTGTCACCGTCATCGCTTATGGCACCATGGTGCATGTGGCGCTGGCGGCGGCGGAAGAGACAGGCGTGGATGCCGAGATCATCGACCTTCGCAGCCTGCTGCCGCTCGATCTCGATACCATCGTGAAGTCCGTTTCCAAGACCGGCCGCTGCGTCATGGTGCATGAGGCGACGCTGACCTCCGGCTTCGGGGCCGAAGTCGTGTCGCTGGTGCAGGAACATTGTTTTTATCACCTTGAGGCCCCCGTCGTCCGCGTCGCGGGCTGGGATACGCCTTACCCGCATGCGCAGGAGTGGGACTATTTTCCGGGACCTGCCCGTGTCGGGCGCGCCCTTGTCGAAGTCATGGAGGCCTGATTATGGCGGAATTTGTTCTCACGATGCCTGATGTCGGTGAAGGTGTGGCGGAAGCCGAACTGGTGGAATGGAACGTCAAACCGGGCGATCTCGTCCACGAGGACATGGTGCTGGCCGCGGTGATGACCGACAAGGCGACGGTGGAAATCCCGTCCCCGGTGGCGGGCGTCGTCACCTGGCTCGCCGTGACAGTCGGAAATACTGTGCCGGTGAAGGCGCCGCTCCTGCGCATCGAAACCGATGTCGCGGCCGCCGCTCCCAATGGCAGCGTGCCGGAAGCGGAAGCGCCCACCCAGATGACGGAAGCGCCTGCCGACATGACGGACACGCCACCACCTGTTGAAGCCCAGCCGACGGCGCGAGACGCCGAGGAGGCGCCGCCGGCGCCCGCCGCCGAACCGCATCATAAACCGTTGGCGTCTCCCGCCGTTCGCCAGCGCGCCGACGATCTCGATATCGATCTCACCAAGGTCAAGGGAACGGGGCCGGACGGGCATATCACCCATGCCGATCTCGACGGGTTTTTAACCGTGCGGGGACGGCCGGAACGCCCCGAGCCGATAGCGCCCCACGATAGCGCTGTCGAGGAGGTGAAGGTGACCGGGCTCAGGCGCAAGATTGCCGAGAAGATGGTGCTCTCCGCCTCCCGTATTCCCCACATCACCTATGTCGAGGAAGTCGACGTGACCGATCTGGAGGATTTGCGCGCGACCATGAACGGCAACCGCCGTTCCGGGCAACCGAAGCTCACGATCCTGCCGTTCCTGATGCGCGCGCTGGTGAAAGCTGTTGCCGATCATCCCGGCATGAATGCCACCTTCGACGACGACAAAGGGGTCATCAGCCACTATGAAGCGGTTCATATCGGCATCGCCACGCAGACGCCGTCGGGCCTCACCGTTCCAGTCGTGCGCCACACGGAAACGCTCGGTCTTTGGGAATGCGCGGACGAAGTCGCACGCGTCGCCGAAGCCGCCCGCACTGGCACGGCCCATCGGGAAGAGCTGATGGGCTCCACCATCACCATCAGTTCGCTGGGAGCCTTGGGCGGTGTGGTCTCGACACCCATCATCAATCACCCCGAAGTGGCGATCATCGGCGTCAACAAGATCATGACGCGTCCGGTGTGGGACGGGACGCGGTTTGTGCCGCGCAAGATGATGAACCTCTCATCGAGCTTCGATCACCGGGTTGTCGATGGGTGGGATGCGGCAGTCTTCATCCAGGCCGTCAAGGCATTGCTGGAGAAGCCCGCGCTTATTTTCATCGAGTGAAGGCGATCCGTGCTCCCTCATCCCTGTGCTCGTCACAGGGATCCAGCCAGCCCAAGTCTTTGGGCTGAAAGGACTCTCTCCACCGCGCAGACGCGCGTCGGCTGGATTCCTGGGACAAGCACAGGAATGAGGGCGTATTCGTGTCATGACAGCATTTCTTAGCCCGCGTTTTCGACCTTCACGGAACTGTTTCGCTGTCGGTATAGGCTTGCGTTCGTCATCTTCGGGTATAGAAGAGAAGAACGAGAAGCATGTTTTCTCATCATGATCATAGTGGCGGAAGAGGGCGCTCCGGTGCCCGGCGGTCCGCCCTCCGCCGGCAACCGAATGAAGAAGAAGGTCCTCCCATGAGCACTCCCAAACCCGTTGTCCTGACTATTCTCGATGGCTGGGGGCTGAACGAGGACACCTCCAGCAATGCGCCGGTGCTGGCGAATACGCCCACCATGGACCGCCTTTTCGCCACCTGCCCGAATGCGAGGCTCACCACCTTCGGCCCGAATGTCGGCCTGCCCACCGGGCAGATGGGCAATTCCGAAGTTGGCCACACCAATATCGGCGCCGGCCGCATCGTCGCCATGGATCTCGGCCAGATCGATCTGGCGATTGAGGACGGCAGTTTTTTCCGCAATGCGGCGATGCTTGATTTCGCCGCCACGGTGAAGGCCGCGGGCGGTGTGGCGCATCTGATGTGCGTCGTTTCCGATGGCGGCGTCCATGGCCATATCCTCCACGGTCAGGCGGCGGTGAGGCTGATGATCAGCCACGGCCTGAAGGTGGTGGTACATGCCATCACCGACGGCCGCGATGTCGCGCCGCAATCTGCTGAAGATTTTGTGGCGGCGCTGGTGGCAAGCCTGCCGCAGGGGGCAAGCATTGGCACGGTAATCGGCCGCTATTATGCGATGGATCGCGACAATCGCTGGGAGCGCGTCGAGAAAGCCTATGACGCCATGGTTCTGGCGAAAGGCGAACATGCGCGCGATGCAGTGAGCGCCGTTGCACAGAGCTACGCCAATAAAGTCACGGACGAGTTCATCCTGCCGACTGTGATCGACGGGTATGATGGCTTCAAGGCCGGCGACGGCCTGTTCTGCCTGAATTTCCGCGCCGACCGTGCCCGTGAAATCCTGCTTGCCATAGGGGCGGACGATTTCGACGGTTTTTCGCGCGAAAAGCCAGTCCTTTCGGCGCTGCTCGGCATGGTGGAATATTCCACCCGGCACAATGATTTCATGACCACGGCCTATCCCAAGCGCGATATCGTCAATACGCTGGGCGCATGGGTGGCGAAGCAGGGGCTTACGCAGTTCCGCCTTGCCGAGACGGAAAAATATCCGCATGTCACCTTCTTCCTGAATGGCGGCAAGGAAGAGCCGGAGGTCGGCGAAGACCGCTTCATGCCGAAATCCCCGAAGGTTGCGACCTACGATCTGCAGCCGGAGATGAGCGCGCCGGAAGTGACGGAAAAATTCGTTGAGGCAATCGGCAAGGGTTACGATCTGATCGTCACCAATTACGCCAACCCCGATATGGTCGGCCATACCGGCGATCTGCAGGCCGCAATCAAGGCCTGTGAAGCCGTGGATCGTGGGCTTGGTGCGGTCGTTGCCGCCCTCGAAAAAGTGGGTGGCGCTATGCTTGTCATTGCCGACCACGGCAATTGCGAAACCATGGTCGACCCGGTGACCGGTGGCCCGCATACGGCGCACACCACCAATCCGGTGCCGGTGATCCTTTTCGGTGGCCCGGAAGGTGCGAAGCTGCATGACGGCATTCTCGCCGATGTCGCCCCCACCCTGCTGCAACTGATGAATGTGCCGCTGCCGCCCGAAATGACAGGCAAAAGCCTCATCGACCTCTAATCACACGCAGTCGCGCGGGAGCGTTCCAGCCCCGCGCGACGGCCCGTTCCCCGCGCGCCGAACCAGCGTTTGCATTATGGCTGCTTTGCGTAGAGGCGGTCGTGGACCAGCATGCCGGCAATCATGGCGCTGACGAAAAGAACGACCGGCACAAGCCCGAGGGTGAGAGCCGATAGTGCCGGGCCGGGGCAGAAACCGGCAAGCCCCCAACCGACGCCGAAAATGGCCGAGCCTGTTATGAGCGGCCGGTCGATGCGGGTTTTTACTGGAAGGCTGAAATCCTCTGCGAGGACCGGTTTGGCGAGACGTCGGCTGAGCAGCACACCCGGCACGGCGACCATCACGGCACCGCCGAGAACGAACATCAGGCTCGGGTCCCAATGGCCGCTCGCCACGTCGAGAAAACCGGAAACACGGGCCGGATCGACCATGCCGGAGAGCGAGAGGCCGAAGCCGAACAGCGCTCCGGCGGCCAATGCCAGGACAACACGCGCCACGGCCGGATTTTTCATGACAGGGCTCCCACTATCGTCGCGACGCAAATGCCGGTGATCAGGAAGGTGGCGGTCGCGGCGATGGAGCGCCGGGAAAATCGCGCCAGCCCCATGATGCCATGGCCGGACGTGCAGCCGGAGCCCATGCGTGTGCCAAAACCCACCAGCAGGCCGGCAATGAGGATGAGCGGCCATGGTGAAACTATGGTGACGGCAGGCAGCCGGCCGAATGCGGCGGCGTGGATATAAGGCCCGGCCAGCAAGCCGGCGACGAAGGCGAGATCGGCAAGACGCCGCTCCCTGCCGAGCATTTTTCCCATTATCCCGCTGATGCCGGCAATGCGGCCGTTGAAAAGAAACAGCAGAATGCTGGCAAGACCGAGCAGCATGCCGCCGAAAAGAGAGGGCCAATAGGGGCTCACGGGGTCTCCTCCTCCGGCGCGCAGAATATGGTGTAAAGGGCCTCTATCAGTTGCGCCGCTTTCGCTTCGCTCAGTTGGTAGAAGATTTGCTTGGCGTCGCGCCGGGTTTCGACCACACCGGCTTCCCGCAGGACGCCCAGCTGCTGGGAAAGCGTCGGCTGGCGAATATCCAGCTTGACCTCCAGCTCGCCGACGGAAAATTCCCCCTGCGCCAGCGTGCAGGCGAGCATCAGCCGCGCAGGATGGGCAAGCGTCTTCAGAAGCAGCGCGACCTCGACAGCCCGCTCTTCCATGGCGGGGAGAGGGATTTCTGCAATATGCCGGGGCTTTTCCAGCGCGTTTTCCTTTACCATATGCTGCCCTCCAGCACGTCGAGCGGGAATTTCAGGTAACGTTTGCCATTCGCTTCCGGCTCCGGCAGGCGGCCGCCGCGAATATTGACCTGCAGGGCGTGGAGAATGAGCTTCGGCATCGGCAATGTGCGATCCCGCGCTTCCCTGAGGCGGATGAAGCCCTCCTCCGTCATGCCGGCAAGATGCGGATTGCTGCGTTTCTGTTCGCCGACCGTGGTTTCCCATTTAGGCGCGCGGCCGCCGGGCTGATAATCGTGGCCGGTGAAAAGCCGTGTTTCGTCGGGAAGGGCGAGAATGTCCTGGATCGACGCCCAGAGTTCCCTGGCGCTACCGCCGGGGAAATCGGCGCGCGCGGTGCCGGAATCGGGCATGAAAAGCGTATCGTGCACAAAGGCGGCATCACCCACCACATAGGTCACGGAAGCGAGCGTGTGGCCGGGCGAAAACAGCACGCGCGCTTCAAGGGAGCCGATATTGAACCTGTCGCCCGCCTCGAACAGCCGGTCCCATTGCGAGCCGTCGGTTTTGAAATCCGGCCAGTTATATTTCTCCTGCCAGAGCTTCTGTACGCCGGTGACTTTCGCGCCGATCGCCGTCTGCGCGCCGGTCTTCTGCTTCAGATAATGGGCGGCGGAAAAATGGTCGGCATGCGGATGGGTATCGAGAATCCATTCCACCGACAGACCCTGGCTCTCTACATAGTCCAGAATGGCGTCGGCATTCATCGTTCCGGTCGCGCCGGATTTCTCATCGAAATCACAGACCGGGTCGATAATGGCGCAGCGCCCGGTGGAGGGATCGGACACGACATATTGCACGCTCCATGTGCGCGGATCGAAGAATGCCTTGACGTGCGGAACCGCCGCAGCGCGCCTGTCCAGCCAGCGGGTGGCGCCGGAAAGGTCAAAGCCATGCGCCTTGCCGAAAGCCTCGATATCGTCTCTTTCGATGCGCCCATCCAGCGCTTCCCCGAGAACATGAAGCGTGAGCGCGCGGGCGCCGCCCTTGCAATGGGCAAAAACAGGGCCTTCCGCTTCCGCCATTTTCTGCTGGAAGGCGCGGATATCGGCTTCGGTAATAGTAGGGCCGCTTACCGGGATGAAACCATAATCCATGCCCGCCGCGCTGGCGGCGCTTTTTTCCTGCGCATTGCCCGGCTGGCCGGGCTCTTCAGCATCAGGCCGGGCGTTGATGATGCTTTTATAACCCTGGGCGGAGAGCGATGGGAAATCGGCGATCATCGGCTGGCCCGCAACTGTCAGACGCTCGTTGATCTTCACGGCATTCATCGGCACCTCCTGTTGTAATAATTTAATATATATTATTATATAATGTATATTGTATGTTTGCAAGGGCGCGGACTGCCCTCGTTTCCGAATGTCTCCTGCCGTATTTTCAGGAAAGGTTCGGAAGGAAATCCTAGACACGGGATTTCTTCGTTTTGTGACGGGTGGGCGGAGATTGCCTGTATCGGACATGCAAAAACATGCCTTGCGCCCGAAATATTGGGGCACAAGGCATGTTCGCGAAAACCGGTTCGAATTCAGGCTCGCTTCAGACGGCGAGCCTGCGGCGTGTCGCCTTCCAGCCAAGACAGATGGCTGCAACAAGCAGAACCGTCTGGGCGACCACGAAGGGTGGCTCATTGCCGTTCGGCGCCAGGTTGTTGAGTGTTTCGACCTTGAGAAAAGCCTGAACGATCAACACGAACATATTGAGATAAAGGCTGATCGTGGCGGTGATCGTATAAATAATGCGCGCCCTGCCGTTCAGACCGTATCCATAAAGCGCAACCAGTGCGATAGCCAGAACGAGGGTAGAAATGATGCCGACGCCGAGTGCCGGTGTGAAATTTCCGATTGGAAACAGGAAGCCGGTAAGTGTGGTGGCGAGCGTGGTGACGAGGAAAATCGCCATCATGCGGGGCATCCACCGCCCCGCCGCATAGGCGGGCAGGGCGATCAGTCCGGTGGCAATGCCGATGAAGCTTAAGCCCACATGCAATGCCGTGAATTGGGGAATTGTCAGTCCGAGGATCATGATACGTCTCCCTCTATTCGGTTTTGGCTGCACGATACCGGCTGGCGGCAAGTGCATGCGACAGATTGGGCCTTAACGCCGCGCGCGCCGCAAGGAAATTTTCAAGATCGGCCGTATCCGGCAGGGAAGGAATGGTCAGCGCTTCGCCGAGGTCGAGCCCGGCAAGGGCCGCATCCACCATCTCGTAAACATCCATGACCATGGCGGCCGGAATGGCTTCGAGCCGTTCCTCTTCCCAGATCGCCGTGCGGGTGATGCCCGGCAGGACGGCCTGAACCCGCACGCCGGAGGGCGAAAGCTGCGCCTGCAGCGCCTCGGTGAAGGCAAGCACGAAGGCCTTTGTGGCCGGGTAGACGGCGGTGAACGCCGCCGGCATCAAAGCTGTGACCGAGGTGATGTTGATGATCGTGCCCCTGCCATCGGCGGCAAGGCGCGGTGCGATGGCTGCCGCAAGCCGGGTGACGGCAAGAATGTTCAGGTTGATCATCGTCGTGACATAGGCCGGGTCCAGCGCCGTGATTGCGCCCTCGCCGGCAATGCCGGCATTGTTGACGAGGCCGGTAATCCGCCGGTCCTCACGCAGCCGCACCTCCACCTTTTCGAGGTCTTCCGCCCTGGAAAGATCGGCGGAGAGAACCTCGACCGCGATGCGATGATCCTTTTCCAGCTGTGCGGCGAGCGCCTTCAGCTTTTCGGCGCGCCGAGCCACAAGAATGAGATCATGGCCGCGTTTTGCCAGACGTTCGGCATAGACCGCGCCGATGCCGTCGGATGCGCCGGTGATGAGAAATGTATTCCGTGTCATGTCCGTGTCTCCTTTGTGCGGCGGTTTCAGGCGTTGATGAAGGCGAGAAGGTCGGCGTTGAACCGGTCCTGATGGGTCTGCGTCAGGCCATGGTCGGCGCCTTCATAGATTTTGAGGACCGCGTGTTTGACGATTTTGACCGTGGAAAGCGCGGATGCACCAACTGGCACGATCTGGTCGTCATCGCCGTGCAGAACCAGCGTCGGTTTGTCGAAGGCCTTCAGGTCCTGATGGAAATCGCTTTCCGAAAAGGCGCGAATACTGTCGAGCTGACCTTTCAGGCCACCCATCATGCCCTGCCGCCAGAATTCCTCGCGGATGCCTTCGGATATCACGGCACCTTCGCGGTTGTAGCCGTAAAAGGGAATGGTCAGATCCTTGAAGAACTGGCTGCGATTGTCATAGGTGCCCTTGCGGATACCGTCAAAAACATCGATCGGCAGGCCGATGGCATTGCTTTCCGTCTTCAGCATCAGCGGCGGCACCGCGCCGATGAGGGCGATTTTCGCGACGCGGGCCGTGCCATGGCGGCCGATATAACGCGTCACCTCGCCGCCGCCGGTGGAATGGCCGACCAGAATGATGTCGTGAAGATCGAGCTGTTCGATCAGCTCGGCCAGATCGTCGGCATATTGATCCATGGTATTGTTATGCCAGACCTGATCGGAGCGGCCGTGGCTGCGGCGGTCATGGGCGATGGTGCGGAAACCGTTGTTAGCGAAGAACACCATCTGTGCATCCCATGTATCGGCGCTGAGCGGCCAGCCATGGGAGAAGATGATGGGCTGGCCGTCTTTGCGGCCCCAGTCCTTGTAGAAAATATGCGTTCCGTCTCTGGTGGTGATCGTTGTCATGGCTCTCTCTCCTGTTGCAGGGAGCTTGCTTGCGTCCCGTGGGAATAGAGATACTCTGGAGGCCGCCGGGGCTGGATTGGCGCTTCTGACAGAAAACGAGCCGAAACTGACAAAACGGGGTGTGGGGCGCATGGCAGGTGTAACGGGAAGCGCGCTGGAAGTGGGGCTGGTCCTCTATCGGGACTGTCAGATCGCCATGGTGCATGGCATCACCGATCTTTTCGCCATCGCGTCGGTATTTTCACAGGATCGCGGCGGGCCTAAATTGCGGGTTAGCCATTGGAGCATGGGCGAAGGCGGTGAATTTTCCCGCTCCTATGACACCGAATCCGGCCGACCCGGGCATCCCGATATCTTCGTTGTACCCGGTCGCTTGACGGGCCCTGCTGAAATCGAGGAAGCCGAGCCTTACGCCCGCTGGCTGCTGGATCGGCATGCGCAGGGGGCGACGCTCGCCGCCAGTTGCGGCGGTTCCTTCATTGTCGCCGCGACGGGTCTTTTGTCCGGTCGCCCGGCCACTACCCACTGGTTGTTTGCCGAGCGGTTCCGCGAACGTTTTCCCGATATCCGGCTGGAGATCGACAAGATCGTCATCGAGGATGGCGATATCATCACGGCTGGCGGGTTGATGGCGTGGACCGATCTTGGCCTGCGCATCGTCGACCGACTGCTCGGACCTTCGGTGATGATAGAAACCGGAAAGTTCCTGCTGATCGATCCCTCGGGGCGTGAACAGCGTCATTATAGCAGCTTTGCTCCGAGGCTGACGCATGGCGATGAGCCGATCCTGAAAGTGCAGCACTGGCTGCAGGCCCGCGCCGGGCGGGCGACGAGCGTTACCGACATGGCCGGCCATGCCGGGCTGGAGGAGCGGACCTTCCTACGCCGCTTCAAGGCCGCCACCGGCATGAAGCCCATCGAATATGTTCAGCATCTGCGGGTCGGCAAGGCGCGGGAATTGCTGGAATTCACCCGCCGCTCGGTCGATCAGATCGCATGGTCGGTGGGTTATGAAGATTCAGCCGCCTTTCGTCGGGTGTTTCACCGCATTCTCGGTCTTTCACCGGGTGAATATAGGAGCCGCTTTTCCAGCAGTTCGGCCATGGCTGCGGCGTGACGGCGGTCAGCCGTGCTGGCGGTGCGGGCCCCGGCCCTTGCAATGTGGCGGGCGTTTGCTAACATGCCAGACAAGTTTAAAACAGGTGGGCCGGAATGGACGTTGAGAGCAGCACGAAGCAGGGGGTATCGCTCGCGGCGAAAATCAGTTCGGCATTACGGCGGGATCTGTCGGAGGGTGTGTTCCGCCCCGGGGACCGTCTTCCAAGCGAAAGCGAACTAACGCGTGAATATTCCGTCAGCCGAACCGTGGTGCGCGAGGCCATCGCCATTCTGCGCGCCGATGGCCTTGTTGAAGCCCGCAAGGGCGCGGGTGTTTTTGCTGTCGAAGTAAAACCGGCAAAGGAGCTGCCCTTTAACGATCTGGCCGTCGGGCGAATTTCCTCGGTGATCGAATTGCTGGAATTGCGCACTGTCTTTGAGGTCGAATCCGCCGGGCTTGCGGCATCGCGCCGTTCCGCTGTGCAGGTGGAGGCGATTGTGGATGCGCACCGGCGCGTTGGTGATTGTCTCGCCGCCGGCCTGCCGACGCGGGACGCCGATTTCGAGTTCCATCTGGCCATTGCACAGGCGACGCAGAACAGGCGGTTTCCAGAGTTTCTTCAGCTCATTCGCTCCGGCATCATTCCCCGCGGCGAATTGCAGGGTGCGGCGCCCGGGTCGCGTCCGAAGGACTACAACCTGCATCTCCAGGAGGAGCATGCGAAGATCGTTGACGCCATCATCGAAGGCGATGCCGATGCCGCCCGCCAATATATGGCGGCGCATCTGCGCGGCAGCCTTGAGCGCTACAAGGTGCTTCTGCGCTCCCGCACAGCGGTGGAGTGATCCCGACCATATATCAATGGTTTACGCAGTTGCCCGCCGATAGAAGGCCAGCCCAATCCCAATGCAACCGCGCCGACCAGGATGAAACCCGAGAGAGCAGCGCCGGCCATGCCGATCATGGCGCGGCGTATTCCGAATCTCCAGCCATTGGCAAGCGCCAGCAAAGGGTGGGGCCGGGTGTTGCAATTCCGATAATGGCGGCCACGGCAAATGCCAGAAGCGTCATGTCAGCCATATTTTCCTCCCCCTGAAGTACGCACCTTATTGGTATCATAGCCAGGGACAGGTATCGGCGCATTCCGCAAGGCCGAGAATACAGGCTTTTGCGGTTGCGGCAACGCAGGCCCTTTCCCCCAAACAAAAACGAAAGCGGGGTGATTCCCGTCCGAAATTCCACCCCGGACACATATTTCGGAACCTCGTCCAATACGGATTTCGCTGGCATGCGCTTGACAGCCTCCAACACCTGTGACAACTTGCGGATAGTTGTCAGACAGGATTGCGCCCTGGTCACTTGCGCGGTCGATCTCTGGCAAGGGAGGAATCATGTCAAAAAGACGCCTTTCGCTATATGGCCTGTCCGGCCAGATCGGAAGTATTGCGGTTACGCTGCTTGGATTGCTGCTGCTGACCTTTTTTATCGGCCGCCTGATGCCCGCCGATCCCGTGCGGGCGATCGTGGGCGAGGATGCGACGCGCGAAACCTATGAACAGGTCTATCACGCGCTCGGTTTCGACCGTCCGCTGTGGCAACAGTTCTTCTATTATCTGGGAGACGTGTTCACCGGCGATTTCGGAACCTCGATCCGCACCGGGCGTCCGGTCATCGAAGACATCATCAGGGTCATGCCGGCGACGATGGAGCTGGCGACCTTCGCGATCCTGATCGGCGCCGGCCTCGGCATTCCCATGGGCGTTTATGCCGCCGTCAATAAAGACCGCTGGCAGGATCATCTGGTGCGCGTGCTCAGCCTGTTCGGCCATTCCATGCCGATCTTCTGGACCGGCATGATCGCGCTGATCGTTTTTTACGCCCATCTCGGCCTTGTCGGCGGGGGTGGTCGCATGGACCAGTTCTATATCGGTCTGGTCGAGGAGCGGACGGGCTTTCTGCTCATCGACAGCCTGCTTGCGGGCGATATGGAGGTCTTCTGGTCGGCCATCAACCACCTCATCCTTCCCGCCGCTTTGCTCGGTTATTCCTCCTCGGCCTATATCACCCGCATGACGCGCAGCTTCATGCTGGACCAGCTGGGTCAGGAATATGTGACGACTGCCCGCGTCAAGGGCCTGTCGCAGCGGCAGACGGTGTGGCTGCATGCCTTCGGCAATATCCGCGTGCAGCTCGTCACCATCATTGCGCTTGCTTACGGCTCGCTGCTGGAAGGGGCGGTTCTCATCGAGACCGTCTTCGCCTGGCCTGGTTTCGGGCAATATCTCACCAGCAATCTTATTATCGGCGACATGAATGCCGTGATGACCTGCGTGCTTATCGTTGGCGTCATCTTCATCGGGCTCAATCTCCTGTCCGACATTCTCTACCGCTTTTTCGATCCGAGGACCCGCTGATGACGGCCCGTACAGAAACCTCCTTCCGCCTTCCGGTGCCCTTGAATGCGCTGAAGAACATCGTGGTTTTCCTCCTGAAAAGCCCGACATCGGCCTTCGGTTTGGCTGTGCTGCTGCTTCTGGTCATCGCTGCGATTTTCGCGCCCTGGCTTGCGACGCATGACCCCTACGCACAGGATCTCGCCAATACGCTGAAGGCCCCGGGTAATGGCCACGTCTTCGGCACGGACGAGTTGGGGCGCGATATCTACAGCCGCCTTCTCTGGGGCGCACGCATCACACTCACCATCATCTCGCTGGTCTCGATCATCGTCGGTCCCGTTGGCCTTCTGGTCGGCACGGCTTCCGGTTATCTCGGCGGCAAGTTCGATACGGTGATGATGCGCATCACGGATATCTTCCTGTCCTTCCCGAGCCTCATCCTGTCTCTCGCCTTCGTCGCAGCGCTCGGCCCGAGCCTCAACAATGCGATCATCGCGATTGCGCTCACCTCCTGGCCGCCGATTGCGCGCCTTGCCCGTGCCGAAGCCATGACTTTTCGCAAGGCGGATTACATTGCCGCCGCGCGGCTTCAGGGCGCATCGCCGCTGCGCATCATCGTCAAGTCGATCATGCCCATGTGCCTGCCTTCGGTCCTCATTCGCCTGACGCTGAACATGGCGACGGTCATCCTCACCGCCGCCGGCCTCGGCTTCCTCGGCCTCGGCGCGCAGCCGCCGCTGCCGGAATGGGGGGCGATGATCGCCACCGGCCGGCGTTACATGCTGGATAGCTGGTGGCTCGTCACCTTCCCCGGCATTGCGATCCTCTCCGTCAGCCTCGCCTTCAATCTTCTGGGTGATGGCCTGCGGGATGCGCTCGATCCGAAGCAGATGAACCGGAGATAGGGCCATGGAAAAACCAATCCTCGACGTCGAAAATCTCCGTATCCGTTATGGCGGCTCGCCGACTGAGGCGGTGCGCGGCATCTCCTTCACCCTTGGCCGGGAACGGCTCGGCATCGTCGGTGAAAGCGGCTCGGGCAAATCCACCGTCGGTCGCGCCCTGCTGCGCCTCCTGCCGTCGGCGACGATCACCGCCGACAGGCTGGATTTCGATGGTCTCGATCTTCTCTCGCTTGATGAGAAGGAGATGTTGAAGGTTCGCGGCCGGCGCATGTCGATGATCCTTCAGGATCCGAAATTCTCCCTCAACCCCATCCGCCGGGTCGGCGACCAGGTGACGGAGACTTATCTGCGCCACTTCAAGGCTTCGAAAGCCGAGGCCCGGGAAAAGGCGCTGGCCATGCTCGATGCGGTGAAAATCCGCGATGCCGCCCGTGTTTACGAACAATATCCGCATGAGATTTCCGGCGGCATGGGCCAGCGTGTCATGATCGCCATGATGCTGCTTGCCGATCCCGATCTCGTCATCGCCGATGAGCCGACCTCGGCGCTCGATGTGACGGTGCGGCTGCAGGTGCTGAATATTCTCGACGGTCTCGTGCGCGATCGCGGCATCGGCCTCATCATGATCAGCCACGACCTCAATCTCGTGCGCAATTTCTGCGACCGGGTGCTCATCATGTATTCCGGCCGGGTGGTGGAAACGCTCGCCGCACGCGATCTCGATCAGGCGCAGCACCCCTATACGCGCGGCCTGCTGGCGGCGCAGCCGCGTATCGGCGGCTCGCGTGCGCCGCTTGCGGTGCTGGATCGCCGCCCCGAATGGCTGGAGGAGAACGTATAATGGCCGTTTCCGTTGAAACCCGCGATCTCTCCATCACCTTCGGCAGCGGCCATACGGCGCTGAAAGTGCTGCCTTCCGTATCCTTCCGCGTCGATCCGGGTGAGTGCTTCGGGCTGGTCGGCGAAAGCGGATCGGGCAAATCCACCGTGCTTCGCTGCGTCTCCATGCTCAACGATTTCTGGACCGGCGATATCCTCATCGATGGCAGGTCGGTGCGCGATATGCCGCTGATCGAGCGGTGCCGCATGCTGCAAATGGTGTTTCAGGACCCCTACGGATCGCTGCATCCGCGCCAGTCCGTGCGCACCGTGCTTTCGGAATCGCTTGCGATCCATAAGCTCGGCGACCGGGAAGAGCGGATGCGCAAGGTCATCACGGATGTCGGACTGCCCATCTCTTTTCTCGACCGCTTCCCGCATCAGCTTTCCGGCGGTCAGCGGCAGCGCGTGGCGATTGCCCGGGCGCTCATCCTCGAACCGTCGCTGCTGCTGCTAGACGAGCCGACGTCTGCGCTCGATGTCTCGGTGCAGGCGGAAATCCTCAACCTCCTCCAGCGCCTGCGGGAAGAGCGTGGCTTCACCTATATCATGGTGACCCACGATCTCGCCGTCGTCGATCACATGTGCGACCGCTTTGCGGTGATGCTGCGTGGCGAAATCACCGAAATCCTGCCGCGCGAGGCTATCGCCGGCAATGGCGCGACGCATCCCTATGCGCGCGAACTGATCGGCGCCTCGCTGGAATATGAGGGCGCGTGAGGGCTCCAAGACCGTGACCATCCTCCTCCGGGGCGTCACGGATAATAACATCCTCCTTCCTTGCCCGGCCTCCCTGCCGGGCATTTTTTTGGAATGGCTACGGCGGGGATGGCGGGCCGCCAATTACGCATAGGCTACTGACATAGTGCGAGACCCGCCTTCCGTCATGCCGGACTAGATCCGGCATCCAGCCACGGCGCGTCTGCGCCGTGAGAGGAGTCTTACGCGATCAAGGACTTGATCGCGCTCGACCCCGGATCTAGTCCGGGGTGACGGAGTGCGGATGCCTCACTTTGCGGAA
Source organism: Agrobacterium sp. ST15.13.015 (assembly GCF_027871645.1). Taxonomy (NCBI): domain Bacteria; kingdom Pseudomonadati; phylum Pseudomonadota; class Alphaproteobacteria; order Hyphomicrobiales; family Rhizobiaceae; genus Agrobacterium; species Agrobacterium sp. ST15.13.015. The sequence continues at coordinate 28,314 of NZ_JAQAHF010000007.1, forward strand.
TATTTCGGCTTTGTAAGGCCTTGTCGGCAGCAAAAAGGCGCGGTGTTAGCCGCGCCTTTTCCTGAGTAACCGCTGTGTCGGCGAATTACCGCTCCTTGCTCACCTCTTCAAACCGCGAAAGCCAGGGGCTGACGATCATGCCCTTGACGTCACTGCGGAAGGCGGCGGTGTCGATGACTTCGGAGAAGGGCTGAATGGACATGACGATCTCGTCCATATAACCCTGCAACTCCTCATAAAGCTTCGTCTGTTTCGCCACGTCGCGCTCGACCAGCGCCGCCTCGATCATCTTGTTCAGCTTCTCATCGAAGAAGCTGGTGCGCCAGCTCTGGTAATTGGTGAGCTTGGCATCATCGGCATTGTTGGGATTATAGGCGATGGAGCGCAGGTTGTTGTCCGGGTGCGGCTGCTGGCCGCCGCCGCCGCGGCCGAGCAGCAGTTCGAAGTTGCGCTCGCGCATCGCGCCATAAATCTGGTCGCCGGAACCGCTGATTAGCTCAGCCTGAATGCCGGCCTGGGCAAGCGTGTTCTGGATCGCCGTTGCCGCCTTCATGAAAGGGTCCTCCGAAAGCACGCGCAGCGTGGTCTTGAAACCGTTCGGATAACCGGCTTCTGCCAGAAGCGCCTTGGCTTTTTCGATGTCGAGCTTGTAGCCCTGATCCGGCAGTGCGCCCATGACGCCGGTGCTGAGGGAGCGCTGATGCAGCTTGCCGTAATAGGGCATGACCGCCTTGTCGAGACCGTCGTAGTCGATCAGGTAACGCAGGGCCTCGCGCACCTTCTTGTTGGCGAAGCGCTCATCCTTCATCGAAACGCTGAGGTAATAAAAACCGGAACCGGGTGTGGATTCGATGGTGACGGCCTTGTCGGCCTCGAGCGATTTCAGGTCCGGGGCCTGAAGGGAATAGGCAACGTCGATATCGCCTTTTTCCAGCATCAGCCGCTGCGATTGCGATTCCGGCAGATGGCGCATCAGGATGCGCTTCATCTTGGCCTTCTCACCCCAATAATCGTCGTTGCGGGTGAGGATGATATATTCGTTGGATTTCCACTGCGTCAGCTTGAAGGGGCCGGAGCCGGCGGAATTCAGCGTCAGCCATGCGCCGCCCAGATCGCCGTCCTTCTCGTTCTCAAGCGCCGTCTTGCTGTCGATGATCGAGCCGGGGCCGTTCTGCGCAAGGATCATCAGCAGAAGGTTGGGATCGTCGGGCTTCGGGATATTCAGCACGAAGGTCTGGTCGTTTTCGGCAACGAAGAGCTTGTCGGCCTCTTCCAGCTTGAAGCCGCGGGTTTTCAGGAAGGAGGATTGCGCCAGGTTGCGGGCAAGCAGCCGCTTTAGGCTCCACGCCACGTCCTTTGCCGTCACGGCATTGCCGGAAGCGAATTTGGCATCGGCGCGCAGATGGAAACGAATGGATTTCCGGTCTTCGGCAATCTCCCAGCGTTCGGCAATGCGAGGCTGAACGCTGCGATCTTTCGGGGAAAGCACGACCAGCGTGTCATAGACATTGTTCAGCACCTGCACGGTCTCGCGGCCGGTAATGGCGGCGGGATCGAGGGTGAGGATATTGCTCATGGTCGTGGCGACGATGAGCTGGTCCTTCGGCGTTTCGGCAAAGGCGCTGAGCGGCATGGCGCCGATCAGCAGGGCGCCAAGTGCTGCGGTTGCAAGAAAATGTTTCATCTTTCCTCCCAATACGGCCGGTTCATACGGCCTTTCCACGTTTTGATCCACACGCCCGGTTCCTCCTCGGGCGTCGCAGGATCAGCCAAGAATCTCTCTGACCGGAGCTGCTAGCGCCCGGCCGATTGCCGCCGTTGCCGGCGCGTCCAGATGCACGCCATCCACCGGTGAGGCGCTGGCAACCGACCCGGCATCGAAAAAGGCATGTCCAAGTTCGGCGGCGAGTTTGCGGTAAAGCGGCGCAAGCCTGAGCGATTGCCCGATATCCCGCCCACCCGCGGGCTCTCCGCCGGGGCCCGCGACGCAGGGCGGCGGGGAGACGATCAGCAGTTTCGGAACGGCCTCACGCGGTTTGTAAATGAAGGTCTCGACGATCTGCGCCAGCCGCCGCATGCCGGAAACAGCGGCTTCCGCACGCCCGCCATGCACCGGTTTGATATCGTTGGTGCCGAGCATGACGATGGCGAGATCGAGTGGCATGTGGCAGGACAGCGCGACTTCAAGCGCCCGCGCGCCATTGCGGCAGGCCGGGCCGGCATGGTCATCGTAGCAGGTGGTGCGCCCGCCAAGCCCCTCGGGGTGAACCTTTGCCTTTCCGGCAAGCGCGGCCTCCAGAACCTCCGGCCAGCGGTATTCGGCGGGGTGCCTCAGACCCGTTGCCGGGTCCGCGCCCCAGGTGAGGCTGTCTCCGAAGGCGAGCACCGTTTTCATCGCCCCTTACCTCACCCGGTTATTGTCGATGAAGGTAAAATCGATGTCCTCGCCAAGGCCCGGCCGGTCAGGGACATGTACGAAGCCGTCGCGGTCCATCGGGTCGGACAGCGACTTCAGATAATCGTGGCCGTCATCATATTCGAGGAAGGGGTGCAACAGGCCGCGCTCATACCAGCGGCAATTCTTGGTGGCGGCGACAACATGAAGGTTCATGGCCGTGTTGCCATGCACCTCGCATTCCATGCCGAAGGCTTCAGCCAGATGCATGGTCTTCAGCGCCGGGGTGATGCCGCCGACATCATTGACGCCGGTGCGCAGAATATCGCAGGCGCCGGATTTGATCCATTCGGCCCGGTGCCAATGCTTGCCTGCCGCACTTTCGGGGCCGACGACCGGAATATCGAGATTGTCGGAAAGCCATTTGTAGGAAGACAGCGACTGCTCATCCATCGGCTCTTCGATCCAGTCGAAGCCGAGTTTTTCGAGACCATGCCCAAGCGCCAGCGCATCGGTGCGGGAATACCAGTGGAAGGCGTCGATCATCAGGCGAATATCGGGGCCGACCGCCTCGCGCACGGCTGCGCAGGCCTTGAGATCCATCTTCACATCCGGTGCCCAGCTGACGGGCGGCATCCATGTGTGCAGCTTGATGCCCTTGTAGCCACGCTTCACCAGCGTTTCGGCAAAGCGGCCGTAGTCCTCAGGTGTCGCAAGCCCGCCTTCCAGCTCGTCGCCGCACATGATGGAGCCATAGGCGAGCACCTTGTCGCGATAGCCGCCGATCAACTTGTATACAGGTTGATTGAGCGAGCGGCCGACAAGATCCCACAGTGCGCAATCCACGACCGCCAATGTGCGGTCGGTCAGCTGCGCGGCCGAACCGCGTTGCCAGTGAGCAAGGTCCTGCCATAGCCGTTCGCGGTCGCGATGGTCTTCACCGATCAGGACTTTCTTGACGAATTTTTCGATGACATGCGGACGAACGATCTCCGGCGCGGTGAAGGAGTGGCCTTCCTGACCGTCCTCGGTGCGGATGGTCAGCATGGCCTGTTCCACCTGATGCGCCGGACCCGGATGCGCGTGACCGGCACTGTCCGAGTGCCGACGGGTCGTCGTGCGGAAAACACGGACCTCGACGTCGGTGATGATCATAATTCCTCCCTCATGCAGGTATGGCAGCGTTTGCGATTGCTGCAATGTCATACATGTATGCGTTATTTGTCAACATGTATGATAATCTGTATTACATGTTGGTGCCAAAAATCAAGGCCATTTGCGCACGGTGTTGCACAGTTCATCGGTGAGACCGGCTCCTGAGGGAAATTTTGCGCCTTGGCGAAAGAAAATCTGACGGGAGGCATGAGCGCGACCTATGCCGAATGGGATGTAATCCATAATTTTAGTAGACTATTGAATCGCGCAATGATCTTTCAACAAAGGCCGGGACTATAAACGAACATGCCGTGCCAGCCGTGCCTGTCATCATGCATTCTGCGTGGAAATGCGCAGCATTGAACGGCTGTCCGGGACAGGGATGGCTGCATCTGCGCTGCTGAGCTTCAACAGTCATTTCCGGATGTACAGCCATGCCTCTTTCCCATATCTCCCACTTCGCATTTCTGGTTCCCGGCAATTATCAGGACGACGATCCGGCACGGGGGCTGGAAGAAACCCTGCAGCTTTTCGAAGCCGGAGAGGCGCTGGGTTATCAAAGCGCCTGGGTTCGCCAGCGCCATCTTGAACGGGGCGTATCATCGGCGGCCACTTTCCTCGCGGCGGCATCGCAGCGCACGAAACGGATCGGCCTCGGCACCGCCGTCATTCAGCTTGGTTATGAAAATCCCTTCAGGCTGGCGGAAGATCTGGCCACCGTGGATGTCCTGTCGCGCGGGCGGTTGAATGTCGGGGTTTCGGTGGGCGCGCCACCCTTCGCCCATCTTATTTCGGATTATGTCGATACGGTTCCCGATGCGGACTACAGCCATGCCCGCGCCGAAAAGCTGGCAAGGGCCCTGCGGTCGGAACCGCTATCCAGCGAGACGGAAGCGGGTAATGCGGCCGGCGCGCAGGTGCCGCGCCTGCGTCCAGTCGCCAGGGGGCTGACGGACCGGCTATGGTATGGCGGTGGATCGCAGAATTCCGCGCTTTGGGCGGGGAAGGCAGGCTTCAATCTTCTGACGGGCAATATCGTCAGCGGCGAAAATACCGATGATTTTCTGACCGCGCAGGCGGCGCTGGTCAGCCGCTTCCGGCAGGAATGGGCGCATGAGCGCCAGCCGCGTGTCGCTCTTGGCCGCGTGATCCTGCCGACCGATAGCGCGAGCCCCGCGACCCGCCGCCGTTACAAGGAATTCGCCGCCGAGCGTGACAAGCGCACGACCACGCCGCATGGCGCGCGCCGCACGCTTTTCCTGCCCGATATCGTTGGAACGACGGACGAAATTCTGGAGAGACTGTCGCGCGATCCCGTTCTGCCGCACGTCTCGGAATTCCGCCTCGAACTGCCCTATGAATTCCAGCCGGAAGATTATCGCCAGATCGTCACGGATTTCGCCTCCGTCCTGCCGCAGCTCTCAGGCGGGCAGCCGGTTTTGAAAGTGGCGACGGGCCAATAATATGTTCCGTTCCCGCCATTCCCGCCTCATGCGGGAGGGGCGGGAGATCGACATTTGCGATAGCGCCACCGCTGCTATTCAATCTGGATAAGGCAGGCCATAGCGGTCGCGGATCGTCGCGCCTTCATATTGGCGCGGGTAAACACCCCGATCCTGAAGCACCGGCACGACCTTTTCGACGAATTCAGCAATGTCGTCGGGTGCTCGCGGCGGCTGCAGGGTGTAACCATCCACCGTGCCATCCTGCCAGAGGTCGATAATGCCATCCGCCACCTCTTCCGGCGTGCCGAGCAGCAGCCGGTGATGTCCTTCCGAGCGGCGCACGGCCTCGCGGGCGGTGAGCTTTTCGTGGGTCAGCAGGTCGGAAAGGCCAAGCCCCATGCCCACCGCCCATTGCCGGTTCTGGTCCGGGACGAAACGTTCCGCATCGAGTTTCACATCGGGATTGAAATCGCGGGGATCGATGCCGTTTTCCCTGGCGAAGCGCGCCAGCAGACCGTCTTCGGAGCCTGTTCCGCTATACAGTTCGTGTTTACGCAATGCTTCCTCGCGGGTCTCGCCGAGAATGACAACGAGGCCCGGAACGATGCGGACGCCGGAGGGATCGCGGCCGAGGGAGATGGCTCGGTCGCGGACCTTCTTGCCAAAGGCCTGGCCCGCCGGGCGTGACAGGATGTTGCAATAGATAATCTCGCCATGGCGTGCCGCCAGATCGATGCCGCCTTCGGAGGCGCCGGCCTGCGCGATGACGGGATGCCCCTGCGGCCCACGCGGAACGTTGAGCGGGCCTTTGACATGGAAATATTGCCCCTCGTGATCGATGGTTTCGGCGGTCGCCGCATCCCAGAAACGCTCTTCCGGCACCTGGCCTTCGCGGCGCGGATCCCAGCTTGACCAGAGTTTTTTCGCCACATCGAGAAATTCGGTGGCCTTGGCATATCTCTCGCTGCGCGGCGGCAGCGGATCGTTGCCGAAATTGGCGGCGACATTGGGATTAAAGGAAGAGACGATGTTGACGATCAGCCGGCCGCCGGTGACGAGGTCGATGGATTGGGTCCGTCTGGCGAAATTATAGGGCGAATTATAGGTGGAGGACACCGTCGCCACAAAACCGATATCCGGCACCTGTGCGGCGAGCGATGTCGAGAGAATGAGCGGATCGATGGTGTGAAACGGGCGGCTTGCGGGGTCGGTCAGCAGTGCCGGGTGGTCGGAAAGGAAAACCGCGTCGAACCGGCCCTTATGCGCCAGTTCCGTCAGCCGGCGATAATAGCCTATGTCGTTGATGTCGTGCCGGTCTCCGCTCCGGTATTTCCAGGCATTGGCGAGGTATCCGGTGGTGTTGATGCCGACATTGAGATTAAGCCGGCGTTTGGTCTTGCTCATGCTGCCACGTTTCTTTCAGGTCTGTTGGATTGCCGGCCTGTATTGACCGGCGCAATTGCGGGAAGGGTAACAGCCGGGGGTCCGGTCGCGAGTTAAAAATCCTTGCTGCGCGGAGAAGAAAAACTTTTATCCGTGGCAGCACCCAAACTACGGTTGAAAGGAGATAACGGCGGAATCTGGGTAGGGATGCGACCCAGAATCTTGCCATTATCGAAAGGATATTCCGCCACTCCGGTGTATCGCGGATAAGATGGAAACGAATTTCCCCAATCGCGCCTGAAATAGTACACTTTATCTATAGAAAATATTTTATAGCGTGTAGCGTGCCGTCCAGATCGCAATTTCGAGGACGAACGCCATGGCTGATGCCGCCCTTCGCCAGATAACCCAACCCGTAACCGTGTGGTACACACGCTGCCCGGCGCCCACGCCGCTTTCCATCGCGGCGCAACTGGGCTGGATCGAGGACAGTTTCGGCGCCCATGGCATCTCTGTTTCCTCCATTCGCGATGCTGCCGATCCGGCCATTCGCCAGAGCCATTTCGATCACCGTCTGGACTGGTCCTTCCGTCAGGGCGGCAATATTCCGCCGATCTGGGCGAAATCAGGCGGCCGGAAAACACGGCTGGTGGGGCTGACGAGAACCGATGAGTTTCAGGCCGTCATCGCTTTGCCAGCAAGCGGAATAAGCAAGGGCAGTGACCTGAAGGGGCGGCGCATCGGCCTGCCGAAACGGCCGAATGAAACCATCGATTTCCAGCGTGCGACATCCTTGAAGGGCATCGTGTCGGCGCTGACGATCTCGGGCCTTGCGGTCGCGGATATCGAGCTTGTCGATCTCACGGCGAAAGAGCCGGTGTTGCTCGATCCCCCTGACGACAGGTTCCATGGTCTGCGCCGGCGGTTTCCTTATGGCGAGGAGATTGCAGCGCTGCACCGTGGCCAGATCGATGCATTTTTCGTCAAGGGGGCGGAAGGCGTCACGGTCGCTAATCTGATCGGTGCGCAGGTCGTGGTGTCGACGGGATTTCACCCTGATCCGAAAATTCGCATCAACAACGGCACGCCGCGCCCCTTGACGGTGGACGCCACCTTTGCCGATGAGCGGCCCGATCTGGTAGCGGAACTGGTGGCCACCGTACAGCGGGTTGCCCAGTGGACGCATGACAATCCGGCGGAAGCCGTGCGTTTCATCGCCCGCGAGATCGGCGTCAGCGAGGAGGCGGTTCTGGCTGCGAATGGCCCGGATGTGTACCGCAATCTGAGGCTCGATCTCGATCCGGCCGAGCTGGATGCACTCAGCCATTTCAAGGACTTCTTGCTGGAATGGAAATTCATTCCGGCGGATTTCGATGTGCAGGATTGGGCCGATCCACGCGCCCTTTATTCACAGCAAGATGCTGCGCAACGCAGTGCGGGAAAGTGAGGGCGTCATGACAGCCACCATTCTTGTAACGGGCGCAACCGGCAAGCTCGGCAGACGTGTCGTCAGCCGTCTCTTGCAGAAAGCGGTGAAGGTTCGGGTGCTGACCCGCAGGCGCGAGGATGCGCTCAAGCTCTGGGGCGACAGGGTCGAGATTGCGGAGGGTAATTTTTCCGATCCGGCCAGCCTGAAGGAGGCCTTGCGCGGTATCGAGACCGTCTTTCTGCTTTCCCCCATCGGTGAAATGCTGGCGGCGGACCAGAAGGCGGTCATCGATGCCGCCATCTCCGCCGGTGCATCGCGGATCGTGAAAATATCCGGCTCCGACTGGACCATTGAGAATGCCGTACATTCCATTTCGGGAGCGGCGCATGCCGAGGTGGAAGCGCATCTGGCCGCAAGCGGTGTCGCGTATACGGTGCTGCGGCCGAATGCCTGGATGCAGGTTGCACTGGAACCCGTTGTCGCCGCACTGCGCAAGGGGGAGGATGTGCCCGCCCGCTTTGGCAATGCGGCTGTCTCCTTCATCGATGCGGACGATATTGCCGATGTCGCGGTTCATGCGCTCACCACAAGCGCGCCTGTTTCCGGCGTCCTGGTGCTGACCGGTGGCGAAGCCTTGTCGGCGCTGGAAATCGCCCGCATCGCGGCGCGCATCCAGCATCGGCCCGTTGGAATTTCGGACAATGCCGCCCCGGCCTTTCCGCCGCATATCAGCGCGTTTGAACAGAAGGCGGTCGGCGAATTCGGCCAACTCATCCGCAAAGGTCTCGCGGCGTCGGTCAACAATACCGTCCAGCAGATTACCGGCCGTTTGCCCCGCAGCGTGGAGGACTATCTGCGTGTCCGGCTGGCAACCCCGCAGGATCATTCCGAGGGAGAAAAGACATGGCGTTGACTGTTCCGCTGCCTGAAGGCTCCGAGCTGAAAGGTCTCGATCTGAGAAGCCCGACCGATTTCGAAGACAGCCCGCTCAGCCGGGCGGTGAAACAGCCGTTGATGCTGGGCCTGTTCCTCAATCTTCAGGACATCAATTTCTCCAGCCTGCCGACGAGTAGCAGCTGGACCTTCGATTACAATGTCGAACTGGTGAAGCGCGCGGAAGAGCTTGGTTTCGAGATCGCCTTCAGCCGCACGCAATGGCTGCCGAAGGGCGGTTATGACGGCGAATCCTCGCTCGACAGTTTCATCGCGCTTGGCGCCATGGCGGCCGTCACGAAGAGCATTCTGCTGATCTCCACCATCCATGTGCTTTATGGGCCTCTGCATCCGCTGCATCTCGCCAAATATGGTGCGACGCTGGATCATATCGCCAAGGGACGCTGGGGCATCAACATCGTCACCGGCCACCGCGCCATCGAGCATGAAATGTTCGGCTGGCAGCGTATCGACCACGACAAGCGTTACGACATGGCCGGCGAATTGTTCGATGTGCTCCATCGCCTGTGGGGCGAGACTGAGAATTTTTCCTATGAAGGCAAGCTCAATCCCTGGGCGATCAACAATGGCTGGATCACGCCGAAGCCTGCTTTCGGACGTCCGCCGCTGGTGACGGCGACAGGTTCGCCCGCCGGCATCGATTTCGCCGCCCGGCATTCCGATCTGGTTTTCGTCACCTCGCCCGGCGGCGCGCATATAGACAGCGCGCTGGAAACGCTTCCCGATCATGTCGCAAACATTAAAAACCGCGCAAGGGCCTATGGCCGGCAGGTAAAGACGATCATCAACCCGATCATCGTCAGCCGCGATACGGAGAAGGAGGCGATCGCCTATGCGGATGCCATCGAGGCTGGAAAACCGCAGCCTGGCACCCGCGCCTTCGCCACCAATAATTACGACAGCGACGCCCATGCCTGGCGCGGCCGCGGCGATGCGCGCCACAAGCAGGGGCGCAATCTTGGCGGCAATATCGAAATCATCGGCTCGCCGGAGCAGGTGGTCGAGCAGCTTGTCGGTCTGAAAAAGGCAGGGATCGATGGGGTTCAGCTGAATTTCTACGATTTCCGCGAAGACCTCGATTATTTCGCCGAGCGCATTCTGCCCCTGATGAAGGAGGCGGGCCTGAGGCTTTGAGGCCTCTCCCGCTGCATTTTCCAGTTTCGAAACCCACACTTCGCAATCGCCTGATTGCGGAAACGATATTTTTTGCCCTGAGGAGATACCGTGAATATCGCCGTCGATCCCGTCAAAACGCCCGCTCCTAAAATTCTGGATCGGATCGGGACCTATGTTCCCGAACTCGTCTCCATCCGCCACGATCTGCACCAGCATCCGGAAATCGGTTTCGAGGAGGTCCGCACCTCCGGCATCGTCGCCGAAAAGCTCGCCTCCTGGGGCATTGAGGTGCATCGCGGTTATGGCACGACCGGCGTGGTCGGCGTGCTACGCGGCCGCCATGCGGGCAATCGCTCCATCGGGCTGCGGGCGGATATGGATGCCCTGCCGATGCCGGAGGAAACCGGTCTGCCCTATGCGTCGGTCTATCCCGGCAAATTCCACGGCTGCGGGCATGATGTGCACACCACCATCCTGCTCGGCACCGCCCGTTATCTGGCCGAAACCCGCGATTTCGCCGGCACGGTGGTGTTCATTTTCCAGCCGGCCGAGGAAGGTCTCGGCGGGGCGCGCGCCATGATCGCCGACGGGCTGTTCAAGGACTTCCCCGTCGATGAGATTTACGGGCTGCACAATTCCTCCCATGCGGCGCCCAATCACCTCAAGGTTTCGCCCGGCACCATTCTGGCGGGGGCGGATTTCTTCGATATCCGGTTGAAGGGCAGGGGTGCCCACGCTGCTCACCCCGATGTTTCGCGTGACCCGGTGCCGGCGACGGGTGAACTGATACAGGCGCTGCAAACCATCGTCAGCCGCAACGTGCCGCCGACCGATCCTGCCGTGCTGTCGATCACCCGCATCGAGGCGGGATCGGCCTATAACGTCATTCCCGAAACGGCCGCGATTGCAGGCACCGTGCGGGCCTTCTCCGACAGCGTGCGCGAAAACATAAGGGAGCGCATCCGCACGATTTCCGATCACATTGCCGCGGCGCACGGCCTCACCGCCGAGGTGGATATTCGCGACATATTCTCGGTTCTCACCAATGACGATGCATCTGTGGAGATCGTCGCCGGTGTCGCGCGCGAGATTCTTGGAGACGAGCGCGTTTCCACCGAGCCCGGCCGCTTCATGGGCAGCGAGGATTTTGCCGATCTCCTGAAACACGCGCCCGGCGCGTTTTTCACCCTCGGCCATTCCGGCACGGTGCCCGCCCATAATCCCGGTTTCATCGTTGACGACGCCATTCTGCCGGTTGGCGCCACCCTGTTTGCCCGGCTGGTGGAAACCCGGCTGAAACCTGCGTGAACATTTAAAAACAAGCCTGCAAAAGGAAACATCCATGGATATTACAAGACGTAAGACATTGCTTTTGAGTGCAGCGCTAACCGGGGCCATGCTGTTGCCCTCCCTGCCGGCTCTGGCGGCCGAAACGCCGAAAAAGGGCGGGATCGTCACCCTTGCAGGCCTTGGAGAGCCGACGACGCTGGTGCCGCTTTCCGATTCCAATACGCGCACCCGCGCCATTTCCACGAAAATCCTCGAAGGGCTGGTGCGGTTCGACAGCGAGTTCAAACCGCACCCGGTTCTGGCCGAAAGCTGGGAAACATCGGCCGATGGGCTGCGCCACACTTTCAAGCTGCGCAAGGGCGTCAAATGGCATGACGGCAAGGATTTCACGTCGCAGGACGTCAAATTTTCCCTGCTGGCCTTCAAGAAGGTCGGTCCACGCGGGCGCATTACCTTCGCCAATGTTGCAGATATTGAAACGCCCGATCCGCTGACGGCCGTGGTGGTGCTTTCCAAACCCGCGCCGTATCTTTTGCGGGCGCTGACGGGCGGCGAAACGCCCATATTGCCAGCCCATGCCTATGCTTCAGAAAACTACAATGAAAGCCCGAACGGCAATGCGCCAATCGGCACAGGCCCCTTCGTGTTCGAGGAATGGAAACGCGGCAGCTACGTGAAGCTGAAGAAGAACCCGGATTATTGGCAGGCCGATCTACCTTACCTCGATGGTTTCGTGGCACGGTTCGTTGCCGATGCGGCGTCTACCACCATTTCCGTGGAGACGGGTGAGGCGGATTACACCGCCGATGTCTCCTACAGCGACCTTGAGCGCCTGCGGCAAAATCCGAAACTGGCAGTGGAGGTCTATACCGACGCTTATCTCAACAATGCGGCCGTGTTTGAGTTCAATCTGGAGAACCCAATTCTGGCGAAGAAGGAGGTGCGTCACGCGCTGGCCCATGCCATCGACCGCGATTTCATCAATGACGCCATCTTCTTCGGGACGGCGAAACCTGCCGGCTCAAACATCCCGGCAGTCTTCACCGCCTATAATGACGAAAAACCCTTCACCTATGCCTTCGATCTCGCCAAGGCGAATGAGCTGCTGGACAAGGCCGGTTACCCAAAGGGCGCGGATGGCACCCGCTTTTCGCTGCGGCTCGCCTTTCTGCCGTCCGACGTCTTCCGTAAGACGTCCGAATATCTCCGCTCATCCTTCGGCAAACTCGGCGTGAAGGTGGATATCGTGGAGGGCGATCTCGCCGCCTTCATCAAGCGCGTTTATACCGAGCGCGGTTTTGACCTGACGGTGAACGGCATCAGCCGGTTGTTCGATCCGACGGCGGGCGTGCAGCGCCTTTACTGGTCCGATGGCATCAAGAACCCCGCGCCTTATGTCAACGCCGCCCACTATAACAATCCCACCGTGGACAATCTTTTCCGGGCGGCCGCCATCGAGGTGGATGAAACGAAGCGAGCCGGGCAGTTCCATGAGATCCAGAAAGTCGTCGGCGATGACCTGCCGAATTTCTCCATCGTCGCCTTGCCGACCGTCATTCTGCGCAATACCAGCCTGAAATCGCTCGTGACGACCATCGACATAGCTTATGGCGATCTGGCGACGGCCTGGAAAGGCGAGTGAGCGTTTGTCAAAAAAGGCATCCAGGCTCCGTCACCCCGGACTGGATCCGGGGTCCAGCGCGATCAAGTCCTTGATCGCGAGAGACTCCTCTCACGGCGCAGACGCGATGCCGGGTCAAGCCCGGCATGACGCAGGAGGGGTCTACGATCACCAACATTAACCCGGCAATTCTGCCGGGTTTTTTATTGCCGAAATCCGCCTTCAATCCTTTCTCCACCTTCGCGCGGCACGCCCGTTTCAGGGAAAAACTTTGCGCATGGAACAGGTCGGACGAAACAGCGATGCCATTCGCGAAAATTTCGAAAAAATAAGTTTCATCAATAATTTAGCGCAAAGTAATTCTTCGTTTCAAAGCAAGAATTGCTTTCTGGACCGACGCTATGGCCGCCTGCACTGTGAGCTGGAAATCTCACCCTCACATGATGGATGCCATGGCCAAGGATACGCTTTTTTTGATCGCCCCCGGTTTTGAGGACCCAAAGCACCCCGGTGTCCGGTTCGTCTGCCCGCATTGCAACCAGATCGAAGGCCTGCTCGCCGCCTTTCCGGACCTTGCCGCCGGGATCGATGTCCATCGCGTCGGTTTCCAGCGCCCGCGTGAGGCTGTCATCGCCGCCGTGGGAGAGGAAAATCAGTCGCTGCCGCTGTTCATCTTTGCCGGCGACGCACCCAGCGACGCTACGGTCAAGGGCGAGACGCATTTCATTCAGGACACCAAACGCATTTTGCAAATCCTCGCCGAGCGCCACGGGTTCCCGCAGCTGCACTGAGTTGCCGCGCCCGCATATCGGATTTTTTCGGAGACAGACATGACCATTTCCAGACGCCAGTTTCACAAAATTGCACTTGCCGCCGGCGCTTTCGTCGCGCTTCCAGGCGGTTCCTTTGCCGCTGCCGAAGAGCCGGTTTCGGGCGGCACGCTCAAGATTGTTTATTTTCCCGAGCCGACCCAGCTCGTGGCGATCAATACCAGTGCGGGCGGTCCGCAGTTTATCGGCTCGAAGATTTATGACGGGCTTTTGACCTATGATTACGAGCTTTCGCCCAAGCCGAGCCTCGCCAGGGAATGGAGCGTTTCGGCCGATGGGCTGGAATATGTCTTCCACCTGCAGCCCAAGGCGAAGTTTCACGATGGCAAACCGGTGACATCGGCAGACGTGGAATTTTCCATTCTGCGGCTGAAGGAAGCGCATCCGCGCGGCCGCGCTACTTTCTCGCATGTTGAAAGTGTCGATACCTCCGATCCGCTGGTCGCGAAAGTGAAGCTTTCCAAGCCGGCGCCGGGCCTGATCACCGCGCTTGCCTCGTCGGAATCGCCAATTGTGCCGAAGCACATTTTCGAGACCTTCAAGCCGACAGATAATCCGAAACCCGCCCAGATCATCGGCAGCGGTCCCTTCGTGCTGAAGGAATGGGTGCCGGGCAGTCATATCCTGCTGGAGAAAAATGCGGACTACTGGGATGCGCCGCGCCCCTATCTCGACCGCGTCATCATCCGCCTCATCAACGATGCGGGCGCACGCGCTGCGGCGCTGGAAACCGGGGAAGGCGACATCGGCCCCAACCCGGTGGCGCTTGCCGATCTGGAACGGCTGAAATCCATTCCGACGCTGAAGGTGGATGACCGCATCTATGCCTATGCCGGCCAGCAGAACCAGCTGGTGATCAACCTTGAGAACGAATATCTCAAGGAATTGAAGGTGAGGCAGGCCATTGCCCATGCTATCGATGTTCCGGCGCTCATCGATACCGTGCTTTACGGTTACGCCGTGCCATCGCCGACGCCGATCAGCCCCGGCCTTGCGAAGTTCCACAATCCGGATATCGGTTTCGCCAAGTTCGATGTCGCACAGGCTGAAAAGCTGCTGGATGAGGCCGGTTTCCCGCGCAAGGATGGCGGCAAGCGTTTCAAGCTTCGGGTTACCACCAACCCGTTCAACCCGCAGACCTATTCGGATTTCATCGCGCAGGCGCTGTCGAAGATCGGCATTGAGGCGGATATCCAGAAATTCGATTTCGGCACCTATGTGAAGGTGGTCTATACCGACCGCGCCTGGGATCTTTCGGTGGAATCCCTTTCCAATACCTTCGATCCGACAGCGGGCGTGCAGCGCGTCTACTGGAGCAAGAACTTCAAGATCGGCCTGCCATTCTCCAATGCCAGCAACTACGCCAATCCCGAAGTGGACCGGCTGCTGGAAGCAGCGGCGGTGGAGCCGGATATCGAAAAACGCGCCGCCTTCTTCAAGGAGTTTCAGGCCGTTATCGCCAAAGATCTTCCCGTCATCAATCTCGTCTCCCCCATCCAGCCGGTCGTCGGCAGCGTGCGCATCAAGGATTATGCGACAGGCGCAGAGGGGCTCAGCGGCAATCTCGCCAAGGCCTGGGTGACGAAGGAGGCGTGAGAGCCTCCCAACCCTTCGGTTCAGAGCGAATAAGAGGTCATTTCCATGAGCAGAAAATCCGAGAAGCTGGTTCTCAACGCGTTCATCTATCCGGGCGGACATCACGAGGCGGCTTGGCGGCATCCGGACTCTGAGCCGCATCGCGTCACCGATATAAAGCTCTATCAGGATATCGCCCGCAAGGCCGAGGCGGCCAAGCTGGATGCGATCTTCTTTGCCGATGCGCCGGTGCTGGATGCCAATATCCGCTATGCCGCCCGCCACCGGCTGGAGCCGATCACCATGCTTTCGGCGCTTGCCGCCGTCACGGAAAAGATCGGCTTCATCGCCACGGCGTCGACCACCTATTACGAGCCCTATAATCTTGCGCGGCTGTTCGCGTCCGTCGATCATATCAGCGGCGGCCGGGTGGGATGGAACATTGTGACGACTTCGGCGGATGCGGCTGCCGGCAATTTCAATCTCCAGAAGCATCCGCCGCATGCCGACCGTTACCGTCAGGCAATCGAGTTCGTGGATGTGGTGACGAAGCTCTGGGACAGCTGGGAAGATGATGCCATTGTTGCCGATAAGGAAAGCGGCCTTTTTGCCGATACAGACCGCATCCATCCGGCCAATCACGATGGCGAGTTCTATCGGGTGCGCGGCGCGCTCAACGTGCCGCGTTCACCGCAGGGCCGGCCGGTCTATGTGCAGGCCGGCTCCTCGGAGGAAGGGCGCGGTTTCGCCGCCCATTATGCCGAGGCAATCTTTACCGCGCATCAGACTCTGGAGAGTGCGCGGTCTTTTTATTCCGACATCAAGCGGCGCGTCGCGGCCACGGGGCGCAATCCCGCCCATGTGAAAATCCTGCCGGGCATCAGCCCCTTCATCGCGTCAACCGAAGAGGAGGCGCGCAGGCTCGAGGCCTCTTTCAACGATCTCATCCAGCCAGCCTTTTCGCTCGGGCAATTGCAGCGCATCACCGGCATCGATCTCTCATCGGCCGATCTCGACCAGCCTTTGCCGAAGGAGGCCGTGGAGGCGACACGGGCGCAGGCGGATAGCAGCCGCCATCAGCTGGTTCTCGATGTCATCGACCGGGAAAATCCGACGATCCGGCAATTGCTGCACCGGCTTGCTGGCGGACGTGGCCACAAGGTGATTTCCGGAACGCCGGAACAGGTGGCGGACTGGATAGAGACCTGGTTCCGCGAGGGCGCGGCCGACGGCTTCAATATCATGCCGCCATGGTTGAATGGCGGGTTTGACAACTTCGTCGACGAGGTCGTGCCGATCCTCAAACAGCGTGGGCTGTTCCGCGAAGATTATGAGGGCGATACGCTGCGCGATCACTATGGCCTGCCTCGGCCGGAAAATATCTTTGCGGCCAGAGAGTTGCAAAGGGAACGCGCCTGAGGTGGGACGGGCGTGTTCAGGCGGCGGCCTCGAGAGAGCGCATATCCTCGCGCAACAGGGCGAGTAGAGATGCAACCTCCGGCAGCCGCCGCCTGTCAGGACTGGTCAGCAGGTGATAACGGCTGGCGGTCGGCTGCGGTGCGCCAAAAGGAGCGATCAGCCGGCCGTTTTTCAGCTCTTCCGAAATCAGCGAATGGCGCACGAGGCCGATACCGTGGCCGGAGGAGATTGCCTCTATCAGCGCCGTCTGGCGTGAAAAACGTGGGCCGGTCACAGAGAGCCTGAGCGGAATGCGGCAGGCGCGAAGCCAGTTCGCCCATTCGAAGGCCGGGTCCAGGCCATTGCCACGCAACATCGCAAAACCGAGATCCCGCAAGCGCTCCGGTTCGTCTGCAAGCCTATGGCGTGCAGCGAATTCCGGGGTGCAGAGGGCGCTGACGGTATCGGCGAAAAGCGGCTCATGAATGAAGCCCGGAATCTGCGCATGGGTGGCAACGATGGCGCAATCGGCGTCGAAATGGGGGAGGTCGATTGTTTCGCTCTCGAGGGATTCAATGGAAAGCTCCACGTCTCCGAGCGCCGGAACGATGCTGCCCAGCCGCGGCGCCAGCCAGCGGGCGGCAAAGCAACCTTCCGCCAGCACCTTCAGCTGCGGCCGGGCGTTTGAAACCATCAGGTCGGAAAGACTGCCGATCATGGTCTCGAAAGCATCGGCAAGGCCGGGATAAAGCGCACTGCCGGCATCCGTCAGCAGCAATTCACCGCGCTGGCGGCTGAAAAGCGGCTGGCCGAGATGGGTCTCGAGAATTCGCACCTGCTGTCCGATGGCAGCGGTCGAGACATGCAGTTCCTCCGCCGCCCGCGAAAAGCTTGCATGACGGGCGGCGACGACAAAGGCGCGCAAGGCGGTCAGCGGTGGCAGGCGGGAAAGTGTGGGCAGGCGAAGAGCTGCCCGGCTCGCGGCGGGAGCGATAAACTCCGGTCTCATTTCTGTTCCTCCTTTGCCGCCTGCATCTTCCGCATAGTCAGAACACCCGGCCTTCCCTGAGGTGGGTCGTGGTGCCGTTCAGGTAATAGTCACCGATTACCCGCGCCTTGTGGGCGAGCGGATTGTGATTGTAGACCGTGCGGATATTACGCCAGTGGCGGTCGAAATTCCGCTCGCTCGATGTCGCCGAGCCGCCGCCGAGTTCGTAAAGATTGGTGGCGACCGTCAGCGAAAGCTGCGATGCGATGATCTGGGTGCGGGCTGTGGCGAGCGAACCTTCCAGCAGGGCCGCCTCTATCGCCTCTTCGTCACCGCTCGCAAAGGCGGCGGCGGTGCGGTCGAGCGTTCTTGCCGCTTCGCGGATCAGCGTCTTCACGGCGAAAGCGCCGGCGCTGATTTCGCCGAGCATCTTCTGCACGAAGGGGTCCTGATTGGCGGTTTCGGCGCTGCTGTGGAGCGTGGTGCGCGCCTGGCGTAAAACATACTCCACACCGTCATTCAGCGCGCCCTGAACGGCGCCGGCGGCCGAGGCGGCGAGATGCAGCTGCCGCATGGCCGAGCTGTGGCGGCCGATCTGGCTGCCGAGCTTGCGGGTCGTCAGCTCATGCGGCAGTACCTCGACATTCTCCAGCAGAACACCGCCGCTCGCCGTCATGCGCTGGCCCATGCTGTCCCAGTCATCGAGGATGGTGATGCCAGAGCGATCGAGCGGAATGAGCACGCCGATCGGCTGCTCGTCATCGCCAATGGCGCTGAAGGTGCCGAAATCGGCAAAAGCTGTGCCGGTCGCATACCATTTGCGGCCGTTCAGCCGGTAGCGGTCACCATCGGCACTCAGCCGCGTGGTGATCTCGCCGGGCCGTTTGGTGCCCTGTTCAGTGCTGGCGCCCGCAAAGAGCTTGCCGGCAAGCACATGTTCGAGATGCCGCCGGTCCTCTAGCTCGATGGGTGCAAGAGCAAGGTTTTCGGTGAAATTGAAATGGCTGCGCAGCGCGTGCGGAATATTGCTGTCGGCTTCGCCGAGGATCATCAGCACTTCGATATAGTCGGCAATCGAGCCGCCCGGTCCGCCCTTGGCTTCGGGAACGCGCAGCGTGCCGATCTTTGCCTCCTTGATAAGAGCGAAAATATCGAAGGGCAGTTCCCGCTGGCGCTCGCGGCGGGCGGCATCCCGGGCCGCGATAGCCGCAATGTCCTTTGCCCGGGCCAGAATCTCGTCCCGGTTCGGCACGCCGGAATTATTGGTGGTGGTTGTCTGTAGTTTCGGAGTGGACATTGCGGTTTTCCCTGAGCGGATGTGATAGCCTGCGGCACAATCGCGCCGCAGGCATATTCGTCTAGCGATCAGGCGACCGCGCGTGGCTTGAGCGCCGGGCGGTGTGCGGGCTCGAGATTGCGCGGCACGCGGCCTTCGACGGGATGGCTCGGATCGTTGAAACCGGGGGTGGAGGGGTGGCCGGTGGTAACGAGGCTGTCGACCAGCGCTTCATCTTCCGCATCGATCTTCACATCGAGCGCGCGGATATATCCGTCCCAGTGCTCTTCGGTGCGCGGACCGGTGATGGCGGCGGTGACGAACTTGTTATTCAGCACCCAGGCGAGCGCGAAATCCGCAGCTGAAACCCCCTTCGAAGCGGCATGGGCCGCGACCTTCTGGGCGATCTCGACCGATTCCGGACGCCATTCCGTTTCCAGAACGCGCTTGTCGCCCCGCCCGACGCGGGTATCGGCACCCGGCTGTTCGCCCGGCTGATATTTGCCGGTCAGTACGCCGCGTGCGAGCGGTGAATAGGACACGACGCCAAGGCCATAATGATTAGCCGCCGGCAACTGCTCGGCTTCGGCCGTGCGGTTGACGATGTTGTAGAGCGGCTGGCTGGCAACCGGCCGGTCAATGCCAAGCTGATCGGCCAGATGCGAAATTTCAGCGATACGCCAGCCACGGAAATTCGAAACGCCGAAATAACGCAGCTTGCCGGCGCGGATGAGATCGGCGATGGCACGCACCGGCTCTTCGAGCGGCGCATCAAAGACGGCGCGGTGGAAATAAAGGATGTCGATATAGTCAGTGTTGAGGCGGCGCAGCGAATTTTCGACGGTCTCGATCACCCATTTGCGAGAATGGCCGCCAAGGTTCGGGCCCTTGGTATGGGAATTGACGAATTTCGTCGCCAGAACCCAGTGATCGCGCGTGGACTTGATGCCGCGGCCAACGACCTCTTCCGACTTGCCGTCGTGATAGACGTCGGCGGTATCGATGAAGTTGATGCCCTGTTCGCGCGCCTTGTCTATGATGCGGAAGGCCACGTCATCCGGTGTCGGGCCTCCGAACATCATCGTGCCGAGGCTCAGCGGTGAAACTTTCAGCGCGCTGCGTCCGAGATAGCGATAGTCGACCATTATGGTTGCTCCTTTAAGTTATTGGGCATGGTGGCAGGCCACGGCGTGGTTCCTGCCGAAAAGGGTATAGTCAGGCGCTTTTTCGCGACAGAGATCGGTGGCGAGCGGGCAGCGTGTGTGAAACCGGCAGCCGGATGGCGGATCGTGCGGGCTCGGCAGATCGCCGGAAATCGGTGCCGCCTGCTTGCGGCGAGCGGGATCGGGAACGGCAGCGAGAAGCGCGCGAGTATAAGGATGCTTCGGAGAAGCCCAGAGTTCCGATGTCGACGCGCTTTCGACGATCTTGCCGAGATACATGACCAGCACGCGGTCGGAGAAATAACGCACCACGGAAAGGTCGTGGGACACGAAGAGATAGGAGAGCGAAAGCCGCTTCTTCATCTCCACCAGAAGATTGAGGATTTGCGCCTGTATCGAAAGATCGAGTGCCGAAACCGGCTCGTCGCAGACCACCAGTTCCGGTTCCAGAACCAGCGCGCGGGCAATGCCGATGCGCTGGCGCTGGCCACCGGAGAATTCATGCGGATAACGGTCGAGCGAATCCGCCGGCAGGCCCACCTGCGCGACGATGGCTTCAACGATCTCCCGCTGGCGCACCCGGTCTCCTATGCCATGTACCTTCAACGGCCCGGTAAGGATGGTGCGCACCGTCTGGCGCGGATTGAGCGAGGCAAAGGGATCCTGAAAGATCATCTGGATGCGGCGGCGAATGCCGCGCAATTCGGATGACGTCATTGCGGTGACGTCGGCATCCTTGAAGGTGATCCGGCCGGAAGACGGCTCGACCAGACGCATCAGCGACTTGCCCAGCGAAGACTTCCCGCAACCGGATTCGCCCACCAGGGCCACGGTTTCACCCGCCTCGATATCGAGCGAGACGTCATCGACGGCGCGCACGGTGCCGCGTCCGCCCGTATAGTGGGTGGAAAGACTATGCACTGACAAGAGCGTCATCGGATACCTTCTGGGATGTGGTGGCAACGAAGGGGCAGGCGGCGTAGCGGCCGTCCGAAATTTCCCTCAGCGGTGGTACATATTGCCCGCAGAAGCCGCGGGCGCTCGGACAGCGCGGACGGAAGGCGCAACCGCGTTCCCCCGTGGCGGAAACGATGGAGCCCGGAATCTCGATGAGCGGCCCGTCGCGATAATGCTGACCGTCTTCCGCCCTCGGTGAGGCCGCGAGCAGGCCGCGCGTATAGGGATGGTAGGGGTTGGAGAAAACCGGTTCCGGCAAACCCTCTTCCACCTTGCGGCCGGCATACATGACCATCACCCGGTCCGCCCATTGCGCCACGATGCCGAGATCGTGGGTGATGAGGATGACCGCCATGTTGAGATCGCGGCGCAGATTGTCGAGCAGTTGCAGGATTTGCGCCTGTATCGTCACGTCGAGCGCTGTCGTTGCCTCGTCGGCGACCAGGAGTTTCGGATTGCAGGCAACGCCGATGGCGATCATCACACGTTGGCGCATGCCGCCGGAAAGCTGGTGCGGATAATCGTCCACCCTGCGGCGGGCGTCTGGAATATTGACCAGTTCCAGAAGCTCGATGGCGCGTTTGCGGGCCTGATGCCGGTCGATCTTCTCGTGGATGCGCAGCACCTCGATGATCTGTTCGCCGACCGTCAGGACCGGGTTCAGAGAGGTCATCGGCTCCTGAAAGATCATGCCGATATCCCGACCGCGAATGCCGCGCCATTGCCGCTCGGAAAGCGGCAGCAGGTCGCGACCCTCCAGCAGCACCCGCCCCCCGGTCTTGGCGTGGGAGGGCAGGAGGCCGATGAGGCCAAGCGCCGTCAGGGATTTGCCGGAGCCGCTTTCGCCGACAATGGCCAGCATTTCGCCGGGGCTGACATCGAAACTGACGCCTTTGACCGGCTGGGCGGAGCCGAAGCTGACGGAGAGATCATGGACTTCGATCAGTTTGCTCATCGGCGTTCCTCCGAAAAACGGGGGTTGAGCGCATCGTTGAGGCCATCGCTGATGAGGTTCAGCGAAATGACGGTGAAGACGATGGCGAGGCCGGGAAGGGCGGTCAGATACCACGCCGTGCGGATGACATCGCGACCCGAACCGATCATCGAACCCCAGGAAACCCGGTTCGGATCGCCAAGCCCCATGAAGGAAAGCGCTGCTTCCATGAGGATCGCGCCTGCCACCATGACGGATGAGGTGACGATGATCGGTGGCAGCGCATTGGGCAGGATTTCCTGAAAAACGATGCGGGCATGGCCATAACCGAGGCTACGAGCGGCGAGCACATAATCCTTCTCGCGGATGGCGCGGAATTCCGCACGGGTAAGACGTGCAACGAGCGGCCAGGTGATGATGCCGATGGCCGACGTGACCGTGGTGACCGAAGGCTGGGCGATGGCGACGAGCACCACCAGCAGCACGAAATTCGGCAGGGTCTGAAAGATTTCGATCAGCTTGACGAGAATATCGTCAATGACGCCGCCGAAATAACCGGCGAAAGCGCCGACCGCGATGCCGATCGTGAGCCCGATCAGCGTCGCCACGACCCCGACGGTGAGCGAGATACGCGCGCCATGCACGATGCCGGCCAGAACGTCCCGGCCCATGGAATCGGTGCCGAGCGGATAGGCCGCGTTCTGGCCCGGCCACAGGAACGGGCGGGCCACCATTTCCAGGGGATCGCCGGGATAGATCAACGGGGCGATCAGTGCGGTGACGATGACGGTGGCGAGAAACAGCAATCCGACGATGGCATTGGGATTGGTGAGGAAGATTTTCAGTTCGCGCCGCAGTCCACGTCGCGGCACGGAGACGGAGCGGGCCGAGAGCGCATCGGGCGCATGAATATAGGGCCAGGCCTTTTCTTCCGGCTTTTTCGGTTTGGGATTGGTCTCTTCAGCGCCAAGTTCCGCCGTGTTGAGAACCGCTGTTGTGTGGGATGAGTTCATCGGCTTTCTCCGATGCGGGGGTCAAGCCATGCCTGCAACAGGTCCACGGCCGCATTGACGATGATGACGACGAGGGAGGAGAGAAGCAGAATGCCGAGCAGCACGCTGAAATCCCGCGCCATCACGGCTTCGAAAGCGAGGCGGCCAAGGCCCGGCCAGCTGAAGACGGTTTCAACCACGACGGCGCCGCCGAGAAGGCCGCCAATATGCATGCCGGCCATGGTGGTGATGGGGATGAGCGCGTTGCGCAGGATGTGGCGCGTGGTGAGCCTGATCGGCGAAACGCCCTTGGCACGCGCCGTACGCACATAGTCCTGGGATTTCACCTCCAGCATCGCCGCGCGGGTCAGGCGGGCATAAATGGCCAGAAAATAGAGCGCCAGCGACAGGGCAGGGAGCACGATGTAGCGCAGCCTGTCGAGAAAGGCTGAAAACCCGGTAAGGCTGCTGCCGATGGTGCTGTCACCGCCGGACGGAAGCCAGCCGAGCTTGACCGAAAAGGTCAGGATCAGCATCAGGCCGATCCAGAAACCCGGTACGGAATAAAAGATCAGTGAGCCAATCGAAATGATCCGGTCCGGCAGCTTGCCGGAAAAAAGCGCCATGATGGAGCCGAGGAACACACCGACGAAGATCGCGATACCAAGGGCTGCGCCCATCAGCGCAAGCGTGCCGGGCAGGCGCTGGCCGATAAGGTCTGCCACAGGCATGCCGTATCGCGGCGAAAAACCAAGGCTGAACTGGGCCAGATTGCCGAGATAGTTCATCAGCTGATGCAGAGCCGGCAGATCAAGCCCGAAGCGGGAGCGGATTTCCGCCATGGTCTCGACGGTTGCCGAACCCGCTTCCGCTGCCAGCACATCGGCGGCATCGCCTGGCGCCAGTTGCAGCAGGAAGAAGTTCAGGATGACGATACCGAGGACCGTCGGGACGGCCTGAATGGCCACCCTTTTTGCCTGCGATAAAATCCGTTTCGAATTCGACATCGGCTCCAGTCCGTAAGCGTGGAAATATGAAATCGGCCCCCTGAAGGCGTTGGTATTAGTTGACTAATTTTATGGAATTTGTCAAAGAGCAATAGAATTATTTTCTGAAATTTACGGAAATATGCGCCATAAAGAAAAGATAATTCCTTTTTATGAGAATGGTTGGTTCTTCATGCCAAACTCGCTCTCGTCTGCGGAACAAACTTCTTCCTAAACGCGACCGTTCAGTTTGCCGGTTTTTCGCCGGTTCAATCAAGGAGAGGGTATCGCATGACTGTTTTCAACCAGACGACGCGGCGTGGATTTCTGCTGGCGTCCGTAGCGCTTGGCGTGGTGTCGCTGCCGGGGCTGAAACTCAACGCGGCGGAGCCGGCAAGCGGTGGCACGGCCACCCTGCTCATCTCATCGGAGCCGCCGGTGCTGACGACGATCGCACACACAGCCTATAATTCCGTCTATATATCACCCAAGGTCACCGAAGGGCTGTTGACCTATGATTTTGACCTCAATCCCAAGCCGATGCTGGCCAAATCATGGAATGTGAGCGCGGATGGTCTGCGTTACACCTTCAATCTGAGGCCCGGCGTGAAATGGCATGACGGCAAGCCCTTCACATCTGCTGACGTGGCGTTCTCCATCAATACCATCAAGGAAGTGCATCCGCGCGGCCGCAATACATTCCTGAACCTCACTGCTGTCGAGACGCCGGACGAGCTGACAGCGGTTCTGGTTCTCTCCAAACCCGCGCCCTATCTGATCACGGCGCTTGCCGCCGCCGAAACGCCCATCGTGCCGAAACATCTTTATGAGGGTACGAAGGTGACCGAAAATCCGGTCAATCTCGCGCCTATCGGCACGGGTCCGTTCAAGTTCAAGGAGTGGGTGCGGGGCAGTCATATCGTTTTTGAGCGCAATGCCGACTATTGGGATGCGCCGCGCCCCTATCTCGACAAGCTGATTGTTCGCTTCATTCCTGATGCTTCGGCTCGCGCGATTGCCATCGAAACCGGTGAAATCGATCTCGCGCCCAGCACGCCGGTCGCTTATAGCGATCTGGACCGGCTGAAGGAACTGCCGAGCCTCGGCTTCGAGACCAACGGCTATCAATATACCAATTCGATCAGCCGCGTGGAATTCAACCTCGAAAAGGACGTGTTCAAGGATGTCCGCGTCCGCCGCGCTTTCGCGCATGTCATTGACCGTAACGTCATCTTCAACACGGTCAATTTCGGTTATGGCGCGACGATCACTGGGCCGATCAATCCGAAGCTGACGAAATGGTTCGTGGACGATCTGAAGACCTATCCGATCGATCTGAAGGCGGCGGAAGCGCTGCTGGATGAGGCCGGATACAAGCGCGGTGCGGATGGCATCCGTTTCAAGCTCAATCTGGACTATGTGCCGAGCACCGAGGCCTATCCGCGTGGCGCGGACTATATTCGCCAGGCGCTGGCAAAGGTCGGCGTGGACGTAACGGTGCGGACGCAGGATTTCGCCACCTATACCAAGCGCATCTACACGGATCGCGATTTCGATTTTGCCTATGAGGGCATGAGCAATCTCTTCGACCCGACCGTCGGTGTGCAGCGGCTCTACTGGTCGAAGAACTTCAAGAAGGGCGTGCCTTTCTCCAATGGTGCGGCCTACAGCAATCCGAAGGTGGATGCGCTTCTCGAAGCCGCCGCCATCGAGATCGATCCGGACAAGCGCGTCGCGCAATGGAAGGAAATCCAGCAGATTCTCGTCGATGATGTGCCGGCAATCGATATCGTCGCAGCACCGGAGATCACCATCTTCAACAAGCGCATTGCCGATCACACCATCGGCGCGGAAGGTGTGGCGGGAAGCCTCGCCTTCGCGCATATCGCCGCGTCCTGATCGTCTCGCCAGACCCGGCTCGCCCTTTGCGGCGGGCCGGGACCTTTCCCTTTCATCGAGGCCAAAGCCATGAGCACGACACTTTCTGAAATCTGGTATACACGCTGCCCCGTGCCCACGCCGGTGGGGCTGGCGGCACAGCTCGGTTATCTCGGCGAGACCTTCGAGGAAGTCGGCATAGCGTTGAAATCCATCATCGATTCGCCTGACCGTTCCGTTCGTCAGAGCCATTTCAACCACACGCTGGAATGGTCCTTCCGCCACGGCGGCAATGTGCCGCCCATCCGCGCCCGCTCGGAAGGGCGCAATACGCGTCTCATCGGGGTGACGTGGACGGATGAGTTTCAGGCAATCATCACCCTGCCGGAGACCGGTATCCGCTCGCTTGCCGATCTCGTCGGCCGCCGTTTCGGCGTGCCGCGCAGACCGGAAGGCATTGTCGATTTCATGCGCGCGACGGCGCTGAAGGGCATTGTTTCGGCGCTTTCGCTGGAAGGGCTAAAGGTCGAGGATGTCGAGCTCAAGGACATCGTCATCAAGGATTCGGTGCTGGCCTCGCAGGAAGGGCCGTCGCTATTCGGCCTGAAGCGCCGGCAATCCTTCGGTGAGGAGATCATCGCGCTGTTGCGGGGTGAGGTCGATGCGATTTTCGTGAAGGGAACGGCCGGTATTGCCGCCGCGAACCTGATCGGTGCGGTGCAAGTGGCCGAGTTCGGTTTTCACCCCGACCCGAAGATCCGCATCAATTCCGGTTCTCCGCGCGTGCTGACGGTTGACGGACGGCTTGCCGATGAGCGCCCCGATCTGGTGCAGCGGCTGGTTGGCGCCATCGCCCGGGCCTCGCTCTGGGCGGAACAGCACCCGGAAGAGACGCGCCGTTTCATCGCGCGCGAGGCCGGTGCGACGGAGGAACAGGTTCTGGCCGCCAATGGAGCTGAGGTTCACCGCCATCTCGGTCTCGGCCTCGATGCCGATCTTGTCGGTGCCGTCGGCCATTACAAGGACTTCCTGCATCAATGGGGCTTCCTTGAAAACGACTTCGATCTGGGCGACTGGATCGACGACCGTTTCGTCCCGGCAAATGAAAGGGCGGTGGCATGAGCGTTGCACTTTCCGCCGTTGCGACCGCACCGGCGCAGCGGCCAGATCCCGTCGCCGTTGCAACCGCGCTGGCCGCGGATTTCAGCCTGACCGCTGCGGACCACGACAAAAGCGGCGAATTCGCCGCCGGTAATTTCGAGGCGCTTTTCAAGTCCGGCCTGCTGGGTCTCGTCACGGCTGAAAAGGATGGCGGGTGGGGCGAGGGCATGGAGACGGCACATGCCGTCATTACGGCCATTGCCAAAGGCGATCCGTCGACCGCTCTCATCCTCGCCATGCACTATAGTGTTCATGCCGCGATCCGGCGCGGCAAGTGGCCGGCAGCACTTGCTGCAAAGGTACTGGCCGCCAATGGCAGGGAACCGGCGCTCCTGAACAATGCGCAGGCGGAGCCGGGTGTCGGTTCGCCGGCCCATGGCGGCCTGCCGGAAACGACGGCGCGGATCGAGGGCGATTTCTGGGTGGTCAATGGCCGCAAGAGCTTCGTCACCGGCCTGCCGGGCCTGAAATGGGCGATCGTGCTTGCCGTGACGACGGAAGAGGCGCCCCGCCTCATCCAGCTTCTTGTTCCTCTCGATGCGGCTGGCATCGCCCAGGAAAAAGCATGGGAGGCGACCGGCATGTACGCCACAGCCAGCCATGATCTGGTGCTGGAAGACGTGAAGGTGCCGCTTGCCGATATCGTCGCCGAGCAGCCGGCGGATGAGCCACTGCGGCGCGATGAAGCGGACGGGTATAATTTCTTCGTTCTGCTGGCCTCCGTCTATCACGGTGTCGCGCTTTCGGCGCGGGACGATCTGTTGCGCCATCTGAATGGCCATGTTCCGGCAAGTCTTGGCGCGCCGCTGTCCTCCATCCCCCGCATTCAGGAAGGTCTCGGCCAGATCGAAGTGCTGCTGGCGGCGAACCGACGCCTCCTTCTCTCGGTCGCCCGCGATGTCGATGCGGGGGAGAGGGTGGGAACCGATGCACTGGCCGTTCGTCATGTGGTCATCGACAATGCCGTGGCGGTGACTGATCTGGCGCTGGAGCTTGGCGGCAATCGCGGCCTGCGCCGGGATTACGACCTTGAGCGCCATCACCGCGACGCCATAACGGCAAGGGCGCATGCGCCGCAGAGCCATATGATCCGAACGATTCTCGGTCGTCAGAGCATCAAGGCGGCGGGCGGCTGAAAGCAAAAGGGCGGCCCTGTCCGAGGTGGGCCGCCCATTTTCAGGTTACGCCCATCAATCCCGCAGCAGCGGCAGCAATCTCTCGCCCTGCCGTTCGATTTCCTTGAGATAGGGCGTGTCGGAAAGCACAAAATGGCTGATGCCCAGCGCGCGATATTTGCGCAGTGACGCCGCGACATCTTCCGCCGAACCGACAAGCCATGTAGTTCCCGCCCCGCCGCCGCCGAATTTGCCCAGCGCGGTATAGAGATTATCGTCCAGCACGTCGCTCTGACGGTGCAAATCCAGCAGGCGGCGCTGGCCGACCGCCACGGCCTGAAGATGGTCGTTCCAGCGTACGCCATTGTTTGCGGCCATCTCGGCAACTTTCGCTTCCGCATCGCGCCATGCCTCGGCTGTGGTTTCGCGTACCAGCGTGGTGATCCGCAGGCCGAATTGCAGCGGCGGCAGATCGCGGCCGAGCTTTTCGCTGAAGTGCCTCAGCCGCTCGATCCTTTCGCGCACGCCAGCGAGCGGTTCTCCCCAGAAAAGCTGCACATCGGCCTCGGTTGCGGCAACCTGCTCGGCTGCTTCGGAAGCGCCGCCGAAATAGAGTTTGGGATGCGGCCGGCCTTCGCGCACGGCGATGCGCGGCGAAACGGTGGAGTTCGTGACCCGGAAATGATCGCCATTAAAAGTGACGTTTTCCTCGGTCCAGAGCCGCCGCACCAGCCGCATGAATTCTTTCGTGCGGGCATAACGCTGCGCCTGATCGCCTTCTTCATCGCCATAGGCGGCAAGCTCATCCCTGCCGGAAACGATGTTGATCCGAACTCTACCGGCGGAAAGCTGGTCGAGCGTGGCGGCGGCGGATGCGAGGTTGGCGGGCTTCCAGTAGCCGGGACGGATAGCGATCAGCGGCTCGAATGTGGTGGTGCGGGCCGCAAGCGCCGCCGCCACCGTAAATGTATCCGGACGTCCCCAGCCGGTGCCGAGCAGCGCGCCTTTCCAGCCATGGGTTTCAAGCGCTTTGGCATGGCTCGTCAACGTATCGAGACTATTGTGATTTTCGCTGACGGCGTCGCCCCGGTGGCCGGGTTTGACGTCATTGGGGATGTACCAGAGAAATTCGCTTGTGCTGATCACATTATCCGCCTGAATTTTCGTTTTATGGTGCGGTGGAATGGCCCTGCTGACGTTTGGCCTTCACCGCTTGTGTCTCCCGCGAGGCGCAAGCCTCCGCAGCTGCGAGAATGGCAAAGCGGCGGCGGTCCGGCGAAGCAGCGACGTTTCTTTTGTGATGCGGCGGAGGAAAAGCTTTCCGTCTGGAAAGCCTATATTGCACATATTTTCTATATAAAAAATTTGAGGAAATGATTCCCTCTGGGCGAAATTATTTCCGCCATGGAGAACGCATTTTCTGCATGATCGAAATTGTCTGGATCGATTTTTCGCGAGGCTTCGAAAGGTGAGCAAGGCAATAGTCGACGGAAATCGCGAAATTCACCATGCTTGCGACATACCGCCCACAACCCATGGAGCAGGCATGTGTACCACCTTGATTGTCCCTGGCCTGAATGGTTCGGATGAAGGACATTGGCAGCGGCACTGGTTGCTGGATGATCCCGACTCGCGGCTGGTCGATCAGGACAATTGGCAATGCCCGGTTCTCGAGGACTGGCTCGAACGTCTCGAGGCAGCGCTGGCGACAGTCGAAAGCGCTTATATCGTCGCCCACAGCCTCGGTTGCCTGCTGGTGGCGAATATGGCGTCTCGCCCCTCCGCCGCCAAAATCAAGGGCGCGCTTCTGGTCGCACCCGCCCATCTCGACCGCGTAGAGGCGATGCATCCCTGTATCGTCCGGTTCGGTGCGTTTCCGCAGCAACCGCTTGCTTTTCCCAGCCTCGTCGTGGGCAGCATGAACGATCCCTATATGGATTGCGAAGAGTACGCGCGCAGTGCGAGCCTGTGGGGGAGCGATCTCATCAATCTCGGCGCCGTCGGACATATCAATATTGCCAGCGGCTACGGACGATGGCCTGAGGGTTATGCTCTTTTCGAGCGGTTGAAGGCAGATGGCGCATCGGCAAAGGCGGTGGCCGGATCGAGATTGCGTAGATTGACTGCCCTGGGCGAAGCACATTTTTGAGGAAATGACTGATCGTTCGGTTCCGTGCCCGATTATTGGCAGCCGGAAACGGATTTTTTCCCGCCGCCGCAACCTTAGTCCACATTTGCCGGCGATCCTCCAATTATAGAATAGTAATTTTATGGAAAATATTGACGATTTCGGACGGTCGCCTGAGGATAAGGGGAGTTGAGCAAAGGAGGCGCACATGCCGCAGGGACTTCATGCGTTTACTTTCGATCTGTTCGGTTTGACCCGGCGTCAGCCGCGGGAAGAGGAACAGGTCAGCCTTCATCCTCTGGATCATTCCGGACGCATCAGGCAGGAGAAAAGCGATCTCGAACTCGAACGGGAAGAGATCTGCGAAATGAACTTTGCGATGCTCGGCCTTTATCCGGTCTTCTGACGACCATCAGCGAGGGTTCCTTTTCCCTTTGCAGCGCGGTTCATCCGGGAGAGAAACTCTCCTCGCCGGATGGAAATTGGAACAAAATTTCTTAAACGCGCCGGGGAATTGGCTACCCTTTTATCATCAAGCGCATTGCCCAAGGGCAGATTGCAAAGGACCTGCCGATGAGCACATCCGATAAACCACTCGATTTTCTATGGTTCATACCTACCTCAGGCGATGGCAGCTATCTCGGCTCGGATGATCTTTCGCGTCCTGCCGATCCCGGCTATTTCCGGGAAATAGCCCAGGCTGCCGATCGGCTCGGTTATTCAGGCGTGCTCATCCCCACCGGTGTCGCCTGTGAAGAATCCTTCATCCTTGCGGCCAATCTCGCTGCCTATACCGAGAAGCTGAAATTCCTCGTCGCCATCCGTCCGGGCGTCGCTTCGCCCGCCTATTATGCGCGGCTTGCTTCGACGCTCGATCGCGTTTCCCATGGCCGGCTGCTTCTCAACATCGTGGTTGGCGGCAGC
Organism: Agrobacterium sp. ST15.13.015; assembly: GCF_027871645.1. Taxonomy (NCBI): domain Bacteria; kingdom Pseudomonadati; phylum Pseudomonadota; class Alphaproteobacteria; order Hyphomicrobiales; family Rhizobiaceae; genus Agrobacterium; species Agrobacterium sp. ST15.13.015. The sequence goes on from NZ_JAQAHF010000007.1 coordinate 59,407, forward strand.
GCGCAGGAATTGGCCGGTGACGGCATTTTCCTGCCGCATGACGAGCGTTACGATCACGCCGATGAGTTCTTCCAGGTGTTCAATTCGCTGATCGAAACCGGCAAGGGAAGCCTCGACGGCAAATATATCAAGGCGGTGGACGCGAAACTCGGGCTGCCGCCGGTGCAGGAACCGCGCCCGCCGCTTTATTTTGGCGGCTCTTCCGATGCCGGCATCGAGTTTTCCGCCGGTATCACCGACAAATATCTCACCTGGGGCGAACCGCCGGCGCAGGTGGCGGAAAAGATCGCCAAGGTGCGCGCCGCCGCCGCCAAAAAAGGGCGCAAGGTTACCTTCGGAATCCGCCTGCATTTCATCGTGCGTGAAACCGATGAGGAAGCATGGGCCGATGCCGAGCGGCTGATCTCGAAGCTCTCCGACGAAACCATCGCATCCGCTCAGGAGGTCTTCTCCAGGGCTTCGGATTCCGTCGGCCAGGCGAGAATGCAGGCGCTCCACAATGGCCGGCGCGACCGGCTGGAAGTCTCTCCGAATTTGTGGGCGGGCATAGGTCTCGTCCGTTCGGGTGCGGGCACGGCGCTGGTCGGTTCGCCGAAGACGGTGGCGGCGCGGCTCAGGGAATATCAGGCGCTGGGCATCGATACCGTCATCGCCTCGGGTTATCCGCATCTGGAGGAAGCCTATCGGCTATCCGAACTGCTGTTTCCGGAAATCGGGCTCGGCGGGCCCCGCAACCAGATACGATCTTCTTTCGGCGCGAAACAGGTTTTCGGTGGTGGCGGTCATGGCGGCAACGTCAAGCTGGTGTCCGGATCCTGATCCTTCGACGGGAGGCGACCTCTGCCTCCCACCTTTTCGGCAGATATCCTTGCGGCGGGGCTAAATCGGACGGCGACACATAAAACATTATTTCTATAGAATATTATCATTATGGAAAACGATGTCTATTTCACCCCCCGCTGCCGCTGCTAGCTATTGAACAATTCAGCTGTTTTCAGGAGCAACCCGATGACATTGCAATATGCGGCCAAGGATCAACAATTCATCAACCTCCGCGACCCGGTCGCCGGCAGGGCGGCGGATGCCGACAGCCTCAAGGCGGCGCTGAGAACGCTGGGCGGAGGTGTCAGCGTGATTACGGCGGGTGAGGGCGACGAGCGAACGGGCGCGACCGTGACCTCGGCCACCGCTTTGTCGGTCGATCCGCCGCGCATTCTGGTGGCGCTCAACCGATCCTCATCCACATGGCCGGTGGTGCAGCGTTTCGGTCATCTTGCCGTCAACATCGTCGGGGCGAACCATCAGTTCGTCGCCAATCAGTTTGCCGGCATCGGCGGCCTGAAGGGCCCGGACCGGTATCGCGGTGCGGAATGGACACGGCTGTCGAGCGGTGCGCCCATTCTCGAAGACGCTGTTGCCGCGATCGATTGCACCATTGAAGAGACGATCGAACGGCACAGCCACGTCATCGTCATCGGCAAGGTTGAGGCGATCCGCATCGGCTCCGGCCATTCGCTGCTCTATCAAAACGGGCGTTATCATTCTCTGGACTGAGCGCCGGTCGTTCGGCGCTTTCACTTTGTCATTCTTTGAGGGAGTTGAGCATGGGATCCGTCACGCCTCTCGGCGAAAGACTTCGTTTCGTTCCTCCACGCCTCGGCGCGGATATCGATGTGCTGACCGTTGCCCGCACGATCGCCGAAAACTGCGCCGTTGAAAGTCCCGGGCAAATCCATGCGCGGATCGCCCGTTCCGGTCTTCTTGCTCTTTCCGTTCCAACGGAACTGGGCGGAACGGACATCACCAACGATGTTCTCTCGCAGGCGCTCGCCATCATTTCCGCAGCCGATGCGGCGGTGGCGCATGATCTCGTTGAACATTTCACCGCGCTTGAATTCATCAGGAATGCCGGCAGCGAAGACCAGCGCAAGGCGCTCTTCGCCCGTCTCGATCTTGGCGAGACCTTCGCACTGGCAATATCTGCCGCGGATCTGGATCAGGCCGTTACGGTGACGGAAGACGACTACGCCCTGCGGCTTCCCGATGACGTTGCGGGCTCGGTGAGGGGCGACGCGGACTGGATTGTCGTGCCGGCCGTCAACACGGCCGGGCAGCCTTTGCTCGTTGTTCTGCGCAACCGCCCCAATACGTCATGGGAAGGTCTGTTACGCGCGGATCAGGTGGTGTTTCTGGCTCAGGGCGCGGGAAATCTGGCCGTTTCCGTTTCCACCCTTTTGAAAGCCGCCGTGGCTCTGGGGCAGAAGCAGCGTGAACTTTCGGCGCTGCTGATCGACAGGCTGGCCGGCGATGGCGCGGCGCGACCCGTGATAGGCGAAATATTTCTCGCCATCGAACTCCTGAAGGCGCAAATATCCAGCCTTGCGGCCAATATCGATGCGGCCCAGGTGGGAGCGGAAAACGTCACCTTTCGTTCGGTTCGCAACAATGCCATCACGCTTGAAATCCTGATGGCGCGCCTCGGCCTTGTCGAAGGCGTCAGTGAAGCCGGGCTGATCGCGTCGCTGGACGACGATCTGCGCGGGCAATAGGCGAAGCTCGAATGAAGGGCCGTGCGGAATCCTATTCGCCGGCCGGAATGGAACGGGCGTTCTGCCCGTCCTTGGCCACGAATTGTGCGAGTGTCATGTTGTCCAGAATGGTTGCGATGGCGTCACGCACGTCCGTCATCGAAACCCTGACCTGACAGGTCTCCGGATCATCACAGTCGTCACAGGCTTCAAAAGCCGTGCGGCTTGCACAGCGAATGGGGGCCAGAGGTCCGTCCAGCGTGCGGATGACCTGCCCGATCATGATTTCCGATGGCATTTTCGACAGCGAATAACCGCCATTCGGGCCTTTCTTGGAGCGCAGAATGCCGCTATTGCGCAGCTCCAGAAGAATAGTATCCAGGAATTTTTTCGGGATATTGTTGCGGGTTGCAATTTCGGTCACGAAGGCGGTCTCGCCCTGGGGCAACCGCGCCAGATCGACAAGAGCCTTTAATCCGTATTTGCCTTTTTTGGTCAACATCGCATGATCCGAAAAGAGAGTCGGCGCGTTTTTGCAGCGCCGAGCCATATTATTCCTAACTTACTAAGTAGTTTTTAGCGAATTCCGGCGCAAGCCCGTTTCGTCCGGGTTTGGCGTTGAAAGCGGCCTGTTGCAGCCTTTTGGCGCCATTCCTTCGTCTCTATCGATGGCTTTGCAAGGGCTGGCTTCCGAAAACATCACTGAAAACAATATTTTCTCTGATCGCGCTGCAACGTGGAACGATCATCCTTTATTAGAATATAAAATCGGTAGACAAAGTATGCATCAAAGACACGCGAGGTGATGATGTATACGCTCAGTTTGCTTGACAAGAGCCCGGTTCCAACGGGTGAGGACGCGGCGAGTGCATTCCGCGACACGATCAATCTTGCCAGGCGCGCCGAAGAGCTGGGTTACCGCCGTTTCTGGGTGGCCGAACATCACAATTCGCCGGAGCTTGCCGGTTCCGCACCGGAAGCGCTGGTTTCGTGGATATTGGCGAAAACCTCCCACATTCGCGTCGGCTCGGGCGGCGTCATGTTGCAACACTATAGCCCTTACAAGGTCGCCGAGGTTTTCAATGTCCTGTCGTCGCTTGCGCCCGGCCGGGTCGATCTCGGCATCGGCAAGACACCGGGCGGGTTGCCGCTGGCGACGTCGGCCTTGCAGCAGGCCTATGATCCTGCCCGTAAACCGGATTTCGAAACGGCCTTCAGTGAACTCACCACGTTTTTGTCCGGCGCCGCGCCGCAGGACCACGCACAGGCCGGACTGCAGGCGACACCTGCGCCACCGGTCGCTGCGGAAAGATTTCTGCTCGGCGCCAGCCCGGAAAGCGCAAGGCTTGCGGCTTCAAGGGGGTGGAATTTCGTCTTTGCCGGCCATCTCAATGGCGATGCGGAGGTTCTTCGCCGCAGCCTCTCGGCTTTTCGGGAAGAAAGCGGCGGAAGCGCTCCGATCCTTGCTTTGTCGGCTTTTGCGGCCAGCGACCTCGCCCATGCCGCGAGACAGGTGGAAGGTCAGCGCATCTACCGGGTATTCCTCAGCGACGGCAGGGCGTTCAACCTCGGCCGCCGAGAACAGGCGGAGGAATTCGCCCGCCAGTCCGGCGATACCGATTACCGCATCGAAGAGCGCAAGCCCAACGTCCTGCATGGCGGGCCGGAGGATATTCACAAGGCGCTTCGTGCGCTTTCCGAAGAGCACGGCATCGAGGAATTCATCATCGAGCCGCCGCATGTCGGTGCCGATCAGCGGCTTGCCTCGATAGAACTGCTTGCCACGCATCGCCTTTCCCGGGCGGCGTAATTTTCTCTGAGGAGGGAATGACATGACGAGAAAGAAAATCCGTTTCGGCATCATGCTTCAGGGCCCCGGCGGGCACATGAATGCCTGGCGGCACCCCAAAAGCCCGGTGGATGCCAGCGTCAATTTCGATTTCTTCAGGAAGACCGCGCTGAAGGCGGAAGCGGCGGGCATCGCCTTCGCTTTCGTGGCGGATGGGCTCTATATCAATGACAAGTCGATCCCGCATTTCCTCAACCGGTTCGAGCCGCTGACGATCCTTTCGGCGCTCGCCTCCGTGACCTCGAAGATCGGTCTCGCCGGCACCGTTTCGACCTCCTATAGCGACCCCTTCACCATTGCCCGTCAGTTCGCCTCGCTCGATCTGCTGAGCGGCGGCCGCGCCGGGTGGAATGCCGTGACGACACCGCTTGAAGGTACGGCGAAGAATTACAGCCGCAACCACCCCGAACATGCGCTGCGTTACGAGATTGCCGACGAGTATCTCGAAGTGATCAAGGGCCTGTGGGATAGCTGGGACGACGACGCTTTCCTGCGCAACCGCGAGACGGGACAGTTCTTCGACCGCGCCAAACTCCACACGCTCGGCCATAAGGGCCGCTTCTTCCAGGTGGAAGGCCCGCTCAATATCCAGCGTTCCCCGCAGGGGCAGCCGGTGGTATTCCAGGCCGGCTCCTCCGATGCCGGCATCGGTCTTGCGGGCAAACATGCGGATGCGGTCTTCACCAATTCCGCTTCGCTGGAGGAAAACCAGACTTTCCTGAAGCGTGTGAAACAGAGCGCCGTCGCGCAGGGCAGGTCCGCTGCCGATGTGAAGATTTTTCCCGGCATCGGCCCGATTGTCGGCGAGACGCAGGAGGAAGCGGAGGCGAAATACGACGTCATTCGCAACCTCATCACCATCGAGGATGCGCTGGCCTATCTCGGCCGTTTCTTCGACCATCATGATTTTAGCGTCTATCCGCTGGATGAGCCTTTCCCGGAACTCGGCGAGATCGGCAAGAACAGTTTCCGCTCCACGACCGACCGCATCAAGCGGCGCGCTAAGGAAAAGAACCAGACGCTGCGCGAGGCGGCGCTTGAGGCAGCGACCCCGCGTGAAGGTTTCATCGGCACCCCGGACAAGGTGGCCGACGAAATCATCCGCTGGGTGGAGCACGATGCGGCCGATGGCTTCATTCTGGGCTTCCCGGTGATTGCCGAGGGACTGGACGATTTTGTCCGTCTCGTCATACCGGTGCTGCAACGGCGCGGTTATTTCGATCCGCATCTGGAAGGGGCGACGCTGCGCGACCATCTCGGCCTGCCTTTCAGGGAAAGCGTCTATTCCCGCCGCGAAAACGGGTCGGACAAGGCCATCGCCTGAGCTTGCAGCCGGGCGGAGACGATTGCCGCCCGGTGCAGATTTCAAGACGCGGCGCGTAGCGAGCCGCGCAGGAGACAGAACCATGAATATCCGCATTGACGGCGCGCGTCCGCAGGACGACGCCGAACGGGGAATCCTTGCCTTCATCGACGAGAGCATCGCCATCCGGCATGATCTCCACCGGCATCCCGAGCTTTCGCTCAAGGAAAAACGCACGGCGGCGCTCATCGCCCGCTATCTCTTGTCGTTCGGATATGAGGTGACGGAAGGTGTCGGCGGCCACGGCGTTGTCGCCACGTTGAAACGCGGTCATGGCGATAAGCGCGTCGGTATTCGCGCCGATATCGACGCCCTGCCGATTGTCGAGGAAACCGGCCTTGCCTATGCCAGCCAGACGCAGGGCGTCATGCATGCCTGCGGTCACGATGGCCATACGACGATTCTGCTTGCCGCTGCCCGGTATCTTGCCGAAACATCGAATTTTTCCGGCACGCTGACGCTGATCTTCCAGCCGGCCGAGGAGATCGGCGCCGGGGCAAGGGCGATGATAAAGGACCGGCTTTTCGAGCGGTTTCCGGTCGATGCCGTCTTCGGCCTGCATAATTGGCCGGGTGTCGACACCGGACAGTTTGGCTTCGTCGAAGGCCCCGCCATGGCCTCCGTCGACAAGGCGAAGGTGCGGATCGTCGGCAAGGGCGGGCATGGCGCCGCGCCGCATGAGACGGTCGATCCGGTTCTCGCATCGGCAAGTTTCGTCACCGCCCTGCAGAGCATCGTTTCGCGCAATGTCGATCCGCGCGAGATGGCGGTGCTGACGGTCGGCTCCATCCATGGCGGAACCGCCTCCAACGTCATTCCCGAAAGCGTCGAGCTTCAGATCACCGCCCGGGCGTTCTCGCCTGCCGTGCGTGACAGGCTGGAGGAGCGGCTCCCGGCGCTGGCCAAAGCGCAGGCCGAGAGCTTCGGCGCGAAGGCAGAGGTCGCCTATTCCCGCGGTTTCCCGCCGGTCATCAACCACACCTCTCAGACGGTCTTCGCCCGCGATGTCGCCAGACGGCATTTCGCCGCCGGGCAGATCGCCGAAGCGTTCCAGCCGCGCACGGCGAGCGAGGATTTCGCCTTCATGCTGCAGGAGCGCCCCGGCTCTTACCTCTTCGTCGGCAATGGCGATAGCGCGCCGCTGCACAGCCCCCACTACGATTTCAACGACGCGATCATCGCGCCGGCAGCACGCTTCTGGGTGCGGCTGGCGGAAGCCTATCTCTCCTGACGCGAAAATTAGGACAAGGACATGAGCGACAGTTTTTTCTACACATCCGTCAAGGATCCGCTCGCAACGCCGCTTCTGGAGGAGTTGCTGTTCGAATATGACAGCCGCTACGGCACGTTCTTCAATGCGGAAGGGGCGAAGGCGGAGCTGAACAAATATCCGCCGGAAGCCTTCAGCCCGCCATCGGGCAATTTCCTGCTGCTCCTGCGCGACGGCAAAGCGATCGCCGGCGGCGCCTTCATGCGCTACGACGACGAAACGGCGGAATTCAAGCGGGTCTGGACCCATTCCGCCCATCGCCGGCAGGGGCTTGCGAAAATCGTGCTCCGGGAACTGGAGCAGCAGGCGATCCGGCAGGGTTATGGACGCGTCTATCTGACCACCGGCTTCCGTCAGCCGGAAGCGGTCGGTCTTTATCTCACCAATGGTTATCGCGCTTTGTTCGATACCACGGCCGATCCCGAGACGATCCGGTCGTTGCCCTTCGAAAAATGGCTGTCCGAACCCGCACCCGTCTCTGTTCCGGGAGGAGCGCCGATAGCCACTGTCCGGCCGCAACCCTCTTCCGCACATCCGTGAAAGGCTTTTTTCCGATGACGATAGCCTCTGATTTTCCGCATCTCGCCGTGGGCGACAAGAAGAGTGAACCGATCACGGGCGGTTACTCCCATTTCCGCATCGTTCCGGCCCGCTACCCGCTGCGGACGGTGGGCACGGTTTTCTCCGTCATCATCATTGCCGCCGTCGTGCATTCCGTTTTCGGCAACCCGCGCTGGGGCTGGGATGTGTTTGCCGAATGGTTCTTCGCCGAACCGGTGCTGGTGGGTCTCGGCCGGACGCTGCTCCTGACCGCGCTCGGTGCGTTGTTTGGTTTTGTGTTGGGAACCCTGCTGGCGCTTGCCCGTGTTTCCCGTTCGCCGCTGCTGGTCGCTGTCTCCTGGACCTATATCTGGATTTTTCGCTCCATCCCGCTGATCGTGCTTTTGCTGATCCTCAACAATCTCGGCTATCTCTATGAAACCGTGACAATCGGTGTGCCCTATACCGGCATCAATTTCTTCAGCTGGAATACGACACAGCTGATGACGCCCTTTGCGGCGGCCGTTTTGGGGCTGACGCTCAATCAGGCCGCTTTCGCCTCCGAAATCGTTCGCGGCGGAATCCTTTCAGTCGATCAGGGGCAGCTCGAAGCTGCCGCCGCGCTCGGCCTTCCGCGCAGGCGGCAGGCGTCCCGCATCGTCCTGCCGCAGGCGATGCGCTCTATCCTGCCCACGGCCTTCAACGATATTATCGGCTTGGCCAAGGGCACGTCGCAGGTCTATATCCTCGCGCTGCCGGAGCTGTTCTATACGATCCAGATCATCTATCGCCGCAATCTGGAAGTGATCCCGCTGCTGATGGTCGCCACCGTCTGGTATCTGGTGATCCTGACCGCGCTTTCCATTGTTCAGCACCACATCGAACGCCACTTTTCGCGCGGCGCGCTGCGCAATCCGCCGCCCTCGCTGTTTGCCACGCTCTATCGCACATTCCTGCCGCGCAAGCCTTTGCCGGAAGCGGTGGAGACGCCAGCGCCCCCCATTGAAAGACCGGCTGCCGCCAGGACGGGAAGTTTCCAGCTCGGCAATCGTGGCGGTTCGGTCAATATCCACGGCGTTTCCAAGTCCTTCGGAACACTGAAGGTGCTGGACGATGTCACGCTCTCCATTCCGGCAGGCAGCGTCACCACCATTCTCGGTCAGTCCGGCTCCGGCAAGTCCACATTGCTGCGCTCCATCAATCATCTGGAGCGTGTCGACGACGGCTTCATCGCCATCGACGGCGAGCTGGTCGGATATCGCCAGAAAGGCGACACGCTTTATGAGCTGAAGGAAAAGGACATTCTGAAGCGCCGCGTCGAAGTGGGCATGGTGTTCCAGAGCTTCAACCTGTTCCCGCATCTGACGGCGCTTGAAAACATCGCCGAAGCGCCCGTCGTTGTTCGCGGCATATCGAAAGAACAGGCGGAAGCCGAGGCGCGCGATCTTCTGGCCCGCGTCGGCCTTGCCGAAAAGGCCGGTGCTTACCCCCGCCAGCTTTCCGGCGGGCAGCAGCAGCGTGTGGCGATTGCCCGGGCCTTAGCGCTGCGGCCGAAGGTGCTGCTCTTCGACGAGCCGACATCCGCGCTCGACCCGGAGCTTGTCAATGAGGTGCTGGATGTCATCAAGGAGCTGTCCCGCTCCGGCGTCACTCTCATCATCGTCACCCACGAAATCGGCTTTGCCCGCGAAGTCTCCGACAGGGTCGTCTTCATGGAACAGGGCCGCATTCTCGAAACGGGCACGCCGGAGAAAGTGTTCAACAAGCCGGACCACCCGCGCACGGCCGAATTTCTCGCAAAAGTTCTCTAATCAACAACAAAGGAAACACTCACATGGCATTTTCATCGAAATTATTGTCCCTGCTTGCCGGCGGTCTTTTCACCGCCACTGCTGCGCTCATCCCGGTCGTGCATGCGCAGGAGGTTGACCTGTCGCCCGAGCAGAAGGGGCGGGTGCGCGTCGAAAAGGTGGAAGAGGCAATCAAGCTTCTGCCCGCCGGCCACAAGTTCATTACAGACGGAAAGCTGACGGTCGCGACCGTTCCCTTCCGCCTGCCGCTGGTGGATTATGCAAGCGACACAAAAACGCCGATCGGCGTGGAGCCGGATATCGCCCAGCTGGTCGCCGACAGCCTTGGCCTTGAGCTGCAGCTTGTGCCTATTGCCTGGGCGGACTGGCCGCTCGGTCTTGCATCCGGCAAATATGACGCCGTTACTTCCAACATCACGGTGACGGAAGCCCGCAAGGAAAAGTTCGATTTTTCCAGCTACCGCAACGATCTGCTCGGCTTCTATGTCGGCAATAACAGCAAGGTCACATCCATCGGCAAGCCGGAGGATGTCGCAGGGCTGAAGGTCATCGTCGGGGCCGCCACCAATCAGGAGCAGATCCTGCTGAAATGGATCAAGGACAACAAGGCGAAGGGACTGGCCGATACCGAGGTGCAATATTATGACGATCAGGCCGTGCTTGACGTCGCCCTGCAATCCGGCCGTGCGGATGCCTATCTCGGCCCTAATGCGACCTCTGCCTTTCAGGCGGCAAGCCAGAAGAAGACGAAGCTCGTCGGCACCTTCTCCGGCGGCTGGCCGGAAGCGGCCGAGATCGCCGTCGCTTCGAAAAAGGACGCAGGCATAGCGGAGGCCATCACCGCCGCGCTGAACGCCCAGATCAAGAACGGCAATTACGGCAAGGTTCTCGCCCGCTGGAACCTCGGCTCGGAAGCCATCACGGAATCCCGCACCAATCCGCCCGGCCTGCCCAAGAGCTAAGGCCAGATTTTCGAAAAAGCTGAGTTGAAGGTGGGACATCACTCAGCCGGTAGCGCGGGCATCCTCCCGTCCGCGCTACCTCCGTCCCACAGTCATTCTATCGGGCATTCTATCGGGAAACCACAATGACCTTCACCTCTCGTCTCGCCACGGCCACGCTTGGCGCCTTTCTCTCAATCGCCGGTTTTGCATCGGCTTCGGCAACGGATGTTTTCGACCTGTCGCCGGATCAGCCCGGCCGCATCCGGGTTGAAAAAGACCCCGGCGCGATTGCCGCCGTTCCGAAGGATTTCAAATTCGTCACGCCGGGCAAACTCACCGTCGCAGTCGCACCCGGCGGCCCCCCGCTCGCGACCTATGCGACGGATGCAAAAACGGTGGTCGGCGCAGATCCCGATTACGCCCTTGCGGTGGCCGACAGCCTTGGCTTGGAGCTGGAACTGGTGGCGGTGGCCTGGGCGGACTGGCCGCTGGGGCTTGCCTCCGGCAAATACGATGCGGTGATCTCGAATGTGGGCGTTACCGAGCAGCGCAAGGAAAAGTTCGATTTCTCCACCTATCGTCAGGGCCTGCACGGATTTTTCGTCAAGGCAGACAGCGGCATAACCGCCATCCGCGAGCCGAAGGACGCGGCCGGCCTGAGGATCATCGTCGGCGCCGGCACCAATCAGGAGCGCATTCTGCTGAAATGGAGCGACGAAAACGTCGCCGCCGGACTGAAGCCGATCGAGCTGCAATATTACGATGATGAAGCGACCCGGCTTGTGGCGCTTTCAGCGGGGCGGGCGGATGTGATCGTTCAGCCGCATGCGCAGCTGGTCTTCATCGCCGCGCGTGACAAGACCATCAAGCGTGTCGGCACGCTCTCGGCCGGCTGGCCGGAGCGGTCCGATGCCGCCATCACCACCCGCAAGGGATCGGGACTGGCCGATGCGCTGACGCTTGCCACCAACGACCTGATCAAGAGCGGCGCTTACGCGAAGATTCTGGATCGCTGGCAGCTATCGGAAGAAGCCCTGCCGGAATCGCGAACCAACCCGCCCGGCCTGCCGAAAAGCTGATCGTTCGAACACATGCGGCGGACTGCAATACCCGCAGGCTCAGGCCTTGCGGGTATTGTTTTGTCCGTCAATTCTGGGCGGGAAGGGCGCGAAAGAGCTTTCGCAATTCACCGACGAAGGGTTTGAAGAAGCGCGAGAGCGGCCGGGCCGTGTTGGTGGAAACGGCGACATTCATCGTTACTTCAGGCATGAATGGGCGCACCGTCACCCCCTCGAAACTGTTCCAGCGCACCAGACCGTCGACAAGGGCGATGCCGATGCCGCCGCGTACCAGCGGCACGGCACCGACCGATGAGGTGACCTGCACCGAAACGTCACGCACAAGCCCGTCGCGTTCGAAGACCTCGTTCAGCTGCGGGCCGATCTCGTCCGCATGGTTGCCATAGGAAATCAGCGGTCTGCCGGCGAGGTCGCGGGGCGTGACCGTCATCATTTCGGCGAGAGCATCATCATGCCGCATCACCGCCACGACCGGCACGGAGGCGAGGATTTCGCTGCGCACCGTCGGCGCCTGAATGGTGGAGAGCGTTACCGCAAAATCGATGTCGCCCAGCAACAATTGTTCGGCAATCTCTTTTTTGGGCAGGGCGTTGAGGTGGATTTTGACGGTCGGATGCGCCTGCCGGAAGGCCAGCAGCGCCTCGGGCAGAACGGAATAGGTAACCGGCAGGCTGGCCCCGATGCGCAGAAGGCCAAGCTTGCGCTCGCCAATCGTGCGCGTCAGCTTTTTCAGAACCTCAAGTTCGCGAAAAACCCGGTCGGCATCCTCATAGATCAGATGCGCTTCCATCGTCGGCACCAGCCGCCCGCCAATGCGCTCGAACAGCTTGTAACCCAGTTGGCTTTCCAGATGGTGCAGCACCTTGCTGACGCCGGGCTGGGAAACGGCAAGCGAATTGGCGGCCGCCGTCACGGAGCCGTCGCGCATGATGGCGCGGAAAATTTCAAGCTGTCGGGCGTTCATGGAAACCTCCAGCGTCATCTCTTCCATAACCCAAGGTTCTGTTCAAGCGACCATTTGCGATTGGCGGCAAACCTTCTGCCGTGGAAATCTGTGAAGGTGCAGGAGAGGTGCCTGCGAAGATTTCGGGAAAGGAAACGCGGATGCCGGCCAGATTCAGGCGCATTGCCGAAGAGCGACGCGCGGCTTGCCCTGTCCTGGTTGACGGCATGCCGGTCGAGGCGCTGGAGGGCGACACAGTGCTGACGGCGCTGATGCTCTCGCGCGGCTTTGCCCGTTTGTCCGAGTTCGCCGATGGCGAGCGGGCGGGGTTCTGCCTGATGGGCGCCTGTCAGGATTGCTGGGTCTGGACCGGTGAAGGCGAGCGGCTGCGCGCCTGTTCCACCGCCGTACTCCCGGGCATGGATATCAGAACCGAGGTTCCGGAGGGGTTATGGCAGATTTGCGCGTCGTGATCGTGGGCGCCGGCCCCGCCGGTACGCGTGCCGCCGAGGCGTTGGTGCGGGCGGGGCTCCGCCCCGTCGTCATCGATGAGGGAGATCGCAGCGGCGGCCAGATTTATCGCCGCCAGCCGCAAAATTTTCGACGCTCCTATGCGGCCCTTTACGGCACGGAAGCGGATAAGGCGAAGGCTCTGCACGAGGTATTCGACGGGCTTTCGGACCACATCGATTACTGCCCGCAGACCCTGGCATGGGCAATCCGCGACAATCGCATTCATATTCAGCGCGCCGAGACATCCGAAGCTCTCAATTTCGACGCCCTTATCATCGCATCGGGTGCGACCGACCGCATCATGCCTTTGCCGGGCTGGACGAGGCCGGGATGTTTTTCGCTTGGCGCTGCGCAGATATCCCTGAAAGCGCAAGCCTGTGCGATAGGTCGGCGGGTGGTTTTCATGGGCACCGGGCCGCTGCTTTATCTCGTGGCCTATCAATATATGAAGGCAGGCGCGGCGCCCGTGGCAGTGCTGGATACCACGCCATTTTCCACGCAGATCAAGGGCCTGCCGGGGATGATCGCGCGACCGTTGCAGCTCCTCAAGGGCATGCGGCTCGTTGGGGCGCTGTTGGCCGGCGGGGCAAGGATCGAGCGGGGTATCGTCCCGTTAGAGATTATCGGTGACGCCGAGGGCGATGTGACCGGTATCCGCTACCGGAATGCCTCCGGTGAGGAAACACGCCTCGCCTGCGATGCGGTCGGTATGGGTTATCATCTGCGGGCGGAAAGCCAGCTTGCCGATCTTGCAGGTTGCCGCTTCTCCTTTCATCCGACGATCCGGCAATGGTTGCCGGATGTGGACGATATGGGGCGCAGTTCGGTGCGGAATGTCTATCTGGCGGGCGATGGCGTGCGTATTCTCGGTGCAGATGGTGCGGAAGCCTCCGGCCGGCTTGCCGCCTTCGGGCTTCTTGAGGATCAGGGTTTGAAGCCATCCCGCGCGGAGATCGGCCGCTGCCGAAAGCAATTGAGAGCTGCGAGGCGCTTTGCGCAGGGAATGGCCCGGGCCTTCCCCTGGCCGCACCAGTTGGCGCAGACACTTGCCGACGACACGATCATCTGCCGCTGTGAGGTGGTAACGGCGGGAGAGCTGCGCGCGAGCGTGACCGGCAAGGGCGCAACGGAGGTCAATCGCTCGAAAGCTTTCTCGCGGGCCGGCATGGGCCGGTGCCAGGGGCGGTTTTGCGGGCAGGCGGGACAGGAGATTGTCGCCGCCGCCTCTGGTCTGCCGGTGGAATCGGCGGGACGGCTGCGCGGGCAGGCGCCGGTAAAACCGCTGCCGCTGGCGATTGTGAGGGGAGACGATGATGCGTAACACGCTTGCGGAGGCGGATGTCATTATTGTCGGCGGGGGTATTGTCGGAACGGCCACGGCATTCTTCCTGCGGCAACGGGGCGTCAGCGTCATTCTGCTGGAGCGTTTCCTCGTCGGCCAGCAGGCGAGCGGCACCAATTTCGGCAATGTCCGCCGTCAGGGCCGTTACCTCGGGCAGCTTCCGCTCGCCAACAGATCGCGGGATATCTGGAGCCGCATCCCGCAACTGACCGGCGCGGATGTGGAATTCATGCCCGTCGGCCATATCCGGTTTCTCTGGACGGAAGAACAGATCGCCACGGTCGAGAAATACCGCGACGATGCCGCGCAATATGGTCTGGAGCTGCATATCCTCCCGCGCGAGGTCATCCGGCAGAAATTTCCCTTCATCGGACCGGAAGCGGTTGCCGGATCATGGTCGCCGCATGATGGTCACGCCAATCCGCGCCTCGTCGCGCCCGCCTTCGCCCGTGCGGCGCGGCGGGACGGTGCAAGGATCGTGGAAAATTGCGAGGTTCTGGCCATCGAAAAGGCCGGTGAGGATTTCCGGGTAATGACGGCGGAAGGGGATTATCGCGCGCCCGTGGTGCTGGTCGCCAGCGGCGCATGGGGCGGCGGGTTTGCTGGCGCTTTGGGCGAGGCGGTACCGCTGGAGGTTGCCGGCCCGCAAATGGGCGTGACGGAACCCTTGCCATGGTTCATTCACCCGGTCGTTGGCGTTTCCACCAAAATTCCCGGCGAAGTGATCTATATGCGGCAAATCCCGCGCGGAAACGTCATTTTCGGCGGGGTGAAACGATGCGCCGCCGCGCTGGATGAACGCCGGGCGAAATACGATCCCGCCGGGCTCGATGCCCAGCTGCGTCAGCTTCTGCGGCTGGCGCCCGCCTTGCGCCATGCCCGGCTGATCCGCACCTGGTCCGGCGTGGAGGGCTATATGGCCGACGATCTGCCGGTCATGGGAGACAGTGCCGCAACCTCCGGCCTTTATTATGCCTTTGGCTTCAGCGGCCACGGTTTCCAGATCGGCCCGGGTGTCGGCGACGTGATGGCGGAGCTGATAGCGACCGGGAAGACCACGACGCCGATTGCGGATTTTCACATCGGCCGTTTCCGTCGTGGTCAGCCTGTCGCATCCCACTAAGCGAGGATCAGAAATCCGCGACCTTGCCCCAGGACGAGTTCAGGAAACGGCTGGGGTGATAGGGGGCGGCATCGACGATCGGGTTCGAGCCCGTCACGATATCGGCGATCAGATGGCCGGCGCCCGGCCCTATGCCGAAACCATGGCCGCTGAAGCCGGCGGCGAGAATGAAGCCGGGCAATTCGCTGGTTTCGCCGATGGCGGGCACGCCATCGGGCGTGCTGTCGATGAAACCGGCCCAGGCAGCGGAAATCTGCGTTTTGCCGAGGGCGGGCAGAAGCTCAAGCGCCCTTCGATGAGTCTCGCGGATGGCGGCGGCATTGGGTTTCGGGTCGAGAATACGAACCCGTTCCATCGGCGTCGGCGCATCGAGCCGCCAGCGTTTCAGCGTCTCGTGGCCGCCGCGAATGCCTTCCAGCCCGCCCGGCCGCAGGCTTCGCCAGCGCTTGAGGAACATCGGGATGAATTCACGGGCAAACCGCATCTGCTGCGCCGTCGGGTCAATGCGCCCCAGCCCGCTGATGGCGAGCGTGTAACCGCCGTCTTTTCTCTTCGTTGCCGAAACGGCGGCGGTGTGCAGCGCATCCGGCAGTCCTTCCGCACCTGGTGTGACGGAGAGGATGGAAGAGCGGACGGAGGCCTGCGGGAAACGAATGCCGAGCTGCCGGCAAAAGGACGACGCCCAGGCCCCGCCGGACATGATGGCGGTTTTGGTGCGGATCGTGCCTTTTTCGGTGACGACGGCGCTGACCCGGCCGCCTTCCGTCTCAAGCCCGCGTGCGGCGCAATTCTGATGCACCGTGCCGCCCAGCTTGATGATGGCGCGCGCCACGGCGGGTGCTGCCATGGAAGGATCGGCCGTGCCGTCCGTCGGCGAAAACACGCCGCCCTTCCAGCGCTTTCCCGTGGATCGGCCGCGTTCGCTCGCCTCATCGGCGCTCAGCATATGGGTCGTCACGCCTGCGGTAATGGCAAAGTCGCGCCAGCGCGCCCAGCCGGCAAGTTCGGCCTCATTGTCGCTCAGGTAAAACAGCCCGCAGCGGCGAAAACCCGTGTCCTCGCCGCTCTCTGCGCCAAACTCTTCCCAGAGCGCCAGGCTCTTGGTGGAAATCGGCAATTCGCGGGCGTCGCGGTTCTGCTGGCGGCACCAGCCCCAGTTGCGGCTGGATTGCTCGGCCCCGATCAGGCCTTTTTCGACCAGCGCCACTTTCAGGCCGCGCCGGGCAAGATAATAGGCGGCGAAGACACCGACGATTCCACCGCCGATAATGACGGCGTCTGCGGATGTCGGCAGTTCCGGCGATGTCGTGATCTGTTGCAGCGGGGCGGGCATGGTCGGACTCCTTATATTCGTCCTAATTTACCTCAGCCGGCGTGTAAACGCTGCCAGACTGGGCCTCTTGCCGGAATCTCCTGCTGTTGGGCGACGCCTCTGCAACTCTTTATGCTGCATCAAAAAAATATCCCCACGTCGACAGGGTTCGCCCATGTGGTAAGATTTCCTTTGCCGCGCCAGAATTTTATGCCGCGTGTTCAAAAAACAAAAAAGGGGTTCCGCACGTGATGAAACTTGACCGGATCGATATCAAGATCCTCTACGAATTGCAGAAAAACGGTCGCATCACCAATGTCGAGCTGGCGGAACTTGTCAATCTGTCGCCAAGCCCCTGCCTGATGCGGGTGAAGAAGCTGCAGGCGGAAGGTTATATCGAGGGTTATTCGGCGCAGATCAACATCAACAAGCTCGGCCAGACGCTGACGGTGTTTACGGAAATCACGCTGAAGAACCATCGCCAGATCGATTTCGCCCGCTTCCTCGGCGTTGTCGAAAAGATCGACCAGGTGGTGGAATGCCACCTTGTTTCGGGCGGTTACGATTACCTGCTGAAATTCGTCACCTCTGGCATCGTTGAATACCAGTCGATCATGGAGCGGCTGACCGATATGGATGTGGGCATCGACAAATATTTCAGCTTCGTGGTGCTGAAATCGCCGATCATCAAGTCGCATATGCCGCTGACCAGCCTGTTTCCGCTGTGAGGTGTGAGAAAACGGCCCGTTGCCGGGCCGTATCATTTCATTCTCACCTTTTCGAAAACGCCCGCACCAGCTCCGCATCCTGCTGGAGATTGTCGAGCCATGTCGGGTCGAGTTTCGGCACCGAGGAAAACAGCAGTTTCGAATAGGGGTGGGAGGGCGATTTGATCGCTTCGGTTTCCAGATGCTCCACCTTCTGCCCGCCATACATCACGACAATCTCGTCGCAGATGGTTTCCACCACCGAGAGATCGTGGCTGATGAAGATATAGGAGAGGTTCAGCTCCCGCTGCAGCTCTCCGAGAAGATCGATGATCGCGGCCGCCACCACGGTATCGAGTGCCGAGGTGATTTCGTCGCAGATGATGAGCGAGGGTTCGGCGGCAAGTGCGCGGGCGAAATTGACGCGTTGTTTCTGGCCGCCGGAAAGACCGGAAGGGTGGCGGTGACGCACCGAGCGCGGCAACTTCACCATATCGAGAAGTTCATCGATCCGGGCGTCGCGCGCCTTGCCTTTCATGCCGTGATAGAAGGTCAGCGGCCGGCCGAGAATATCCTCGATGGGTTTCGAGGGGTTGAGTGCGGTATCGGCATATTGGAACACGATCTGCATCCGGCGCAGCTGGTCGCCGGTTCGACGCCGGGCATCCGCATCCAGTTCCCGGCCTTCGAAGATGACATGGCCGCCGGCCGCCGGCAGAATGCCGGCGATGGCGCGCGCCAGCGTCGATTTTCCGCAACCGGATTCGCCGATGATGCCGAGATTACGACCGGGATAGACCGAGAGGCTGACGCTATCCACCGCCCGCACCAGCGGCATCTTGTCTTCGCCCTTCGTTCCGTAACCGGCGATCAGCTTTTCGATGTCCAGCAGCGGCGTTGCCTGCTCCTGTCTGGCGGGTGTGATGACACGCGCCTTGTCATGAAAGGCCGTCAGCAGTTCCTTCGTGTAGGGATGCTGGGCATTTTCGAGGATATCGGTGGTCGTACCGGTTTCCTGAACCTCGCCGCCTTTCAGCACAACGATCCGATCGGCGATCTGGGCGACGACGGCGAGATCGTGCGAAACATAAACGCCGCCGATGCCGTTCTTGCGCATTGCCGATTTGAAGGCACGCAGAACCTCGATCTGGGTCGTGACGTCGAGAGCGGTGGTCGGCTCGTCGAAGATCACCAGCTTCGGATTGCCGATCAGCGCCATTGCGGCGGAGAGGCGCTGAAGCTGGCCGCCGGACACCTGATGCGGGTAACGCTCGCCGATGGTCTCGGGGTTGGGCAGCGACAGCGCCTTGAAAAGTTCAACCGCCCGCGTGCGTGCTTCCTGCGGTGGCATCAGATGGTGGATGCGGGTGACTTCGATGACCTGGTCGATGATCTTCTGCGCCGGGTTGAAGGCGGCGGCGGCGCTCTGCGGCACATAGGCCACTTTTGTGCCGCGGACTTTGGCGCGTTCGACTTCGGAAAGCTGCACCATGTCCTGGCCCGCCACCTTGACGCTGCCGCCGGAAATGCGGCAGCCCGGCCGGGCATAGCCCATCATGGTCAGCGCGATGGTAGTCTTGCCGGAGCCGCTTTCGCCGATCAGCGCGACGATTTCGCCATCGGCGATGTCGATGTCCACGCCTTTGATGATGTCGATACGGCGGCCGGAATCGGTGGTGGCCTCGACTTTCAGTCCACGGATTTCAACAAGATTGCTCATTATTCGCTCCTGTCGCGGATTTTCTGCGGCAGATTGTCGATCAGCAGGTTGACGCTGATCGTCAGGCTGGCAATGGCCAGCGACGGGAAGATGACGGCGGGGGCCGCAAACGGCAGGCCGCCGATGTTCTCACGCACCAGCGCGCCCCAGTCCGCATTCGGCGGCTGCAGGCCGAGGCCGAGGAAGGAAAGGCCCGACAGAAGCAGCACGATGAACACGAAGCGCACGCCAAGATCGGCCAGGACGGGCCGGACGATGTTCGGCAGGATTTCAGAGCCGATGAGGTAGAACAGGCTTTCGCCGCGCACCCGGGCGACGGTGACGAAATCCATGGTGTTGACGTTGACGGCGAGCGCCCGGGCGAAACGATAGGCGCCCGGTGTATAGATGACCGAGAGCGTGATGATCAGCACCGGAATGGAAGAGCCGACGGCGGCGACGACCACGAGACCGAAAAGCTTGCTCGGAATGGAATTTACCGCATCGAGAAACCGGCTGAGCGCCGCATCGAACCAGCCGCCGATGACGGCGGCGCACATGCCGAGCACGACGCCGGAGGTGCAGGCGATGGTGACGGCGGCGAGCGATATGCCGACCGTGAAACGCGCGCCCATGAGAATGCGGGAGAACACGTCACGGCCGAGATAATCGGAACCGAGCCAGAGATCGGAGGTCATCGGCCCGAAATAATCGAGATCGACGATCTCACCGACCGGATGCGGAATGAGATAGGGCGCGAAGATTGCGACCATGGCCCAGAAAAAAATGACGAGAAAGCCGAAAACACCGACTGCGTTGATCTTGTAACCCAAACGCGAGGTCCCCGAAGTTGTTTTAATATTGTCGGCCATCAGCGCAGCCTCGGATTGGACATGATGGCGATGATATCCGCCGTCGTGATGAGGAGGAGATAACCGACGCAGAAGATCATCGCGCAGCTCTGGATCAGCGGCAGGTCGCGGGTTGCGACGCCATCGACCATCAGCTTGGCAATGCCGGGATAATTGAAGATTGTCTCGACGATGATGACGCCGCCGACGAGATAGGAAAGCGACAGCGCCACCGCATTGACGATGGGACCGAGCGCATTGGGAAGCGCATGGCGAAGCACGATGCGCATGCGCGGCGCGCCCTTCAAAAGCGCCATTTCCACATAGGGCGTATCCAGCGTCTCGATGACGGCAGCGCGGCTCATGCGGATCATCTGTGCGGAAACGACGAAGGTCAGCGTGATGACCGGCATGGCATAGACCCGCAGCACATCGAAAAGCGTGTGAACCTCGCTGACCAGCGACAGCGCCGGAAGCCATTTCAGATAGACGGCGAAAAGCAGCACGGCGAGTGTGGCGATCATGAATTCCGGCACCGAAATGACGCCGATGGTCAGTACGGTGACGGCCCGGTCATAAAGCGTTCCGCGCAGCATGGCGGAGCTGATGCCGAGGGTCAGAGCCAGCGGCACGGCGATGATGGTGGTAATGCCGGCAAGCTTCATGGAGTTGACGAAGCGCGGGCCGATAAGATCGGCAATCGCCATGTTGTTGGCGTAGGACGTGCCGAGTTCACCCTGCAGCAGGCCGAGAAGCCAGCGGACGAAACGCAGGAGGGCCGGATCGTCGAGATGCATGGCGGTGCGCAGGCCGGCCACGGCCTCCGGCGTCGCCGCCTGGCCAAGCAGGATCGTCGCCGTGTCGCCGGGCAGCAGGCTGGTGGCGGAAAAGACGATAAACGACACGATAAGCAGCGTCGTCAGCATGACGACCAGCCGCCTGGCGATAAGGGATAATATCCGGCTGTTCATTCACATGCTCCTGCGACGTGCCTGATTGTGGAGGCTTTCCGCAACGACGGAAAGGCTGCCGGGCGCATTTTCGCGCCCGGCTCCATGGTCTATCAGGCTTCGAGCCAGACGTATTCCGCAAAGGCGTAACCCATCATGCCGCCGAGCGGATTGGCTTCCAGACCCTTGAGCTTGGAACTGATGGCGTCGACATTCGAAATATAGGCGGGAATGATGGTGCCGGCTTCGTCGGCGATCATCGTTTCCAGTTCGAAGTAGATCTGCTTGCGCTTGTCCATATCGAGCATGCCGCGTGCCTCGAGCATCAGCTTGTCGAATTTCGGCGACTTGTACTGGCTTTCGTTCCACGGTGCGTCGGAAGCATAGAGCAGCGAGAACAGGATATCCGGTGTCGGGCGCGGGTTGATGTTGCCGAAATGGACAGGCTCCTTGAGCCAGTAATTGCTCCAGTAACCGTCCGAAGGCACGCGCTGCACATCCAGTTTGACGCCGATTTCGGCGGCGGAAGCCTGGATGATCATCGCCATGTCGACGGAAGAGCTTGCCGCATCCGATGCGATGACCGGAATGGATTGGCCAATGAGGCCGGCCTTCTGGAAGTGGAACTTCGCCTTGTCAGGATCGAAGGCTTTCGGCTTGAGGTCCGGATTGTGATAGGGGCTCATCGGCGGAACCGGCTGGTCGTTGCCGACTTCACCGAGGCCGCGCAGGGCCGCCTTGACGATCTGCTCGCGATTGACGATCGACTTCATGCCAGCTACGAAATCGGCATTGTTACCGGGCGCCTGGTCAAGACGCATGTTGAGGTTGGTGTAGTTCCCCGATGTCGTCTTGGACAGAACGACACCGTCCTGCTTGTCGAGCAGGCGAAGTGCACGCGGGTTGATGGAGGCCGCAAGCTGGATATCGCCGGAAAGAAGGGCGTTGACGCGAGCATTGTCGTCCGAAATCGCCATGAATTCGAAGCTGTCGATGTGCGGGCCGCCAGACTTCCAGTAATTGGTGTTCTTGCTCATGATCGAACGCACGCCCGGCTCGAATTTTTCGAGCTTGAAAGCGCCAGTGCCGTTGCCCTTGGAGAAATCCGTGGTGCCGTCGGCAACGATCATGAAATGATGCAGGGCCAGAATGGATGGCAGGTCCGCATTCGCGTTCGCCAGCGTGATTTCGACTGTGCTCTTGTCAAGAGCCTTGAAGCCGGTCATCTGCGCGGCAATCTTTGCGACCTTGGAACCGACGGCCGGATCGAGATGTCGCTTCAGCGAATAAACCACGTCGTCGGCCGTCAGGGCCTTGCCGTCATGGAAGGTGACGCCTGAACGCAGCTTCACCGTCCAGGTTTTGGCGTCCTTCGTTTCGATAGCTTCGGCCAGCTCCAGCTGTGGTGTTCCGGAAACATCGAGGAAGCTCAAACGGTTATAGAGCGCGCAGCAACGAACATAGTCCGTCGAAAGCGAGGCTTTTGCCGGATCGAGCGTATCGGCGGTGGAGGAGGACCAGCCGGCAGCTTTCAGCGTGCCGCCAGAGACCGGCGTTGCGGCCACGGCATTTGAAGCGCGGCCGAGGATGGCCGAACCGGCGGAAAGGGCGACGCCACCCGCCAGCAGCATGTGAAGCAGCTCACGCCGCGTTGCGCCGCGCCGGATCGCCTGTTCAACGGCGGCATCGTCGGAGCGGGTCCAGTTTGTAATCCTGTCACTCATGGTCTTCCCCTTTTGTATGATTTGTTGAAATGCGTCTGAAGAAATTTCCGGCATGCCGCATCCCAGTTCGCGGCACGCCATTGGCGGGGCGGCTCAGCCGCCCGTATGTTTCACTGCTTCGGCAAGGCCGGCCATCGAGGTGAAGTGGTAGTCCGGCTCGGTAAAGTTTTCCGGCTCGATCGTACCGCCATATCCTTTCTGGGCGTGGCGACGCTCGATCCAGCAATTGGTCATGCCCAGTTTCCGGGAAATGCCGATATCGTGGTACTGGCTTTGCGCGACGTGCAGAATGTCGTCCTTCGATGCGCCTTCGCTTTCCACAAAGGCGAAGACCTTTTCGAAGAAGGCGGGATCGGGTTTTTCGGTGCCGGTGTCATCCGCCGTGAAAGCGGCATGAAAGGGATTGCCGAGTTCCTTCGAGAAATATTCGAAGGCCCAGCGCTGGGCGTTGGTCATGGCGATGAGGCGATGCGTCTTGGCAAGTTCGGCCATGGCGGCGCGGCTGTCTTCAAAGCCTTTCCAGCTTTTTGCCGCATCGCGCAGGCGTTCACCGAGCGCGCGTTCCGCCGGCAGGCCAAGTTCGGGAGCGATGATCAGGTATACGCGGACGAGGTCATCCGGAAACAGGTCGGTCGCGTCGGAATAACGGGCCGCGCGGTAAAGCGCGAGCGCCTTTTCACCATCGACCTCCACGCCGTTTTCCGCGCCGATTGCGGCCAGCGTCGATTTCAGGCCGCCTTCGAAATCGATGAGGGTCCCCACCACGTCGAAGCTCATATATTTGAAGTCGCTCAGTTTTTTGGGCAATGTCGGTCTCCGCTTTGCCGCCTTAAGCCTCTTGGGGAGCCGGCGGCAGATTATTCTGTTCCCGGACGGGATCCTTGCCCCGTTCCCATTTACGATTACGCCCTTTTTTATGGCGTTTAGTGCCGTTTGCATTAATAGTTTGGCACTTTCGGCACACCGGATTCGCCGAAATGGATCGGCTCTTCGGCAGAATATTGCGAATATGCGGTGCGTTGCGACATTTCGAGAGGATGCCGCAACGCCACCCGGCTATCGCCTCAGGCCATGGCGGCCCGTACTGCGGGGTCTTCGAGCGTCTGGTCGAGGGTCTTCAGCGTCCGCTCGATGATGGCGTCGATCTCGCTGTCGGTGCAGCAGAGCGGCGGCGCGTAACCCAGAATACCGTTCGCAAAGGCGCGCACGATCAGACCGTTTTCCCAGGCGCGGTCGAAAACCTTGCGTGCGGGTGCCGCAGCGGCCGGCAGCGGCGTTTTCTTGTCCTTGTCGGTCACGAGTTCGATGGCGGCGAGCATGCCGCGCCCGCGGACATCGCCGACCAGCGGATGGCTTCTGAGGCTCTCAAGCCCCGCCATCAGCCTTTCACCGGCGCGGCGGCCGTTTTCCAGCAGCCCGCCCTCGTAAAGTTTCAGCACTTCGAGACCGACGGCGGCGCTGACGGGATGGGCCGAATAGGTGTAGCCGTGCCCGATTGCGGCCTCGCCTGCGAAGTCGGCTATTGTATCATAGACGTGGTCCGCCATGAAGACGGCACCCATCGGCACGTAGCCGGAGGTCAGACCCTTGGCGGTGGTGATGAAGTCCGGCACGATATCCTCGTCGGCACAGGCAAACAGCGGCCCCGTGCGGCCAAAGCCGGTGATGACCTCGTCGGCGACGAAGAGGATGCCATAGGACCGGCAGAGGTCACGCATGGCCTTGATCCAGCCGGGAGGCGGCACGAGAACCCCACCGGAACCCTGGATCGGTTCCGCATAGAAGGCGGCGACGCGGTCCGGACCGATCGTCTCGATCTTGTCCTTCAGGATTTGGAGGGAGGATGCGATGATGGCGGCCGGGTCGCTTCCCACCGGGTTACGGTAGGCGTAGTGCGACGGGATTTTGTGCTGCCAGTCGTAGGGCACGCCAAAACCGGCATGGAAAGCGGGCAGGGCGGTGAGGCCCGAACCGGCGGTGGTGGAGCCGTGATAACCCTGTTCGATGGAAATGAACTGGTTGCGCTGCGGTTGGCCCTTGGCATGCCAGTAATAGCGGATGAACCGAATGGTGCTGTCCACCGCATCGGAACCGCCAAGCGTGAAATAGACGTGGTTAAGATCGCCCGGTGCGCGGTCTGCAAGCTCGGAGGCCAGCCGGATTGCCGGTTCGCTGCCAATGTCGAAATAGGCGGTTGCATAAGGCAATTCCCGCATCTGCTTTGCCGCTGCTTCAACAATGCTGTCGTGCCCGTAGCCGGCATTGACGCACCACAGGCCGGCAAAACCGTCGATGAGCTGATGGCCGGTCATATCGGTGACGGTGGCGCCGCGTGCCGATTGCAGCACCCGCACGCCCAGCTTCTCATGGCCACGGAAGGAGGAGACAGGGTGCACCAGATGGGCGCGATCCAGTTCGATCAGTGAATTGCTTAACATGGGGTCTCTCCGGATTCAGCCCAGCGCCTGGCTGGTCAATGCGAATGTTTTCAGTTTTTTGTCGGCGGGGATTTCGGTTTTCGACCGGCGCATGGCGATGCCGCCGCCGACATGGCCAAGACCGCGTTCGGCAAGCCAGGAGGCAAGGCCCGTATCGGCGCTGGTGTCCACACGAAGGAATGCGCCGGGACGTTCAGAAAACACGAATGCGATCAAATCTTTCGCGATTTCAGCGTTTTCCGCCACGACCGGGCCGATGACTTCGCCGCGCCCGAAGGCGCGAAGTGCTGCAAAGCCCTTGATGACGCCCTGTTCCTGCACGAGGGCGAAACGCGCCCTGTCGGCAAGTGCTGCAAAGAGGGTTGTGCGATCCGCACCGAAAGCCTGCGCATCAAGCACGGCGAGTTCGGCCGGATCGATGGTTTCCGCCCAGGTGACACCTTCCGGCCTGTCGGTCGCGGCCGGAATGCCCTGATGCTGGAGCACCTCGCCGCAGGCGGCGAAGCCCAGCTTTTCATAAAGGGGCAGGCCGTCGGCCGTAGCTACAAGGCGGCACTCGCGATTTTCTGCTGCGTCCAATGCCGCGCCCATCAGCTGGCGTCCAAGGCCGCGGCCGCGCATGCTCTCGTCCACGATCACCATATTGACGGTGGCGCAGGTGTCTCCGAGAATCGTCGCCATGGCGGTTCCGACGACGCGCCCGTTTTCCAGGGCGACGAAACCCTTGCTCAGGGAAAGGACCAGCGCCCAGTCTTCTTTCCGGTGCGGCCAGCCGGCCTGGCGGGAAAGTTCAACGGCCGCGTCGAGGTGGTCCGGTTGAAACGTTTGGATATCGATCAGGCTCGCCTGCATGCCGGAACTCCGTTTTTCTGCTTATTCATTGATAGACCGATGCCGAAAGAAGATTGTCCCGACAAATGGGAAGGTTCGATATGTTTCGCTGTTGCTTTTATCCGCCGCCGCATCTTATGCCGCATCTTGTCCGCACCCGGCCGTAAACCGGGGACCGGCGGCGGCTTCCGGTTTGCCTCAACGCAACTCTCTGCCAAACTGGCGGCTGCATACGCAACAATCTGCTTCCGCGAATGGCAATTGCGGTGCGTCGACCGGGCAAAGGCTTTCTATGATCAATTCATTCCGGCACGGCCGATCCCCAAGCAAGGATGACGACGACATGACCATCTTCCGCCCGAAATACATCTCCTTCGATTGCTACGGCACGCTGATCAATTTCCAGATGGCAGAGGCCGCCCGCGATCTTTATGGCGATCGTCTCGATGAAGCGCAGATGCAGCAGTTCATCAAGAATTTTGCGGCCTATCGTCTGGATGAGATCATGGGCGACTGGAAGCCCTATGCTCAGGTGGTTCACAATTCGCTTTCGCGCAGCTGCAAGCGCAATGGCGTGGCCTTCAAGGATGAAGATGCCACCTTCGTTTACGAGCGCGTTCCGACCTGGGGCCCGCATGCCGATGTTCCGGCCGGGCTTGCCAAGGTTGCGAAGGAAATTCCCCTCGTCATCCTCTCCAATGCCATGAATTCGCAGATCATGTCGAATGTCGAAAAACTCGGTGCGCCCTTCCACGCGGTCTACACCGCCGAGCAGGCGCAGGCCTACAAGCCGCGCTTCAAGGCTTTCGAATATATGTTCGACATGCTGGGCTGCGGTCCGGAAGACATGCTGCATGTTTCCTCCTCGTTCCGTTACGATCTGATGTCGGCCCATGATCTCGGCATCAAGAACAAGGTCTGGGTCAATCGTGGTCACGAGCCCGCAAATCCCTATTACGGTTATGTCGAAATCGCCGATATTTCCGGCCTGGCAGGCGTGGTTGGATTGTAAGGAAAGGTCGGGACCATGAAGTTCGTCTCCTATTGGCACGATACCGCGCCGCAATTTTCAGGTGCCGCGCAAGGTCCCGTCGAAGGTCATTACGATGTCGCCGTCATCGGTGGAGGTTTCACCGGTCTCGGTGCCGCGCGCCAGCTGGCCAAGGCCGGCGCGCGGGTGGTCGTTCTTGAAGGGGAGCGGGTCGGCTGGGGCGCCTCCGGCCGCAATGGCGGGCATCTCAACAATGGTCTCGCCCATTCCTATCTCTCCGCCAAGGCCGAGCTTGGCAAGGAACGCGCGATCGCCCTCTACAGGGCGCTCGATTCCTCCATCGATACGCTGGAGGGCCTGATCGCGGAGGAAGGCATCGATTGCAACTTCCGCCGCTCGGGCAAGCTGAAGCTTGCCTCCAAGCCGCAGCATTTCGAAGGTCTGGCGAAGAATTTCGAGGCGCTGCATGCCGAGGTCGATCCCGATACGGCGCTTCTTTCCGCAGTCGATCTCAAGTCGGAGATCGGTTCGCCCTTTTATGGCGCCATGCTCTCGAAGAAGAGCGCCATGATGCATATGGGTCGCTATGTGGCCGGCCTTGCCGAAGCCGCCAGCCGTCATGGCGCGGTGATTTTCGAAAATGCGGCGGTGACGAAGCACATCCAGAACGGCAGGACCCACGAACTGGAAACCCCGCGCGGCAAGGTGACGGCCGACAATGTTCTGGTGGCGACCGGCGCTTACACGCCGTCCGGCTTCGGTTATTTCCGTCGCCGCATCATCGCCGTCGGCAGTTTCATCATCGCCACGCGGCCGCTGACGGATGCCGAGGTTCAGGCCTCGGTTCCGGGCAACCGCACCTATGTCAACTCCATGAATATCGGCAATTATTTCCGTCTGGCGCCGGACAATCGCTTGATCTTCGGCGGCCGCGCCCGCTTTTCCGCGACATCCGACCAGCGTTCTGATGCCAAGAGCGGCGCGATCCTGACGGAAAGCCTGCATCGCATCTTCCCGCAGCTTTCCCATGTGCCGATCGATTATTGCTGGGGCGGTCTGGTGGACATGACCAAGGACCGTTATCCGCGCGCCGGTTTCCATGACGGCGTCTGGTACGCCATGGGCTATTCCGGCCACGGTGCGCAGCTCTCGACGCATCTCGGGATGATTATGGCTGACGCCATTCTGGGACGGCCGGACAAGAATCCGCTGAAGGGGCTTGATTGGCCGGCGGTTCCCGGTCATTTCGGCAAGCCGTGGTTCCTGCCGCTGGTGGGCTTTTATTACAAGATGCTGGACAAGATTCAGTAGAAGGGCTGTTAGTTTTTCCGTCATGCCGGACTTGATCCGGCATCCAGCCACCGCGCGTCTGCGCGGTGAAAGAGTCTTCTGCGATCAAGGACTTGATTGCGCTGGACCCCGGACCAAGTCCGGGGTGACGGAGTAAATGCTGCGACTTTTCCAAACCTATTTGTGTCAGGACTGTATTTCCAATTCCCGCAATGCCGCTTTTTCAATTCCGCGCTACACAAAAAGAAGGGCCGCAGAGCGGCCCTTTAGGCGGGGAGGAAAGAAGTGGGCGTCAGGCAAGCCCACCGATATGAAAGGCCTTGGTCTCCAGATATTCTTCGATCCCGATCTGCGCGCCCTCGCGGCCGAGACCGGATTGCTTGACGCCGCCGAAAGGGGCGACCTCGGTGGAGATCAACCCGGTATTGAGACCGACCATGCCGAATTCCAGCGCTTCGCCCACACGCCAGGCGCGCTTGAGGTTCTCTGTGTAGAAATAGGCGGCAAGGCCGAAGGGTGTTCCATTGGCGATGGCGAGCGCCTCTTCTTCCGTCTCGAAACGGAAGAGCGGAGCGACCGGTCCGAAAGTCTCCTCGCTCGCCAGCTGCATCGCCGTCGTTGCGCCCGTCAGCACCACGGGCGCTGTATATTGCGGACCATCAGGCAGATTGCGCGGCTTGGTGATGACCGTGGCACCCTTGGAAACGGCGTCATCGATATGGGCGCGGATTTTCGCGATCGCCGGTTGGTTGATCATCGGGCCAATGGAGACGCCCGCTTCCGTTCCGGGACCAACGCGCATGGCGTCGACGCGATCCGCCAGCTTCTTCGCAAAGGCGTCATAAACGCCGGACTGCACCAGAATCCGGTTAGCGCAGACGCAGGTCTGGCCACCATTGCGGAATTTCGAAACCAGCGCGCCTTCAATGGCGAGATCGAGATCGGCATCGTCGAACACGATGAAGGGCGCATTGCCGCCCAGTTCCAGCGACAGGCGCTTGACGCTGTCGGCAGCGCCGCGCATCAAAAGCGAACCGACGCGGGTGGAACCGGTGAAGGAAATTTTCCGAACCGTCTCATTGGCCATGATTTCATTGCCGATATCAGTCGGCATGCCGGTGACGATGTTGATGACGCCCGCGGGAATGCCGGCCCGTTCGGCAAGCACACCAAGCGCCAAGGCCGAATAGGGTGTGAATTCCGAAGGCTTGATGACGACGGTGCAGCCGGTGGCGAGTGCCGGCGCGACCTTGCGGGTGATCATCGCATTCGGGAAATTCCACGGCGTTATGATGCCGCAGACGCCGACCGGTTCCTTCAGCACCACGATGCGCCTGTCCGGCGTCGGTGAAGGGATGGTACCGCCGCCGATACGCCGGGCCTCTTCGGCAAACCATTTGACGAAGGATGCGCCGTAGCGGATCTCGCCTTTGGCCTCCTCAAGCGGCTTGCCCTGTTCGGTGGTCAGGATCAGGCCGAGATCGTCGATATTCTCGATCATCAGCGCGAACCATTTTTCCAGAAGCGCTGCGCGCTCCGCGTGGGTCTTTTTCTTCCACGGGCCGAAGGCGGCGTTGGCGGCTTCGATGGCCGCGCGGGTTTCTGCGCCGTCCATATCTGGCACGGTGCCGATGACCGCCTGCGTCGCCGGATCGATCACATCGACCGCCTTGCCCGATGCCGCCGCCTTCCAGGCGCCGCCGATCAAGCCCGTCTGGCGAAAGAGTTCCTTGTCCTTCAAACCTTGCATCATCTGTCTCCGAAATCAGTCGAGTGCCGCAAGAACCGCGGCGGTGATGGCGTCTGTCTTGTCCTTGCCCGGCACCGTGCCGATACCCCGGCCGGTCGCCGTTTCGAGCGCCGTCATGATACGCACAGCCGCGTCTTTTTCGCCGAGATGCTCGAGCATCATCGCGCCGGACCAGATGGCGGCGATTGGGTTGGCGATGCCGAGATGGGCGATATCAGGGGCCGAACCGTGCACCGGCTCGAACATGGACGGCGCGCTGCGGTCAGGATTGATATTGGCGGAGGCGGCAAAGCCGAGGCCGCCCTGAATGGCTGCGCCGAGGTCGGTCAGAATATCGCCGAAGAGGTTGGAGGCGACCACGACATCGAGGCTTTCCGGGGTCATGACCATGCGGGCCGCCATGGCGTCGATGTGATAGCTGGAAACCTCGACGTCGGGATATTCGGCAGCGAGCTTGTGGGTCACCTCGTCCCAGAACACCATCGAATATTTCTGGGCATTGGACTTGGTGATGGAGGCAAGCTTGCCGCGACGCTTCTGCGCCTGTTCGAAGCCGAAGCGCAGGATGCGCTCCACGCCCTTGCGGGTGAAGATCGAGGTTTCGACGGCAACTTCATCATCGGTGCCCTGATGCACGCGGCCACCGGCGCCGGAATATTCGCCCTCCGTGTTTTCACGGATGCAGAGAATGTCGAAGCCATCGGCCTTCAAAGGCCCCTGCACGCCGGGCAGAAGCCGGTGCGGGCGGATATTGGCATATTGCACGAAAGCCTTGCGGATCGGCAGCAGCAGGCCGTGCAGCGAGACAGAGTCCGGCACTTCCGCCGGCCAGCCGACTGCACCGAGCAGAATGGCGTCGAAGCCGCGCAGTGTTTCGATGCCGTCCTTGGGCATCATCGCGCCGGTTTCCTTGTAGAAGGCGCACGACCAGGGGAATTCTGTTCCTTCAAGCGCAAAACCGGAGGTTTTGGCGGCGGCGTTGAGCACCTGCCATGCGGCGTCCGTTACGCTTTTGCCGATGCCGTCTCCGGGAATGAGTGCGATGCGATGCGTTTTCAAGACATTACCCCTGTTACAGTCCGATAAGGACGCTTTTGCTCTTGCGGTTGGCGAGATAGGCCTCGCGTCCGAGATCCTTGCCGATGCCGGAGCGTTTGTAACCACCAGTCGGC
The DNA here is from genome assembly GCF_027871645.1 of Agrobacterium sp. ST15.13.015. NCBI lineage: Bacteria > Pseudomonadati > Pseudomonadota > Alphaproteobacteria > Hyphomicrobiales > Rhizobiaceae > Agrobacterium > Agrobacterium sp. ST15.13.015. The sequence goes on from NZ_JAQAHF010000007.1 coordinate 90,427, forward strand.
AATATGTGGTCGCGCGAGCGGCCGTAACGGTTGACCCAGATCGTGCCCGCCTGGATGGCGCGGGACAGGCGCATGACGCGCGAGACGTCACGGCTGAAAAGACCCGCCGCCAGACCGTAGGTCGGATGGTCGGAAAGCGCCAGAGCCTCTTCTTCCGTGCGGAAGGTCTGCAGCGTCAGCACCGGGCCGAAGATTTCCTCGGTGACGGCAGGAGAGGTCTGGTCGACATTGGCGATCAGCGTCGGCTGATAGAAATACCCGGGACCGTCCATGATCGCGCCGCCCGTCAGGCATTCGCCGCCATGGGCGACGGCCGCCTGCACGATGCCGTCGATGCGCTTGCGCTGCACCTCGGAGATGATCGGCGAATATTGCGTCGTCTCGTCCCAGGTCGGGCCCGGCTTCACTGCCTTCATACGGGCGATGATCGCGGTGGAAAGGGCATCCGCAGCACTTTCCTCGACGATGATGCGCGAGCCCGCCACACAGGCCTGCCCGGCATTGGAGAGGATATTTCCGGCGATGGCCGCTGCCGCCTTCTCGATATCGGCATCGGCGAAGACCAGTTGCGGGCTCTTGCCGCCAAGTTCCAGCGTCATGGGCTTGATGCCGGTGCGGGCGATGTTGGCCATGATGGCGGCGCCCGCGGCGGTGGAGCCGGTGAAGCTGACCTTCGAAATTTCGGGATGGCCGGTGATGGCATTGCCGGTCACGGGCCCGTCGCCCAGCACGATGTTGATGAGACCTGCCGGCAATCCGGCCTTGATCGCCAGCTGCGCCATGAAGATGCTGGAGAAGGGCGTCATTTCCGATGGTTTCAGCACCACGGCATTGCCTGCCGCGAGCGCCGGGCCGAGCTTCCAGCCGGCCATGGAGACGGGGAAATTCCACGGCGTGATGGCGCCGACGACGCCATAGGGTTCGGTCATGATCATGCCGAGGCTTGCATCGTCGGTCGGCACCAGATCGCCGCCTTCCTTGTCCGCGAATTCGGCGAAGAAGCGGATTTGTTCGGCGGTGACGGCGATATCGCCGGCGATGAGCTGGCCCACCGGCCGCGTCGAGGACAGCGCCTCGATTTTCGCCAACGTCTCGGCTTCCTGTTCGATCAGGTCGGCCCAGCGCTGCAAGACCTTTGTGCGCTCGCGCGGGCGCACGCCGCCCCAGTTGCTGCTCTTCAACGCGGCCTTGGCAGTCTGCACAGCCTCATCGACCAGCGCCGCATCCGCCTTGGGACAACCGGCATATTCGATGCCGTCCGAAGGGCGGTGCATGTCGATGCCGTTTGCCGCCGGAACCAGCCGGTCGCCGATGAAGTGGCCGATCGGCAGGGATAAGCTGTCTGGATCGAAGCTGAGCGTCATGTGGAATCCTCTTTGGATATGCCCCAACGCTAATCCCTGATGGCAAGCAGCATCGACCGACTGCGGCGCGGGCGGTGAATGAAAATCCTGTTTTGCCACCGGCAGACAGCGCAATCTTCGGCGGCCGGTATGTGCCGCAGGTCAAACGCCGTAGCGGGCGCTTATCCGGTCAAAAATCCCGGCCATCCGCTCGCTAAGGGGGCGGTGATCATCGCCCTCGTTTTCGACCGCTTCAAACACCCGGTGTTTCAGGAAGAAGCGCCATCCCACGGGTGATTTTTGCAGGAATTGCGTCAGGAGATCATAACGTTCCCGGGTCCAGACCGCCTCGAAGGCGAGCCGCTCCGGTCCGTAGCTGATGATATCGTCCGTCTTCCGGCGCGGCGCGGCGCGCAGGGCAGCCGTTGCCTCCTCATCGATCTCGTCACCGATGAGCACCACCCCATAGTGTCTTGCAGCATTTTCTGCCGAGACCGCACCACGCCGCACATCGCGCAGCACGGCCTGCGGCGGGCGGGTGAAGGGGTCGCCGTAACCGCCGGCTCCCGGCCCGACGACTCGAATGACATCGCCCGGGCCGCAATGGACGATATCGGTATTGCCGAGCGAGATTTCGCCCTCGGTATCGGGATTGCGGAGGAAGCGGGAAATCAGCCCCGGACCTGCCCCGTTGACACCCCAGCTCGCCATCACCGAACGGTTGCGGTTGCGGGCCGTGACCACCGTTTCCGGGGAGGATATTTCAAACTCCATGACAGCCGAAAGCCCGCCGCGAAAACGGCCGGCCCCGCCGGTGTCACGTTGCAGCCCATAACGGCGGAAAAGGATCGGTACTTCCGCTTCGCTGATTTCAATCGGCGTGTTGCGCAGAAAACCGGTGGCGCCGCCCGCGCCGTCGCTGCCGTCGCAGAAGGGCGTACCGCCGCCGCCGCCGCCAACCGGGCCGATGGAGGCCATGACCGGGCGGCCGTTCCTGTCGCTGGTCTTGATGTTCATGATGGCGTTTCCGCCGGGTGAGGCGGCGGGAATAAGCTCCGGCAGCGCCTTTGCAAAAGCGCCGATGGTGACGATCTGCGTCATGGCGCAGGTCAGCGAACGCATGCCGACGGCGGCCGGGCGCTGGCAATTGACGATCGTGCCTTCCGGCAGCACGGCCCGTGCCGGGCGCAGGGTGCCGGCATTCAGAAGCAGGCTGTTATCGAGCGTATAAAGCACATAGGTCAGTCCGACCATGACGAGTGAATGCCGCTCGCGGCCGCCGGTCGGCATGTTCAGCGACGAGCCGAGCTGCGGGTCGCTGCCGGTATAATCGAGGACGGCTTCGCCGCCGCGGATTTTCAGTGTCAGCGCCACGCGGCATGGCCGGCCGCCGACGGAATCCTCATCGGCATAATCGGCAAAGAAATAGTCGCCATCGGGCACCCGGGTGAGGATTTGCCGGGTCTGCTCTTCCGCATAATCGAAAATCTGGCGCACCCCGTCCAGAAAATCGTCAAAGCCGAAGCGGGCGATGATTTCCTGCATCTTGCGTTCGCCGATATTAACGGAGGCGATCTGGGCGTGGAGGTCGCCGATATTCTGTTCCGGCATGCGGACATTGGCCTTCATCATGTCGATGATGAAGGGATCGAGCCTGCCTTTGCGAACGAGCTTGACCGGCGGAATGCGCAGGCCTTCCTGCTCGATTTCGGAAAGCGAGCGGGACAATGAGGCGGGAACCGCGCCGCCGACATCGGTGTTGTGGATGTGCCCGACCACGAAACAGGCAATTTTGCCCTCATGGAAGACCGGTTTCCAGATGTGGATATCCGGCGAGTGGGTGGCGACGAAACCGCTATAGGGGTCGTTGGTGATGCAGATATCACCCTCTTCATATTCTTCGAACATGGAAAGCAGTGGCGCGTAGTCGATGCCGCTATACCAGGGCGCGCCGAATTGCCGGGGATTGGCGAAGGCCAGCCCTTCGCGCGTCACCACCTGACAGGAAAAATCCTCGGTTTCCTTGACGAAGGCGGAATGGGCGGTGCGCATCAGCGTAAAGGCCATGGCATCGGCGGCGGCCGAGCAGAAATTGGCGAGCACCTTGAGATTGCGGCGATCGATGGTCATGGGTCAAAACTCCCGCTTGGTAATGACGAGATTGCCGAAACGGTCCACATGGACCGTAAAGCCGGGCGGCACGACGGTGGTGGTGTCGTCCTGAAGGACGATGGCGGGACCGTTGAAATCGTGGCCGGCCGCCAGATCGTCACGGTGATAGATCGCCATGTCGTGTTCCATGCCGCCAAACCAGCCTTTCGTGTGAAAGCGCGGCTTTGCGGGGCCTGTGGCCACGCCTGTCTCGCGAAGCGGCGGCTTCGGTGTTTTCCCGGAGACGACGAGCCTGAGATTAACCATCTGCACCGCCGCCCGCTCATCGGAATGACCGTAGAGGCGGGCATGTTCCTCATGGAAAGCCCTGTTTATCGCGCCGGCGTCGCCGCTGCCCAGCCATTCCGGCTGGAGCGTGGTTTCGATTTCGTAGGATTGGCCGCGATAGCGCATGTCGGCGGAAAGCCGCATCTCGCAATCGCCGTTAAAACCCTGTTCTTTCAACCAGTTGCGGCCGGTTTCCTGCATTTCGGCGAGAAGGGGGGCGAGATCGGAGGCCTCCCCGTCGTTCACATCGCAATAGGTGGTTCGGATGAAATCGTTCTTCAGATCGGCAATCAGGCCGCCGAGCGCGGAAACGACGCCCGGGGTGGGCGGCACCACCACACCCTTCATGTCCAGCTCGCGGGCGAGGAAGCAGGCGAGCATCGCGCCGGCGCCGCCGAAAGCGAAGAGGTGAAATTCGCGTGGGTCGATGGCGAAGCGGGAGGTGAGGGCGTTCACCTCCGCATACATGCCGGAGACGGCGATATCGACGATGTTGCCGGCGAGCGCCTCGACGGAAAGGCCGAGCTTTTCCGCGAGCGGCGAGAGCGCGGCGCGCGATGCGGCGTGATCGACGGTCACCGCGCCATAACCGAGCGGCATATGGCCGATGAGATTGGCGGCCGCCATGGCATCCGTGATCGTCGGGCGGTTACCGCCGCGTCCGTAACAGGCCGGCCCCGGCGTCGAGCCGGCACTTTCCGGCCCCACCTGCAACAGGCCGAGACTGTCGACCCATGCGACCGAGCCGCCGCCCTGGCCGACGGAACTGACGGAAACGGAAGGGACATGAATCTGGAAATCGCCGATCAGTTCGCCGACCCCATATTGGGCTTCGCCGTTCAGGATAACGGCCACATCGGCGCTGGTGCCGCCGATATCGAGGCTCATCACCCGCTCAAAGCCGCTGGCCTTCGCCAGATAGCCCGCGCCGATGACGCCGGAAGCTGTGCCCGAGAGGATCATCTGCACACATTCCCGCCGCGCCTGATCGATGCCCATGACACCGCCATTGGTCTTGGTGATGAGCAGCGGGCAGGCAATGCCTTGCCCGCGCAGCACCGTTTCGAAACGGTCGAGGTAATGTGCGACGCGCGGCTGGACATAACCGCTGATGACGGCGGTGACGGTGCGCTCATATTCGCGGATGATCGGCCATGTCTCGGCAGAGGAGACCACCGGCAATTGCGGCGCGATGTGTTCGATCATCGCCTTCACGGCCCGTTCGTTTTCGGGATTGCGGTAGGAATGCAGGAAGGCGAGCACGATGCCGTCGCAACCGGCTGCAAGGGCGCCGGCGACAGCCTGCGCCACATTCTCTTCGCTCGGAGCGAGCTTTACCTCGCCGGTCGCCAGCATGCGCTCGGCTATGCCGAAAACCCGTTCGCGCGGGATGAGCGGTTCCGGCCGCACGGAATAGAGATTGTGGATCTGCGGAATTTTCAGGCGTGCAACGCCCAGGACGTCCTCGAAGTTTTCGGTGGTGAACAGCGCGACGTTCTGGCCGTTGCGCTGGATCACGGTGTTGACGCCGACGGTGGTGCCATGGGTGAAATAGGAAACGTCCTTCGCTTCGATGCCGTCGCGCTTTTTCAGCGTATCGAGCGCGAGAAGGATTTCTTCTCCGGGCGCATCGGGGCGGGAAAACACCTTCAGGGTGGAAAGCGCGCCGGTCCCATCGTCGAACACGGCAAAATCCGTAAACGACCCGCCCACATCGACGCCAATGCGATATCCCATCTCTTCCGTCTCCTTTTCCAGTGCGGACGATGCTGTCATCGGGACCGGAAAAGGGCCAAGCATTTATGGGATAAGGGTCATAGCCCCAGGTTATGAGGATGGCCGGGGTGGCCCCGTAGGGAGGGTTGTTCAGCCCTCGCCGGGTTTCGGCACCGTCATGTAATATTCGGGATGAGGTGCTGCGCGATAGCCGGCCTTTTCGTAAACGCCATGGGCGTCGCGGGTCGCCAGCATCCAGCTCGATATCGTCGAAAGCTCCGGGTGTTTGCGTATCTCGGTGGCGATCCAGGACGCAAGGCCGCGACCGCGATGATCCTCCACTGTGAAGACATCGCGCAGATAGCCGAAAACGGCATAATCCGTCACCAGACGGGCGAAGGCGGCCATGGAACCGTCGGGGGCGTAAACGCCGACCGGCAGCGAATGCGAAAGCGCCCGCTTCAGCCGGTCGGCGGTCATTCCCTGCGCCCAGTAGGAATCGCGGGCGAGAAAATCATGGACCAGATCGAAATCCACCCGTGCCGGATCGGTGCTCAGCACATAGCCGTCGCGGGTGATTTCGAAAATGGCCGGTTCCCAGTTCATCCGTTCACCGTAACATAGATCTTGCGCACGGTTTCAATGGTTTTCCACACGCCGACGAAGCCCGGCTTCATGACGAAACTGTCGCCAGCCGTATAACGCAGCGGTGCGCCGCCTTCCGGCGTGATTTCGATGACGCCTTCGAGAATATGGCAGAATTCGAAGGTTTCGCCCTTGATCGAACGGCTTTCGCCTGGCGTTGCTTCCCAGATGCCGGTGTGGACGGTGCCGTTGCGGGCTTCGTCCAGCGGCCAGGTCTTGAAGGACGGATCGCCGGAAATGAGGCGTTCCGGCAGGGCCTTGGAGGCTTTCGGTTCGAAGGCGGGGTGCGTGTCGATGGTCTTGAGAAGCGGCATGGGTGTCCTTTCCTGGAACGGGATGATCAATATCCGCGATTGCGGTCGACGAGGCCGAGCGGCTCGAGGCCGGACTGGTATCGTTTGATGTTTTCGACAACGGTGCGTGCTGCCGAATGCGGCTGGGTGACGCTGGCGATGTGCGGCGTCAGGAGAATTTTCGGATGCGTCCAGAAGGCGTGGTCTTCCGGAAGCGGTTCCGGATCGGTGACGTCGATCACGGCACCCGAAAGCCTGCCGCTGTCCAGCGCATCGATGAGGGCGTCGTGGTCGAGCTGTTTGCCGCGCCCGGCGTGAACCAGCCCCGCACCCTCGGGAAGCATCCCCAGGCGTTCGCCATTCAGAAGCCCCGTCGTTTCGTCGGTCAGCGGCAGCAGGCAAACAAGAATATCGCTGGTCGAAAGGATCGTGGACAATCCGGCTTCGCCATGATGGCAGGTCACGCCTTCGATCTCGCGCGGTGAACGGCTCCAGCCGGAAAGCGAAAAACCGAAGGGTTTCAGCCGCTCCAGCGCGGCAACGCCCAACATGCCGAGGCCGAGAACGCCCACCCGGCAGTCTTCCGCCTGACGCTGCGGCAGGGCCTTCCAGAGTTGCTGGCGCTGCTGCTTCAAATAGACCGGCAGGTTGCGGTGAAGCGAAAGCACGCCGAGGCTCACATATTCCTGCATCATGCGGATGATGCCTTCATCCACCATGCGCACGACCTTCACATGCGCAGGGACGGTGTCGATGTGGAACTGATCGACGCCCGCACCGATGGAAAACAGGATTTCGAGATTGCGGTAGCGGCCGATATCATCAGGCACGGTCCAGGTGATGAGGTACCGAACCGCATCCGGATCGACGCTTTCGGCATCCATCGAAAAAGGTAGTTCCGGCAGCTCGCGGGCCAGGGCCTGCCGGAAAATCTCGCCGCGCTTCGCGTCGGAATTGAAGAAGAAAGTCATCTGAAATCCGTGGTTCCGAAGGTTTAAACCGTGCAGCGGTTCGCCAGTGTTTCCAGCATTGACTGGCAGGCCGAAAGTTCGCCGGCCGTTATGAATTCGTCCGGCTTGTGGGCGCGGCCGATATCGCCCGGGCCGCAGATGATGGCGTCGATGCCGGCCGCCTGAAAAAGCCCGGCCTCCGTGCCATAGCTGACGGCGGCGATGCACGGCGCGCCGGTCAACTCTTCCAGAAGCTTCACGAGCGGTGCATCGGCGGCAAGGGACAGCGCCGGATAATCGCTCATCGGCGTCCATTCTATGTCGATGCCCTCGGCGGCGAGCGCTTCGACGCCGTCGCGCACCGGCTGGAGCAGGGCGACCGGCGATACACCAGCAATCGCCCGCGCCTCCAGTTCGATGGCGCAGAGATCGGGGATGATATTGATCGCCTGTCCGCCTTTCACCGTGCCGATCTGCAGGGAGGAATAGGGCGGCTCGAACGTCGCTTCGAAAGGCCCCTGGGTGAGAGCCTGTGCGGTCTCGACCGCCTTTGCCATGATGCCGGTCATCAGATGAATGGCGTTCACGCCCTGATCCGGCCGCGAGGAATGACCGGAGCGGCCGCGAATGGCGATGCGTGCGGCGGCCTTGCCCTTGTGGGCGCGCACGGCGCGCAGATTGCTCGGTTCGCCGATGATTGCGCCCGCCGGTTTTGCGCATAGTTCCGGCAAGCGGGCGATGAGATGCGGAACGCCACGGCAGCCCGCCTCCTCGTCATAGGAAAAGGCGATGTGAATGGGCCGCTTCAGCGCCATGCGTGAAAATGCCGGTGCTGCGGCGAGAACCGTGGCCAGAAACCCTTTCATGTCGGTGGTTCCGCGTCCGTAGAGACGCTCGCCTTCGGTTCTCAGCGTAAAGGGACCGGAGGACCATTCCGGCTCACCGGCAGGCACCACATCCATATGGCCGGAAAGGATGTATCCGCTGGCATCGGTCGGGCCGAAGCTGGCAAAGAGATTGGCGCGGTCGCCTTCCGGGCCGGCAAGCAGCGATACTTTTGCGCCGTGGCTTTCCAGATAATCGGCGATCCATCCTGCGATGTCGCCATTGGCGGTTCCGACCACCGACGGGAAGCCGACAAGACGCTCCAGAATGTCGATTGCGTTCATGGCTGTCTCCGTCGCTTCAACGCCGAAAAGCTTAGAGCGGCCTGCGGCGTTTATCTGCTGAAATACGGGTGATTTCAGTAGATTGTTGTGTCCTTCCAGCGCTTTCGGAAAATTCCTGCTGGCGAGGCTGGTTATCTTCGGATGTCGTGAGCTGGGCTGCCGGGATCTAGGTTCCGCGCCGGAGGGAATGAGAGCCGTTTGTCATGGAGCTGCTCAAAGTCGATAGTTTCGAGTTGCGGACAGTGGATATCGCCGATGTGGAGGCCGATCATCTGCATGCGTTGTCCATGGCTGTCGGATGGCGATATCACGCAAACGAATGGTGTTTCCTGCGGCAGTGCGGGGTCGGCCTTGCCGCGCTTGACGAGATCGATCGTGTTGTCGCAACGGCAATGCTGTTTCCTTATGATGAGGCTTTCGCGACGGTCGGCATGGTCATCGTTTCTCCCCGTTTGCAGGGGCAAGGCGTTTCACCGTGGCTGGTGGGCCAACTCATCGCGGGCTACCCCGACGCCGCCCTGCGGTTGAACGCCACGGAAGCCTCACGACGGCTTTTCGCACGGCTGGGTTTTGCCGGAGATACGGAGAAAGTACATCTCCTGCGCGGCAAGGCACGTTGCCCTGCCGAGATGCCGACGCTTGCAAGAAAGCAGAGAATCGAGCCGCTGTCCTGGGATCATTTGTCCGCCGTGGTGGATCTGGATCGGGCGGCTTTCGGTGTTTCGCGCCGGGGCGTCCTGCAACGCCTTGTTCAGGAAAATACGGGTTACGGCCTGTTCGAGGCTGATCGTCTTGCCGCCTTTGCATTGCGGCGTGCGGCGGGGCGGGGCCATATTGTCGGCCCGGTCATCGCCGGTGACGAGGCGGATGCGATTGCGTTGGTGAGGCGACATTTTTCCGATCTCGACGATCAGCTTGTCCGTCTCGATACCGTGCGGGATAGCGGTCTTCTGACCGAGTTTCTGACGCAATCCGGGCTGGTGGGGATCGAAACGCTCACCGCCATGTCGAAAGGCGCGCCGCAACCGGCAGGCTCCGGTTCCGCAAAGATTTTCGCCCTGGCAAGCCCGTCTTTGTGCTGAGGTGCGGCACTATCGCAATTGACGCCCCGCCTCTTGCCCCTTATGTGAGAAAGCGACGGTTCCTGCAGCCGAAAGGCGAAGGGATTAATAGGGAACATGGTGCGGGCGATCTTTTTCGCCCAATGCCGTGGCTGCCCCCGCAACTGTAAGCGGATTGTCGTTCATCCCCGTGACGCTTCAAGGCGTTATGCCACTGTATTCTCCAGAATGCGGGAAGGCAGATGAGTGACGCAAATCCGTGAGCCAGGAGACCTGCCGTCGAAATATAAACCATCGTTACGGGCGGGGAAGCCCGGAGGAGGAGATTGTAATGTTATTTCATAACATTTCGTTTGCGTCCTATTGCCGTTCTCCGTACAAGACGTCCCGCTGTTGCTGCGCGTTCTGACGCCTGCTGCTCTGGAATAAGATTTACTTTCGACTGGAGAACACATGTTTCATTCTAGACGCCTGCCGGTCCATGCCGGTTTTCTGGCCGCTGCGCTTGCGGCTTTGCCTCTCGCCGGCGCCAATGCTGCCGAAACCACCTATCCCCTGACGATCAACAGCTGCGGTCAGGAGATCACCTTCAAGCAGGCGCCCGCCCGCACCGTGTCCGTCGGCCAGAGCACGACCGAGGTTCTTTACCTCCTCGGCCTCGCCGACAAGGTGGTCGGCACGGCGCTGTGGATCGGTCCGGTTCTGAAGGGCTACGAAGAGGCCAATGCCAGGGTCGAGCGTCTGGCTGACAATGATCCGAGCTTCGAGGCGGTCATCGGCAAGAAGCCGGACCTCGTGACGACGCAGTTTCAGTGGCAGATCGGCCCGGAAGGCGTTGTCGGAACACCGGCGCAATTCGCCGAGCTTGGCGTTCCCGTTTATACCTCGCCCGCCGATTGCATGGGCAAGGACAATTCCGGCGGCGGCGACGGCGTGCGCAACACCGTCTTCACCATGGATCTGATCTACCAGGAAATCCGCGATCTCGCCAAAATCTTCAACGTGCAGGATCGCGGTGAAGAGGTCGTTGCCGACCTGAAAAAGCGTGAAGAAGCCGCCCGCGCCAAGATCGCCTCGGCAAATGGCAAGCTTTCGGCTGTCTTCTGGTTCTCCAGCGCCGAGCTGGATATCGATCCCTATGTGGCCGGCCGCAATGGCGCTCCCGGCTACATCATGTCCGCGCTGGGCTTAAAGAACGTCATCGAAAGCGATGAAGAATGGCCGACCGTCGGCTGGGAAACCATCGCCAAGGCCAATCCGTCCATCATCGTTGCCGGCAAGATGGATCGCCGCCGTTTCCCCGCCGATGATGTCGCCGTCAAGCTGAAGTTCCTCGCCACCGATCCCGTGGCCAGCATCATGCCAGCCGTCAAGGAAGGACATGTGTTCGAGATGGACGCGCAGGCGATGAACCCGACCATTCGCACCATTGAAGGCATCGAAACGCTGGCCGAGGCGATTTCGGCTGCCGGCCTCGCGAAGTGAACGGTCTTTCCATCCCTCTCGGCAGAGTAGGGCTGGCTTTTGCCGCGCTCGCACTGCTGCTCGTCGCGCTGATGGCCGGGGCGGCCATCGGCGAGACCGCCATTCCTTTCGACGTCGTGGCGAAAACAATCGCCAACCGCGTCTTCCATGCGGCCTATCCGCTGGAGCCGCTGGATGAGGGCATCGTCTGGAGTTATCGTCTCAGCCGCGCGGTCGTCGCCGCCTGTTGCGGCGCTTCTTTGGCGCTGGCCGGGGCGGTGCTGCAATCGCTTCTGCGCAATCCGCTTGCCGATCCTTATATTCTCGGCATTTCCGCTGGCGCCTCCACCGGTGCCGTCGCTGTCGCGCTGCTTGGCTTCGGAGCGGGGTTCCTGACGATGCCGGCCGGGGCGCTCATCGGTGCCTTCGTCGCGTTTTCGCTGGTCAGTCTTCTGGCGGTGCGGGCGGGACACGGCAACAGCGCCATCATTCTGGCAGGGGTGGCCGGGTCGCAGCTGTTTAATGCCATGACCTCTTTCATCGTCACCAAATCCGCCAATGCCGAACAGGCGCGCGGCATCATGTTCTGGCTGCTGGGCAACCTCTCGGGCGTGCGCTGGCCGGATGTCTGGCTGGCGCTGCCGGTCAGTCTTGCGGGACTTGCGGTGTGTCTCTGGTACGCCCGGGCGCTCGATGCCTTCGCCTTCGGCGGTCAGGCTGCTGCCTCGCTCGGCATTCCGGTGCGCTGGGTCTATGCGGTGCTGATCTCCGTTTCGGCGATCATGACGGCTGCGATGGTGTCGCTGGTCGGCTCCATCGGCTTCGTGGGCCTCGTCATTCCGCATGCTGCGCGCATCTTCGTCGGCGTTCGCCATGGCATATTGCTGCCGGTGACGGCGCTGACCGGCGCGGTTTTCATGATCGTCGCGGATATTCTCTCGCGCATTGTCATTCCGGGGCAGGTGCTGCCGATCGGTGTCATCACCGCGCTCGTCGGCGCGCCCGCCTTTGCCTTCATCCTCGGGCAGAAGAGGGGGCGTCCATGAAGTTATCCGCTCACGACCTGAATTTCCATGCCGGCAATATCGATATCGTGCGTGGGGTCTCGCTCGATGTCGGTTCGGGTGAGTTTCTCGGCATCATCGGACCGAACGGTTCCGGCAAAAGCACGCTGCTTTCCATGCTGGCAGGCATTCGCAAGCCGCGCCGGGGGCACGTTACGCTCGGGGATGAGCCGCTTGCCTCATTGGGACGGCGAGACCTTGCCCGCCGGCTTGCCTTCGTGGAGCAGCAGGCCGAAACTACCGAACGGATCACCGCACGGCAGGCGGTGGAGCTTGGGCGCACGCCCTATCTCGGGCCGCTTTCCGCTTGGTCGCAGCAGGATGACGCCATTGTTGATGCAGCACTTGCCAATGTCGACATGGCCGACAAGGCGGAGCGCAACTGGCACCATCTTTCCGGCGGCGAACGCCAGCGCCTGCATATCGCCCGCGCATTGACGCAGGAGCCGCATATCCTGCTTCTGGACGAACCGACCAATCACCTCGATATCGGTCATCAGATCGGCCTGCTCGATCTGGTGCGCCGGCAGGGTCTGACCGTTGTGGCGGCGCTGCACGATCTCAATCACGCCGCCATGTTCTGTGACCGGGTCGCCATCATGCATCGGGGCGAGATGATTGCGGTCGGTCCGCCGCGCGAGGTTCTGACACCGGCGAGAATAGCCGCCGTCTTCGGGGTGGAATGCGTTGTCACCACGGATGAGGGCGGCTTTTCCCATATTCGTTTTCTGCCGGCCCATGGGCGGGCCGAGCATGCAAGGAAAGTGCTGGCACGATGATGAAATTGCTGAATTTTGCCGGGATTGCCGTGGCGATAAGCATGGGTTTTCCCTTTCATGCTTCCGCCGAGACCTTCGAGGTGAAAATGCTGAACCGGGGAGAAAAAGGCCCGATGGTGTTCGAACCCGACTTTCTGGAAATCGCCCCCGGCGACCGCGTGCGCTTCGTGCCCACCCACAAGAGCCACAATGCCGCGATCATTGACGGCATGGTTCCTGAAGGTGTCGAAGGCTTCAAAAGCCGGATCAACGATGAATTCGAGACCGGTTTCGAAAAACCGGGCTTTTACGGCATCAAATGCTCGCCGCATTACGGCATGGGCATGGTCATGCTGATCAAGGTCGGCGAGGCGACCCTGCCGCAAAGCTACCGGACGGTGGATGTGCCCGGCCGGGCGAAGCCGCGCTTGGAGGAATTATTCGAGCGGGCGGGAAAATGAGGTGTCGGCGGAAGTCTTGAGAGGCGGTTCAGATCGTCCGGAAGGGTGCTTGCAAAGTCCGCAGACCTTCCCTCCGTCATGCTCGGGCCTGTCCCGAGCATCTGCAACCGATTGATTTTACGACACGTTGGCAGATCCTCGGGACAAGCCCGAGGATGACGTAGTATATGCGGATAGTGAAGGCGGCTATGGTTTCCCTCACGCCTTTCCGGAAACGTCCGGCTTCACTGCGCACACAGCATAACGATGCTGCAGCCCGCGCAGAATACCTTTCAGCAGGCTGAAATTTTTCGCCTGGGCGCGGTGAATGGCCTGAAGGTCCTGATCGATTGCGACAGGTTCGAAGCCGGTCGCACGCAACAGCGCCGCGACATCGCCGGCCCTTGCGCCCTTCGAAAAATAAACGCGGGAAAGAATGCTGTTGAAGGTGTTTTCCGGGTCTGCCGGCTTGTGCGGCTGGTCCGGTTTGACGAGGCCGATGCTTTCGAGGCTGGCCGCCAGTTTCTTCACCAGTTTTTCGCGCCAGCCGGTATTCACGAAATCGCCGTCGACGATCAGAAGCCGTCCGCCCGGTTTCAGAACGCGGAACCATTCGGCGAAGCTTGCCTGCGGGTCCACCAGCGTCCAGACCAGATGACGGGTGATGATGACATCGGCGCTTTCATCCGGCTCCATCGTGTTTTCGGCATCGCCGACGAAAAAGCGGATGCTGCGGCCACGGCTTTTCGCTTTTTCACGGGCAAGCGCCAGCATGGTTTCCGACCAGTCCATGCCGGTGACCTGAAAACCGAGATCGTCCATCAGGTGCGAGATGACGCCGGTGCCGCTGGCAAGATCGAGCGCCCTGCGGCCTTCTCCGCGGCCGAGATGTTTCAGGATAAGCGCGTGCCAGGCCTCGCGCTCGTCTTCGGAAAAAATTTCATGTCCGGGGGAAAGGTCGAAAGTCGCGGCGCGGCCGGACCAGTAGGATTTGATTTCGTCTCTTAGACTGTCGTTTTTGCCATATTGGATTGTGTCGATCATCGGTCTTCAACTCATGTACCGCTCAGTTAAGAATGGCTCTAAAACATAAATGTTGACTAGTACAGTCAGAAAATAATACAGCCGCGCCAGTCAACACTGGAGAGCAATATCCGATGCGCATCTCAGCCAAATCTGCGGCACTTGCCCTTGGCCTTCTCGTATCCGCCGCATGGCCTGCATTCGCCGAAAAGGTCACCGTCAAGGATGTGACGGGCCGCGATGTCGAGGTGAATGTGCCGGTATCGCACGTCATCCTCGGTGAAGGCCGCCAGATTTATTTCCTGGCTGCACTCGACAAGGAAAACCCTTTCCAGCACGTGGTTGGTTGGCGCGACGATCTGGCGAAAGCCGACCCGGAAACCTATGCTGCCTATCTCGCCAAGTATCCGGAGATCGCCAAGCTGCCGACTTTCGGCGGCATGAAGGACGGCACTTTCGACATAGAACAGGCTGTTGCCCTGAAGCCTGACGTGATCCTGATGAATATCGACGCCAAGACGGCGACCGAAGAAGCGGGCTATATCGAAAAGCTCGCAAAGGTCGGCATTCCGCTGGTTTACGTCGATTTCCGTGAAAAGCCGATGGAAAATACCGAGCCGAGCATGCGCCTCATGGGCCAGCTTACGGGCAAGGAGAAGATCGCCGAGGACTTCATCAAGTTCCGCGCCGACTCCATCGCCAAGGTCACCGATACGCTCGAAAAGGCCAATCCGAAGAAGCCTGTGGTGTTCATGGAGCGCGCCGGCGGTTATTCCGACGATTGCTGCATGTCCTTCGGCAACGAGAACTTCGGCAAGATGGTGGAGCTTGCCGGCGGCATCAACATGGCCAAGGACATCATTCCCGGCACTTTCGGCACCGTCAATCCGGAACAGATCATTGCCTCCAACCCGGAGCAGATCATCATCACCGGCGGCAACTGGAACGGTTATGTTCCGGGCGGCAACTGGGTCGGCGTCGGTTATGGCGCGGATTTGAAGGAAGCCCATCGCAAGCTTGAAAACCTGACCAAGCGCCGGCTTTCACCGGCGTGCAGGCGGTGAAGGACGGTAATGTCCACGCCATCTGGCATCAGTTCTACAACAATCCCTATCAGTTCGTGGCCGTTCAGGAAATCGCCAAGTGGCTGCATCCGGACCTCTTCAAGGACCTCGACCCCGAGGCGACCTTCAAGGAACTGCATGCCCGCTTCCTGCCGCTCGACTACAAGCCCGGCTACTTCGTTTCGCTGAAGGACGCCAGGTAATAAAGGGACGGTGAAGGGGAGCGCCGTCCGACCGATGGATAAAGCCGCAGCCATGCGGCTTTATCGCTTTGTTTTGGAACTCAATGAGGACTGCTCATGCGGCTCAACGCTCTCAGGCATCTTGCGGTGCTGGCTTTCTCCCTTCTCGCCGTGCCGGTTCTGGCGGCTGAGATTACCGATGTCACTGGACGTAAAGTCGAGCTGGATTTGCCGGCCAGACGCGTCATCGTCGGTGAGGCGCGCCAGGTGCATGTCATTGCCGCGCTCAAGGGCGACAAGACCTTCGACACCATCGTCGGCTGGCGTGACGATCTTCTCAAGAAGGACCCCGACAGCTACACCGCCTATGTCGAGCGTTTTCCGCAGATCGAGAAACTGCCGCGCTTCGGTTATGTGCCGCAGGGCGATTTCAGCCTGGAAACGGCCATCACCCTCTCGCCCGATGTGATCACCCTCAATCTGGAAGCGGAGAAATCCGCCAAGGAGAGCGGTTTCGAAGAAAAGGCCGCCGCCGCCGGCATCAAGATCATCTATCTCGATTTCCGCATCGATCCTGAAAAGAACAGCGAAGCCTCGGTCGAAATTCTCGGCAAACTCTTCGGCGCCGAAGAGCGGGCGAAGGAATTCATCGCCTATCGCCGTGCCGAAATCGCCCGCGTGACCGACCGGCTCGCCAGCGTCAAGGACTTGAAGCGACCGAACGTCTTCATCGAACGCGCGCCCGGCATTTCCGGCGAAAACAATTGCTGCCGCACTTTCGGACCCGTCAATTTCGGCGCGATGGTCGATCTTGCCGGCGGCCACAACATCGCCGACGGCATCATCAAGACGACCTTCGGCGATCTCGATCCCGAACAGCTCGTCGTTGCCGATCCTGACCACGTCATCGTCACCGGCTCCAACTGGGCCGCCGAATCCGACATCAACCAGTTCGTTCCTGTCGGACGCGGGGCGGATATGGCTCTCTCCCGTGAGCGGCTGGCCAATCTGATGAAGCGCACGCCGTTTCCGGAACTGAAGGCCGTGAAGCAAGGCAATGTCCATGCCGTCTGGCACCAGTTCTATGGCGCGCCCTACGAATTCTTCCCGATCCAGCAATTCGCCAAGTGGTTCCATCCCGATCTCTTCGCCGATCTCGATCCGGAAAAGAATTTTGAGGAGTTTCACCGCAAATTCCTCCCCGTCACCTACAAGCCGGGCTATTTCGCCTCGCTCGAAAAAGGTTTGAACCAATGAGTTCGGTGAATGAAAGCGCGGTTGGCATCAGTGGGCGCGATCAATATCGCGCCCTTGCCGCGCGCAGGATAATCATCCTCTTCGGGCTTTTTATCGCGCTGTGTTTCAGCATGGCCGCCGACATGGCGCTCGGTCCGGCGCGCTACACGCTCTCCGAGGTTCTGGCGACGATTGCCGATCCGGCCGCCGTGGGAAACCAGCTTCGGGTGGTGATCTGGGATATTCGCATGCCGATCGCGCTGATGGCGGTGACCGTCGGAGCGTCGCTTTCGGTTGCGGGGGCGCAGATGCAGACCATCCTGTCGAACCCGCTCGCCAGCCCCTTCACGCTCGGCATTTCGGCGGCGGCAAGCTTCGGTGCGGCGCTGGCGCTGGTTGGCGGCGTGGCGATCTTTCCGGGCGCCGTGCATTACATGGTGCCGATCAACGCCTTCATCATGGCCATGGTCGCGGCTCTCTTCATCCATTTCGCCTCGACGCTTCGCGGAGTGACGGTCGAAACCATCGTGTTGCTTGGCATCGCGCTGGTGTTCACCTTCAATGCGGCGCTGTCGCTGCTCGAATATCTGGCCTCCGAACAGGCGCTTGCCGCCGTGGTTTTCTGGACCATGGGCAGCCTGACGAAGGCGACCTGGGACAAGGTCTATATCACCGCCGCCATCCTCCTCGTCACCGTGCCGTTGTTCATGCGCAATGCCTGGGCGCTGACGGCACTCAGGCTCGGCGATGACAAGGCGGCCAGCATGGGCATCAATGTCCGGCGGCTGCGGTTGACGACCATGCTGACGGTCAGCCTGCTGGCGGCCATTCCGGTTTCCTTTGTCGGCACAATCGGTTTCGTCGGGCTGGTCGGTCCGCACATCGCCCGCATGGTGGTGGGTGAGGACCAGCGTTTCTTCCTGCCCGGCTCGGTGATCTGCGGCGCGCTGCTTCTGTCGGCAACCTCGGTCATCAGCAAGATTCTCATTCCAGGCGCTATTCTGCCTATCGGCGTCATCACGGCGCTCGTCGGTGTTCCGTTCTTCTTCGCGCTTATTTTCGGCAACAGGAGGCGCGCATGGTAGCGCTCGCACTGAAAGATGTCGGCGCCGCCTATGGGCGCATCACGGTTCTCTCCAAGGTCGGCATCGATACGCTGGAAAGCGGCAGTGTGACGGCCGTGATCGGCCCGAATGCCGCCGGCAAGTCCACGCTTTTCAAACGTATCGCCAGCCTGATTTCCGGTCCCGGACTGGTCGAGCTCTCCGATACGGCTCGCGGCAACCGCGCCATCTGCTACATGCCGCAGGATACCGGCGCCAATGCCGTTCTGACCGTCTATGAATCCGTGCTTCTTTCCGCCAAGCAGGGCGGCGGCTGGCGGGTCCATGACGATGAGCTGTTCGAGATCGACGCCATTCTCAAGGCGCTGAAAATCCATGACCTTGCTTTCCGCGGGCTTGGCGAATTGTCGGGCGGTCAGCGGCAGCTTGTTTCGCTGGCGCAGGCACTCGCGCGAAAGCCGGAAGTGCTGCTGATGGACGAGCCGACGTCTGCGCTCGATCTTCACCGGCAGATCGAGGTTCTGGGCTTCGTTACCGATCTGGCGCAGAAGACCGGCATGATCGTGCTGATCGCTCTCCATGACCTCAACCACGCGCTTCGTTATTGCGCAAATACGATGGTTATCGCGCGCGGTGAAATGGTGGTGAGCGGCAGCACGGAGGCGGTTATAACCCCGGAGATGCTGCGCGATATCTATCGCATCGATGCCCGTATCGAGCCCTGCTCGCAGGGCAGACCCATGGTCATTGTCGACGGGGCCATCTGAGTGTCCATCCAAGAACGGTGCTGGTTCTAAGGATTGGCGTCATTGCGGTGATCAGCTTTTGAACGGCTCAATCGTTTAGGGATGTTCCGTGGGCCTAAAAATCCGCCCGTCGAATTCAACTAATACGACGCCATGGAAGGGAAGCCCGGCCACTACCAACCTGGAGGTTAGGCCGTTGTCACAAACTGCCAATTTTCTCTGATCGTCAAATTTGCAGGACGCTTCGGCGTGACCGGGAGCACGGTACTTAAACTTTTCACCCTTGAATGAAATTGTCGCGCCATCGTCCGAAAACACCGGTGGGATTCTCGCGCAGCCAGAGAGCAGCCCCGTGACCAACACAGTCAACACGCTAAGGAACTTGGGGATTTTGAGAGCATCATAGGTCATTGATTTGATTTCCCGCCATAGGGCTTCTCATGTCATATTCGTCCTCGTTTTCTCGAAGAGACTCTGACACGTCAATACCCGGCGGCGTCCGGTGTCGGGTCCGCAGGTCCGTCACGCACAGGCTGTTGCATGAGCCGCAGCCCGCACAAATTCTTGATAATAATAATCATGAAATATCTGTTCGATCCACGGTTTGGATGCTAGAGCTTTGAGCGGCAGAGCTGTGCGGCCATTCGGGGGGCGGCAGGTCTCGTCGATCCTTGAAATTTCTCTCGGTTGAGACATGGGCATACGGGAAGATGACAAGCGTTATAACGCTTACGTCGCGCATAGGGTCGACCTGATCAAATACGCCACCCTCATTCTGGGGTCGCGGGCGGATGCGGAGGACGTGGTTCAGGAAGCATTCCTGAAATTCGTTCCGGAGGCCTCCGGCAATCCTTCCAATCTCAAATCCTATCTCTTCCGCATCGTTCGCAATCTTGCGCTCGACAATCGCCGGCGCAGCCGCCAGGACCTTCGGGAACGGCCGGACGATACGCCGTTCTGGGGTGTGCCGCAGGACAATGGTACGCCGGAAGAGCATGCCCTTTTCTGCGACGAAGTTCGCCAGATGCGGACTATTTTGGCCGGCCTGCCGGTTCAGGCGCGGGTGGCATTGGAAATGCACAGATTCGGTGGTTACAATATGGAAGAGATTGCGCGTCACCTTGGCGTGTCCGTGGCCAGCGCACATCGTCTGATCAAGGGCAGCATTGCCGCGATTACCAAAGAAATGAAGTAAAATAGTCCCGATTGTCCTGCCTTGTGAAAAAAATCTCTTCCTCAAACGTCTTTATAGCAATGCAGAAGACGACGCTTCTCCTCCGCCCCGCAAAGGAACTGGCCCGGTTCAATGACCATTGATCCAGAGAAAAAAATTGAATTGCCGACCGGTAAGGCGGAGGAGGCGGCCGACTGGCTGCTGCGCTTGCAGTTTGGCTCGGCGGAGCCGCGGCTGAAGGCGGAATTCGAGCAATGGCTGGCGGCAGCGCCGGCAAACCGTCTCGCCTGGGAACGGACATGCAAGACGTGGCGCAATCTCGGCCTGGTAGAGCCGGAATTCAAGAACCTCTGGGAAGATGCACCGCATCTGCCCGGCAAGGCCGCGATAAAGCCGCAGCGGCGGCGCTGGTCCGTGCGGCATTATGCCGGCGCGGCTGTGGCGGCGGCGTCCCTCTGTCTTGCGGTACTGTTCGTTCCGGCATTTTTCGTTCGTCTGGAGGCGGACTATCAGACCACAACCGCCGAAAGCCGCACGATCATCCTCGAAGACGGTAGCAAAGTGCAGCTTGCCGCCGCGAGCGCGCTGTCAACGGATTTCACGAATGGCCGCCGCAATGTGACGGTGCTGAAGGGGGAAGCCTTTTTCGACGTCGTGCCGGATAAAACGCGTCCCTTCGTCGTGGAGGCAAAAAACGTGACCGTTCAGGTGCTGGGCACGGCTTTCGACGTCGACCTGACGGATGGCGTAACCCAGGTGGCGCTGGCGCACGGTTCCGTGGAGGCGTCTTTCCGCAATGCGCCGCCAACGCGGCTGGTGCCGGGCGAGATGCTGATTGTCGACGCTTCGGGCGCAATCCGCAAAGAGACTGTTTCCGTCGAGGATATTGGCGGCTGGCGCAACGGCGAACTCTATGTGGTCGATGCGACGATAGGCTCGGTCGTGGAGCAGATCCAGCGCTACCATCCGGCATGGCTGACCATGGCCGACAAGCGGCTTGCCGAGCAGAGGGTGACGGGCTTTTACGATCTGCGCGACCCGGATCGCGCGCTGGAGGCCCTGGTCGAACCCTACAAGGGCAAGGTGCATGCGATTGGCGGCGGCGCGCGCATCATCACCCGCTTCTGAAACAG
The DNA here is from genome assembly GCF_027871645.1 of Agrobacterium sp. ST15.13.015. Lineage (NCBI taxonomy): Bacteria > Pseudomonadati > Pseudomonadota > Alphaproteobacteria > Hyphomicrobiales > Rhizobiaceae > Agrobacterium > Agrobacterium sp. ST15.13.015. Next base: position 111,391 of record NZ_JAQAHF010000007.1, read on the forward strand.
TCCGCAACAAAAAATCATATTTATTTTCAGAAGCTTATAAAATTTCTTCTAAAAGCCTGAAAAAAATCGACGAGGCAATCGTCTTTTTGTTGAGTAATCCGGTCAAGATATATCCGGAGCGAAAGACAGGAAGACAGAAGCAATATGCGCCTCCAGACATGCAAGACCGGTTCAGGGGAAAAAGCAGCAAAGCAGGCTCGCAGGGCCATGCTGCTGGCGACAACGGCGGTCGCCGTTTCATTCGCGACGCCCCTTCTGGCCCAGACCGGAGCTAACACCGCCAATTCCCAGCGTCCAGGCGGCGAGCAGGGGGCGACGCGGCCGTTCAATATTCCCGCCCAGTCGCTGTCATCGGTCGTGGGTGCTTTCGGGCGGCAATCCGGCCTTCAGGTCACGCTTGCCACGCCGGCGGCCGGAAATGTGCGCACCAATGCCGTCACCGGCAGTTTCACGGCGCGGGAGGCGCTGTCGCGGTTGCTGGCGGGAACGGGCGTCAATTTCCGTATCGCCGGCAATGGCAGAACCGTCGTCATCGGCACGGGGCAATCGACCGTCGATCTTTCCGCGGCGGAGGGTACGACGGTTCTGGAAACCATTACCCTGACCGGCAAGACCGGGCGCAACTCCATTGCCGGTTCCGGTTATCAGGGGACGCCTGACTGGGTTTATGAGACGCCCGCCAGTGTCAGCGTGGTCGGCCGTGAGGCGATCCAGTCGGCAGGCGTGCGCAACACGCGCGATGTTTTCAATCGGGTTTCCGGTGTTTATGCCGGCGAGGGCAATGGCAGCTTCCCGACCGTTTCGCCCAATGTGCGCGGTTTGCAGGAAAGCGGCCGCGTGGTCGTCTCCATCGACGGGGCGCGGCAGAATGCGCAGCGTGGTGCGGCATTTGGCGGCGCCACCAGCTACACCGCAAGCGCCGGGCAGGGTTATGTCGATGTCGCTTTCATCCGTGCCGTCGAGATCGAGAAAATAACCAATGCGCGCTCAGGCAATGCCGGCTCTCTGGGCGGCAAGGTCGAGTTCCGAACCGTCAGCGCCGACGACCTGATTGCAGAGGGTGAAAACAAGGGCGGGGAAGTGAATATTTCCCGCGGCACCAATGGTTATGATTTTCAGGGCTCGGTTCTCGGCGCCGTTCGCTCGCCGGATGGTCCTCTCTCCTTCGTCGCCGGCTACAGCCGCACGATCATGGATGAATACAAGGTCGGCACAAAAGGCGAGGCCCGCAGCACCGCGCTCACAATGAAGGATTTGCTCGGCCGCGACGGTTGGTCGACCTTTTTCAAGGGCGAAGGCGATTTCGGCGACGTCAAGGCCTCGCTTTCCTGGATGCATCAGGAGAATGACTTCGTTCAGGGCGCATCTGAGGTGATCGACCGGGAAAGCGTGCGAAACGACAGCGTCGTCGCGAAGCTGGACTGGGATCCGGAGAGCGAACTCATCGACTTCAAGTCGTCGCTGTGGCTGAACGATAATATGACGCATGAACTGCGGGCGGCGCGCAAATATGCGGTGGAAACGAACCTCGATATGGGTCTGCGCAGCTTCGGCGGCAGCATGGAAAATACCAGCCGCTTTGACACGGTGGCGGGTGCGCTCAGTCTGAACTATGGGGCCGAAGCTTTCCGGGACATTGCCACATCCGTCGCGACGAGCGCCAAAATCGCGGAAAATCCCTCTTTCGCCAGCAGCTACACGTCATTCAGCCCTGCCGGGCGGCGCGATGTCGCCAGCCTGTTCCTGAATGGTGAGCTTGAGCCGGCCGATTGGATCACGCTGAGTGGCGGCGTGCGTTACGACTGGTCGCGTCTCAAGGGATCGGCGACCTATTATAGCGTTCGCGATTACATGGTGACCACGACCGTACCCTGCGATGCGATCCGCAATCACTATACGGCTCTCGATTATTTCAATCAGGTCTTTGCCCCCGCTAACCCCAGCTGGGCGGCGCGTTATGCCCTCTATCTTGCGCGCGTCTGGCCCACAACCTCGGCCAACTGCATGCCGGGCACCGGTACAACCACCAATACGCCGGTCACCGAGTACCCTGAGCACAATGTCGATATCGATCGCACCTATAGCGCCTGGCTGCCCTCCGCCACCATCGAGCTGAAACCCGTCGACTGGTTCCGCCCCTATGTGAGCTATTCCCAGAGCTTGCGTCCGCCGACAATTCTCGAAGCATTTTTCGCTGGAGCGCGTCCGGGCGACAGCGCTGGATACGAATACGCTCCGAACCAGGCCCTGCGTGCCGAAAAGGCGACGACCTACGAAGTCGGCGCGAATATGAGCTTCGACGGCGTGCTGCTGGACGACGACTCCATTCGCATCAAAATGGCTGCCTTTCGCCGCGAGGTGAAGGACTATATCGCGCTCGGTTATCTCGTTACGGATCAGTTGCTCGACCGCACCTATACCAGCTTCGTCAATCTGGACGGCACGACCTATATGCGCGGGCTTGAATTCGAGGGCAATTACGATGCCCGCAGTTTCTGGATCGGCGGTTCGGCAACCTTTCTGAAAACAGAATGGCCTGAAAAGACGCAGGTTTTTTCCAACGGCACGACCACCACAACGGGCGAAATCGTTGCCTGGCCGGGCGACGTCGCGCCCAAGGTGAAGCTGACGCTCGATGGCGGCATGCGTTTCTTCGATGAAAAATTCTCGCTGGGCGCAAGGCTCAACCACGTTACGCCGACACAGTCGCGCACGCTGGATACGGAAGGCAATCTGCGTGAGGTGACCGATCCCTACACGACGGTGGATCTCTACGGTTCCTATGCCTTCAACGACAAGGCCACGCTTCGCTTCGCCGTTAACAACCTGACGGACCGCAAATACATCCCGGCAGCCAGCGCTTACACGGCGCCGGGCCGCACCTTTATCGCGACGATGAACGTGAAGTTCTGAACCGTGGAAGAAATTCTCCGGGCTGGGTTGCAGCCCGTCCCGGAGATGAAACGCCTTCGCCACAGGACGAAGGTATCGATATTGGCCAGCAAAGGAGTACACCTATGGCTACCACAATTCAACTGACGCAGTCTTCCTCCGATCTGATCGGCTACCTCAACGGTTGGACGAGCGGTTTCGGTTCGACATATGGTGCGTTCTACGACGCTCAGACCAGCTCTCTCGCCACCACCACCATCGATCCGAACACGACCTATGAGGCGTGGGGCGATGGCAGCACCGGCGGCAAGGGCATCGTCATGAGCGGCGCTCTGCAGTACTCCCAGGGCAACCTGACGGGTTCGGTCGACAGCATCGTTCTGGGCACCGGCTACAGCCAGTCCACCAGCGGCATCGCCGTCAGCCAGCAGGAACTGCTGATCGATCCCGACAGCGCCTACTCGCTTGCCGGTGCCCGCGATCTTCTCGATCTTGCCGTTTATCAGCTCGCCCGCTTCGGTTCGCTTGCCGGTTTTTATGATTACTTCGCGGCCACTGGCACGGTCATCGAGGATACGGCTGCCTCCAACACCCTGACCGGCTTTGCCGGCGCAGACACCTTCGTATTCTCCGGCGGCAACGACGTTGTGGCGACTGGCCCGACCGGCACCTACGGCTACCAGGATGGCACGGATACGCTTGACGTTTCCGCCTGGGGGGCAACTTCGGTGGACGATTTGTTGTGGTATAACGATAATGGAAATGCCGTTATCCTTTCTGCCACAGACACGTCCGTCTCCGTCACACTGAATGGCGTCGATGCAAATGTGCTCGACGCATCGGACTTCATTTTCGCCAGCGCATCGGCGCTTGCCGCGTAAAGGAAAATCAGGCTGTGGGCTTTCAAAACCACCAGCAGACGCCGCCGCAGTCCCTCACTGCGGCGGTTGTTTCGCCCCTTAAAAGCACATTTCTCGGCGTTGCGCTCGTCAGCGGCGTGGTCAATATACTCGCGCTCACGTCGCCGCTCTTCATGCTGCAGGTTTATGACCGGGTCCTGGCAAGCGGCAGCCTGTCGACGCTGGTCGGGCTCGCCATTCTCGCGCTTGGCCTTTACGGCTTCCAGTGCCTGCTCGATATCATCCGCGCCCGCGTTCTGATCCGCATCGGTGAAGATTTCGACATGCGTTATTCCGGCAGGGTGCATGATGCGGTGGTGCGCCTGCCGCTCGTCAACCGCATGCCGGGCGACGGTCTCCAGCCGCTGCGCGATCTCGATAATGTGCGCGGTTTTCTCTCCGGCACGGGGCCGACCGCCTTTTTCGATCTGCCGTGGATGCCGCTTTATCTCGGCATATGTTTTCTGTTTCATTTCTGGATCGGCGTGACGGCGCTTGCCGGCGCTATATTGCTTGTCTCCCTTACGATCCTCACCAACATCTTCTCGCAGAAGCCGATCCGCGACACCATGGTCGAGAATATGGCCCGCAACCGGCAGCTGGAGACCTCGCGCCGCAATGCTGAAGTCGTGCAGGCCATGGGGCTTGGCGGCCGGCTCGGAAAACGCTGGCAAAATTCCAACGAGGCCTATCTCGCCGCCAATCGCAAGGCGGGCGATGTGGCCGGCGGTCTCGGCAATATTGCGAAGTCTTTGCGGGTCGTGCTGCAATCGGCCATTCTGGCGGTCGGCGCGTGGCTCGTCATCAATCAGGAGGCCTCCGGCGGCGTGATGATCGCCAGTTCGATCATGATGGGCCGGGCGCTCGCGCCCGTCGATCTCGCCATTTCCAACTGGAAGTCCTTCGTGGCCGCCCGGCAGAGCTGGGCACGGCTGAGGGAGCTTTTTGCGCAGATGCCGGCCAATGCCGCCGCTACGGCCCTGCCGAAGCCTGAAAAGGAACTGCGGATCGAAAACGTCACCATCGTTCCGCCGGGAGAAAGAAAACCGACCGTCACCGGCCTTGGCTTCATCGTAACCGCTGGAAACGCGCTCGGCGTCATCGGTCCCTCCGGTTCGGGTAAATCCACGCTCGCGCGCATTCTCACCGGCGCGTGGATGCCGGCGGCCGGCAAGGTACGGCTGGACGGTGCAAGTTTCGAGCAGTGGGAGCGTGAGGCGCTGGGCCGCCATATCGGCTATCTGCCGCAGGGCGTGGAGCTGTTCGACGGCACGATCGGTGAAAATATCTCCCGTTTCGAGGATAATCCCGATCCTGACGCCATCATCGCGGCGGCCAGGGCTGCGGGTGCGCATGAACTGATTCTGCGTTTCGAAAAGGGTTATGACAGCGATATAGGCGAGGCGGGTTCGGCGCTTTCCGCCGGACAGCGCCAGCGCATCGGCCTTGCCCGCGCGCTGTACGGCGATCCCTTCATCGTCGTGCTGGACGAACCCAACGCCAATCTCGATGCGGAAGGCGAAGCCGCCGTGGTCAAGGCGATTTCCTCGGTCAAGGCGCGGGGCGGCATTGCCGTCGTCGTTGCCCACCGGCCGAGCGCCATCGGTGCTGTCGATTTCATTTTGATGATGGAAGAGGGCAGGATGAAGGCCTTCGGCCCGCGCGACGAGGTCCTGTCGAAGGTACTGCGCGTTCCGCAGGCGCAGGCGGCCAAGGGATTTACCGCATCCGCCCAGACGATCTCACCGCTGCGCGTCGTCGCCAATACCCAGCCCCAGGCGTTGGTGCTGGAAGACGTCCGTGAAGAGAACAGCCAGGAAGGAGATGCGGATGTCAAACATTGATCAGCGCAGCCATGTGTCCCGCTCCATCCGCAAACATCTTTTTGCCGGCCTTGCTGCGGGTGTAGCGCTGCTGGCCGGCGTCGGCGGATGGGCTGCGACGACCAATCTCGCCGGCGCGGTTGTCGCCTCCGGCCATCTGGTTGTGGATTCCTACAGCAAGAAGGTGCAGCACCCGAGCGGCGGTGTCGTTGGCGAAATTTTGGTGAATGAGGGCGACAGGGTGAAGGCCGGCGATGTGGTCATGCGCCTTGATGCGACCCAGACCCGCGCCAATCTCGCCATCGTGACCAAGCGTCTGGATGAGCTGAATGCGCGCATGGCAAGGCTGGAGGCCGAGCGCGACGATCTGCCGGAGCTCGTTTTTCCGCAGGCGTTGATGGCGCGAAAAGACGATGCCGATGTCGCCTCCGCCATGCGCAGCGAGACCAAGCTGTTCGAATTCCGCAAATCCTATCGCGAAGGGCGCAAAGCACAGCTTTCCGAACGCATCACCCAGTTCGAACATGAGATCGAAGGGCTGAAGGCGCAGGAAGTCGCCTATGACAACGGCCTTGCCGTGCTGGAGGCTGAAATCACCTCGCAGAAATCCCTGCGCGAACAGGGTATCGTCTCGGTGCAGAGGCTGAACAGCCTGCAGACGCAGGCCGCGACATTCGGCGGCGAGCGCGGCGAAAAAATCGCCTATCAGGCGCAGACGGCAGGGCGTATCACCGAAACCAGACTGCAAATCCTGCAGATCGATCAGGAATTGCGCACCGAGGTCGGGCGGGAGCTGCGGGAAATACAGGCGCAGATGGGCGAATTCGTCGAGCGCAAGGTTGCCGCCGAAGACGAGCTGAAGCGCATCGATATCGTTGCGCCGCAATCCGGCATGGTGCATGAAATGGCCGTGCACACGGTGGGCGGCGTGGTGACGCCGGCGGATCCGATCATGCTCATCGTGCCTGACGGAGACGAGCTGGCGCTGGAGGTACAGATCGTGCCGAAGGATATCGATCAGCTTCAGGTGGGGCAAAAGGCCATGCTGCGCATGACCGCCTTCAACCAGCGTGTCACGCCGGAACTGGAAGGCCATGTCAGCCGCATCGCGGCGGATATCACCACCGATCAGCGCAGCGGTCTCTCCTATTATCTGGCGCGGATTTCCGTGCCGGTCTCCGAGCGGCAGAAGCTGAACAATGCGCCGCTGGTGCCGGGCATGCCGGCCGAGGCGTTCATTCAGACCAGCGAAAGGACCGCGCTGTCCTATATCGCCAAGCCGTTGACCGACCAGATCAGCCGCGCCTTTCGTGAGGAGTAGGAGCTGAGCCCGGTTTCCGGGCTCTATCCACCTTCGCCAAAACGGAAGGCGGCAAAGCCTTTCGTCTTTGTCGGGATCGCCCAGACGCCGCCCGAAAATGGTGCTTTCGCCAGCCGGTCTTCGGACATGTTGTGGCGGTGTGACGTCAGGAAAAGGATGCTGAAATCAGGGCCTCCGAAGCACGGCATGGTGGGGTGCGGGACGGGCGCTGCGAGCACCTCCGCATGCTTGCCATCGGATGTGAAAACGTTCAACAAGCCAGCGGAAACGCCTGCGCTGTAATAGGTGCCGCTGCTGTCGAGGCAGCCGCCATCGGGTCTTCCCGTCTCTTCCGTCATCCGGGCCACCAGCACGCCCTCATCGAATGTGCCGTTTCTGCTGTCGAATTTTCGCCGGCGTATCCATTTCTGGACGGAATCGCTCTGCCACATGATGGAGCCGTCCGGGGAAAAGGCGAGGCCGTTCGGGCATGTCAGGCCGGTCTGCATGCGCTCGGCGTTTTTTTCGGTGATCCGCCAAAGTTCACCATGGGGCTCCATGTCCGCGAGTGGCACATTGTGCATGGTTCCCACCCAGAAGGCGCCGTCGGGGCCGATCCGTCCGTCATTCAGCCGGCAGGGAATGCCGTCCGGTGACGGCAGGGAGTGGAGAAGGCGTGTTTCGCCGCTCTCCGGATCGAGGATGACGATATCCATGCCGCAGGCGACGATGAGGTCGCCGTTCCGACAGAGACCGAGACTCGAGACCGTATGGGGAAACGCCCATTCGCGATAAAGGCCGGGCTCAAGCGCTGCGCACCGCACCGCCTTGCCGAGTATATCGCACCAGAAAAGCACCTGTCGCCGCTCATCCCAAACGGGGGATTCCGCAAGCGTGCTCATCGTGTCGCACAGAAGTTTCGCCTGCGACATGGCGAGCGCTTTTTCAGGATTTGCCGTATTCATGATGCTCGAACCGTTAAAGATGATGGCGCAGAATTATTCGAAATAGTCCTGGTGGTTCTCGAAAACCTGCGAAAGAATGCCGAGAACGCGTCTCAGGTGCGTGCGCAAACCATCGGTCGCACGGGCTTCGTCCCCGGCCTTGATCGCATCGTAAACCGCCTCGTGTTCGGAGAGCAGCCGCGCCATATGCGCCTCGTCGGTGATGGCGAGCGCGCGCAGGCGGTCCAGCCCTGCCTTTTCGCGGATCAACAGCGTCTCCAGCCTCTCAAGCCCCGTCGCGGCGGCAAGCGCGCTATGGAACTGGTCGTCATGCACGCGAAAAGCCTTTCTGTCTCCGCGATGCATGGCTGCGCGCTGGCCGGTGAGGGCGTGTTCGATCTCCTGCTCGGCCTCCGCCGTTATGCCGATCTGGCATAGCCTGCAAACCGCAGCGACCTCTAGCGCCTCGCGGATGAATTGCGCGCTGCGAATGTGCTTTTCCGATAATCTGGAGACATAGGTGCCACGGCTTGGCAGGGTGACGATCAGGCCGTCATCCCGCAGGCGGCTCAGCGCTTCGCGCACCGGCGTGCGGCTGGAATTGAACAACTGGCCGATCTCGTTCTCCGAAACCGCCTGGCCGGGAAAAAGTTCCCGGGAAAGGATGGCCGATTTCAGCGCGGAATAGATCTGGTCCACGACCGGACGGTTAAGGTCCAGTCGTTCCATTGTCGGCACGGTGCCACCTGTTACGGGAATTTTCGGCATATACCCTCCAGCGTTTTCATAACCGGTATACCGGAACACAAGTGTGTTGACAACCGGCATACCGGTATGCAAATGATCGCTTATTGGGAAGGAGGCTCCCGAAATGCAAAATATCAAGACCTGCGTCATCGTTGGCGCCGGAATGGTGGCGAAGACGCATGTGCTCGCCTGTGCGGCAAGTCCGGAAAAAATTCGTCTGAAGGGTTTGGTCGATGGCGGCTCCGGCCGCGCCAGGGCGCTGGCTGCCGAAGCGTCGAAACACGTCGGATATGAGGTCGTCGTTTATTCCTCGGTCGAGGAAGCCGCACGCGATGCGGATGTCGATTTCGCCATCATCGCAACGCCGCCGAATGCCCGCATCGATATCGTCGGACAGCTCGCGAAGGCGGGCAAACACATTCTTATGGAAAAGCCTGTCGCTCGTAATACGCAGGAAGCCGGCGGCCTTGTCGCCCTATGTCGTGAGGCCGGCGTCACGCTTGGCATCATCTTCCAGCACCGCATGCGGGCTGCATCGCAAAAAGCCCGCGAGCTTGTGGATGGCGGGACGCTCGGAGCGCTCGGTCTCTGCGAAATTTCCGTGCCGTGGTGGCGCGCGCAATCCTATTATGACGAACCCGGCCGCGGCACCCTGGCGCGCGACGGCGGCGGTGTTCTGATCTCCCAGGCAATCCACACCATCGATCTGGCGCTGAGCCTTACAGGGCCGGTCTCGCGCGTTCAGGCCATGGCGGCGACGACGCGGTTTCATCGCATGGAAACCGAGGATTACGTCGCGGCCGGCTTGCGCTTCAAGAATGGCGCTGTCGGCTCGCTGGTCGCAAGCACCGCAAGTTTCCCCGGCGCTCCGGAATCGATTGTCCTGCATTTCGACAGTGCCAGCCTGCGGCTCGCCTCGGGCGTTTTGCATGTCGACTGGCGCGATGGCCGGCAGGAGACCTTTGGCGGCGCGGCATCCGGCACAGGTGGCGGCGCCGACCCCATGGCTTTCACGCATGAATGGCATCAGGGCGTCTTCGAAGATTTCGCAGACGCCATCTCCTCAGGGCGCGCCCCGGTCGTCACCGGCGAAGCGGCTCTTTTGTCTCACAGATTGATCGACGCGATCATCAACTCGGCCGACACCGGCAAGGAAGTGGAACTTCAGGATGACTAAAGCAATCAAGTTCGTCGCTCTCGGCATAGAGCACCGGCACATTTTCGGCATGGCCCAGAACATGCTGGATGCCGGCGCAGAATTCGCCGGCTGGTGGACCGAAGGCGAGCCAGACGTGGTGGAAGGCTTCGTCAAGCGCTTCCCGGATGTGCCGCGCGCGACCTCGAAGGAAGCTCTGCTGGCCGATGGCAGCATCGATCTCGTGCTGATCGCCGATATTCCCTCCAAGCGCGCCGATCTTGCCATCGCCGCCATGGAAGCCGGCAAGGACGTCATGTCCGACAAGCCGGGCTGCACCACCTTCGAACAGCTCGATCGCCTTCGCCAGACGGTGGCGAAGACCAAGCGCATCTGGACTGTCGATTTCTCCGAGCGTTTTGAAGTTCCGAGCGTGACCAAGGCCGCCGAACTCGTTGCGCAGGGTGCGATCGGCCGTGTGATCCAGACCGTCGGTCTCGGCCCGCACCGTCTGAACCGCCAGATCCGCCCGAAGTGGTTCTTCGAGCGTGAAGCTTACGGCGGCATCATCACCGATATCGCCAGCCACCAGATCGACCAGTTCATGTTCTTCACCGGTTCGACCGAAGTGGAGATCGTGGCTGCCACCGTTGCCAATTATGCCAACCCGCGCGATCCGGGCCTGCAGGATTTCGGCGAAGTGGTGCTGCGCGGCGACAAAGGCCACGGCTATATCCGCGTCGACTGGTACACGCCCGATGCGCTGCCGACCTGGGGCGACGGCCGCCTCACGATCCTCGGCACCGAGGGTTACATCGAACTGCGCAAATATGTCGATGTCGGCAACAAGGAAGGCACCGACCGTCTCATTCTCGTGAATGGGGACCGCTGCGAATATATTGACGCCTCCGGTGCCGGCCTGCCCTATTTCGGCCGGCTGTGCGACGACATCCGCAACCGCACCGAAACGGCGATGACGCAGGAGCATGTGTTCAAGGTATGTGACCTGTCGCTGCAGGCGCAGGCCAAGGCCGAAGGAGCAAAGGCATGATTGGCGTCGCAATCGTTGGTGCCGGCATCGGCGCCCTGCATCTGAAGGGTTATCAGGCGTTGCCGGAGCGCTTCTCCGTCAAGGCGATCTGCGACCTCGATCTGGAGCGCGCCCGCTCCGTGGCGGGTGAGGATACCTCTATCCGTCTGACGACCGATCTCGATGAGATTCTGGCCGATGAGAGCATTCAGCTCATCGACGTCTGCCTGCCGCCGCACCTGCATTTCCCCGTGACGCTGAAGGCGCATGCGGCGGGCAAGGATTTGGTCTGCGAAAAGCCGCTGGTCCGCTCGCTTGAAGAGGCAAATGCGCTCATCGACTCCGTCAAAAAGACCGGCCGTGGCGTGTTTCCCGTCTTCCAGTACCGTTTCGGACATGCGATGCGGCAGCTTCGCGCGCTCATCGATGCCGGCCTTGCGGGGAAGGCCTTTGTTGCAAGTTCGGAAGTTCACTGGAACCGTGGCGCCAGCTATTACGACATTCCCTGGCGCGGGACCTGGAAGGGTGAATGCGGCGGCGCAATCCTTGGCCATGCCATCCACGCCCATGATCTTCTCTGCCACGTTCTCGGCCCGGTCGACGAAGTGTTCGCCATGGCCGATACGCGCGTCAACACGATCGAAACCGAAGACTGCGCGGCGCTCAGCTTCCGCATGAAAAGCGGTGCGCTGGCGACGAGCTCGGTGACGCTCGGTGCCGCCGAAGATACGTCCCGACTCCGCTTCTGCTTCGAAGGCTTCACCGCCGAGAGCGGCACGCTGCCCTATCGCCCGGCCGAAGACACATGGCGTTTCATCGCCCGTGCACCGACCACGCAGGACCAGATCGACGCCGTTCTGGCGACGGTCGGCGATGGCGAAAACGGCTTTGCCGGTTTTGTCGAAGCCATTGCTGACGCGATGGAAGGACGCGGCGGCAAGGAAGTGACTGTGAACGATGGCTTGCAGTCCATCGAACTTGTCACCGCCATTTATCGCTCGGTGCGGGAAGGAAAGCCGGTCCGCCTGTCCGACGCCGCAGAAGGCGAATGGATCAAGGGCTGGGCTCCGCGCGCATCCGCCAACGCATAATCATCTAAGGGAGGAAAAGAGATGATCGGTAAATACAGCATGGCATTGGCGCTCGCCATTGGCGCGGCGTCCTTTGCAGGCGCCGCTCAGGCGGCTGAGGAAGTGCGCTTCACCTGCGCTTATGACGGCAACGGCTGCGAAATTCTGAAAGACATTCTCGCGCGTTACGAAAAGCAGCATCCGGACGTGAAGATTGTCACCGACGTCGTGCCCTACAAGGCGCTGCTGGAAGGCCTGCCCGTGCAGCTTGCCGGCGGCAGCGGCCCGGATTTCGCAACCGTGACCGACCTTGGCGGCCTCAACCGCTATTATCTCGATCTCACGCCCTATGTGGACGCGAAATATTGGGAAGACAATTTCTCCAACGTGCTGAAATGGTATCGCAGCGGCCCTGACGACAAGGGCATCTACGGCATGCATACCCAGCTGACCATCACCGGCGCCTTCATCAACCGCACTTTGTTCGATCAGGCCAATGTCGCCGTTCCCGGCAAGGATGCGACGCTGGACGACTGGGCGAAGGCCGCCAATGCCGTCGCCAAGGCAACCGGCACGCCTTACCCGATGGCCATCGACCGTTCCGGCCACCGCATTGCCGGCCCGGCCATTTCCTATGGCGCGAAGATTTTCGACGCCGATGGTAAGCCTATTCTGGTTGATGAAGGTTTCACGACCTTCGTGAAGAAATTCGTGGAATGGAACAAGGACGGCACCATGGCGCGTGACGTATGGGCCGGGCAGGGCGGCAATACCTATCGTGACGCCGCGCAGGAATTCATCAACGGGCAGCTGGTCTATTATTACTCGGGCAGCTGGCAGACCGCGCGTTTCGACAGCCAGGTCGGCGATGCGTTCGACTGGGAAGTCGTGCCGCAGCCCTGCGGTGGCGCAGCCTGCACCGGCATGCCTGGTGGTACCGGCATCGTCGGCTTCAAGCAGACCAAAAACCCGAAGATCGTTGCCGATATCCTGAACTTCATGGCTCAGGACGAGAATTATCTCGACTTCACCGTTCGCACCCGCAACGTTCCGGCCCATAAGGCCGTTGCCGACAAGGGCGTGACCTATACCGGTGCGACGCCTGCGACGCAGAAGGCCATGAACGCCTGGCTGGACCAGATCCCCGGCCTCAGCCCGATTGCCTATGCCTACCAGGGCTACAAGAACAATCGCGCCATGTTCAACATCTCCGTCCAGCGCATCACGCAGGCCATCGTCGGTGAAAGCACCGTTGATGAGGCCATGGCCCGCGCGAAGACGGACCTCGAGGAAGCGTTGAAACAGGCGAAGTGATCCATCGCCTTCCGGCGCGGGCATACTGCGCCGCGCCGGATCGAAGGAGGACCCTCATGTATAAATTTCTTGCGCCCGTCATGGGCATCGTCGAACTGCCTTTTTCCTTCCTGCAGAAGGTTCTTGGCCACAGGCGGATTGCATGGGTGTTTCTGACGCCCAACCTGATCCTGTTTGCGGTCTTCGCCTTCCTGCCGATCCTGCTGAACATGGCCTATTCCGTGACAGGCAGCGAACACATATTGCTTTCCGAACGCCCTGCCGTGGGCGGCGAAAATTTCTCGGTCCTTCTTTCCTGTCAGAACTACCTCGACCCCAATTCCTGTCAGCGTGACCTGTTCTGGCGCTCCGTCTGGAACACGGTTTTCTTCGTGGTGCTGCAGGTTGGATTCATGGTCGGCTTCTCGCTGATCACGGCCATCGTGCTCAACCGCGATATCCGGGCGCGCGGGTTCTTCCGGGCCGTCTTCTTCTTCCCCGTGCTGCTGTCGCCCGTCGTTGTGGCCTTGATCTGGAAGTGGATTCTCCAGCGTTTCGGCGTTCTCAATGCGGCGATGGAGGGGCTGGGCCTCGGCTCGGTGGACTGGTTGCTCGAAGCCAATCTTGCCTTCGGCTGGTCGGTCTTCCTGTCGGTCTGGGCGCATATGGGCTTTTACACGCTCATTCTTCTGGCCGGCCTGCAGGCGATCCCGCGTGATGTCTATGAGGCGGCGCAGCTCGACAAGGCAAGCCCTTGGCGCATCTTCCGGCGCATCACGCTGCCGCTGCTGGCGCCCACCATGCTCGTCGTTCTCGTCCTCTCGCTCATCAAGGGCGTACAGACCTTCGATGAAGTCTTTGCCTTCACGGGTGGCGGCCCCGGTTCGGCGACGACCTTCATCATTCAGTTCATCTATCAGACCGGCTTTGCCGGGACGCCCCGCAATTTCGGCCTTGCGGCTGCCGCTTCGCTGCTGCTCGCCGTGGTGCTCGTGGTGCTGACCGCCCTGCAATTCCGGGCAAACAGGAGCAAGGTCGATGGCTAGGATTGGCGCATTTCTGACCCGTACCCGCGGCCGTAACGGCAAGCTGCACTGGACCGATTGGCTGTCCTACGCCTATCTCGGCGTGGCCGTGCTGATGATGTTCGGTCCCGTCGTCTGGCTGGTGCTCTCATCGTTCAAGACTGAGGCCGACCTTCAACGCTTTCCGCCGCGCCTTCTGCCCTATAGCCAGGAAACCGTGGTGGTGGATGGGCAGGCAGCGCCGCTGCCGGCCTATGTCGACAAGGATGGCCGCAAGTTTGGCATGGTCCGCCGCATCGGCCTCGTGGCCCAGGTGGTTGACCCGGCCAAGCCAACCGAAATCCTGAAGATGCCGTTCAACGAACTGAAGCCGGCAGAAAAGGTGGCGCTGGCGACGGAAAACTACACCGAGCTTTTCCAGCGCTTCAATTTCCCGCTCTATTTCTGGAACTCGACCTTCATCACGGTGACCTCCACCATCATCATGCTGATCGTCAATTCCATGGCTGCCTTCGCGCTCTCGAAATATCAGTTCCAGGGCAGGGGTGCGGTGCTGGCGCTGGTTGTCGGCACGCTGATGATCCCGCAGACCGTCGTGCTCGTGCCGCTGTTTCTCATCACCAGCCAGCTCGGCATGATCAACAGTCTCTGGGGCGTCATCATTCCTGGTGCTGCGACACCCACGGGCGTCTTCCTGCTGCGGCAATATATGCTGACGATCCCGGATGAAATCCTCGATGCGGCGCGTATGGACAAGGCGAGCGAGTGGAAAATCTACTGGCGCATCATCCTGCCGCTTTCGGCCCCGGCGCTTGCCGTTCTTGCGATCCTTGCGATCATGTGGCGCTGGAACGACTTCCTCTGGCCGCTGATCGTGCTGACCCGCAACGACAACTTCACCCTGCAGCTGGCGCTCAACTCCTTCCAGGGTGAGATGACGACGGAATGGAGCAATCTTCTGGCCATGACGGTGCTGACACTCGCCCCGATCGCGCTGGTCTTCATGTTCCTGCAAAAATACATCGCCACCGGCATTGCATCGACGGGCGGCAAATAATCCTCAGGGAGGAAACACGACAATGGCAAGTATAGAGCTTCGTCAGGTCAAAAAGACATATGGTGCCCTCGATGTGATCAAGGGTGTCGATCTCGATATCAAACACGGCGAGTTCTGTGTTTTCGTCGGTCCTTCCGGCTGCGGCAAGTCGACCCTGCTGCGCATGATCTCCGGTCTCGAAGAACTGAGCGGCGGCGATATCGTCATCGGCGGTGATGTGGTCAACACGGTTCCGGCCGCAGATCGCGGCCTTGCCATGGTGTTTCAGTCCTATGCCCTTTATCCGCATATGACGGTGCGTGAAAACCTGTCCTTCGGGCTTGAGAACATCGGCACCTCCAAAAAGGATATCGCCGAAAAGATCTCCCAGGTTTCCAAGATGCTGCAGATCGACCAGCTTCTCGAGCGCCGCCCCAAGGATCTGTCGGGCGGCCAGCGCCAGCGCGTCGCCATCGGCCGCGCCGTCGTGCGCGAGCCTCGTGTGTTCCTTTTCGACGAGCCGCTTTCCAACCTCGATGCGGAACTTCGCGTCGACATGCGCGGCGAGATTTCAAGCCTGCACCGGCGTCTCGGCAATACCATGATCTATGTGACGCACGATCAGGTGGAAGCCATGACCATGGCCGACAAGATCGCCGTTCTGCGCGCCGGCAAGCTGGAGCAATTCGGTGTGCCGCTCGATCTTTATAACCGCCCGGCCAATCTCTTCGTGGCAGGCTTCATCGGTTCGCCGAAGATGAACTTTTTTGCCGGCGAAGTGACCTCGGATGCAACGCCGTCGCTGAAGATCGCGACCGGCGAATTGATCCCGCTACCGCAGACCGGCTTTTCCTACAAGCCCGGCCAGAAGGTGACGCTCGGCGTCCGCCCGAACCATGTGCAGCCCGGTGAGGGCGGCGCGCTGACCATGTCTGTGCGCACCGCAGAACAGCTGGGCGGGGAATCCTATCTCTATGGTAATCTCGGCGACGGCACTCCGGTAACGCTGCATCTTTCCGGCCAGACCTCGACTTCGGCGGGGGAAGTTATCCGCCTGTCGGCGCCGCTGGAACACATTCATCTTTTCGATACGACGAGCGGGCTGACGCTCCGGCAGGACTGACAGCCTTTGGCGCAACCCGCAACGCAGGACCATTGACATGACCGATAAAAAACTCCGTTCCGACCGCTGGTTCGCCCCCGACGACCTGCGCAGCTTCGGCCACCGCTCACGCATGATGCAGCTCGGTTATGCGGAGGAGGATTTTGTCGGCAAACCCGTCATCGGTATCCTGAACACCTGGTCGGAGCTGAATACCTGTCACTCGCATTTCCCTGAAAGGGTGAAGGACGTGAAACGCGGCGTGTTGCAGGCCGGTGGTTTCCCCGTCGAAATGCCGTCGCTTTCGGTCGATGAGAGCTTCACCAAGCCGACATCGATGCTCTATCGCAATATGCTGGCGATGGAGACGGAAGAAATGATCCGCTCGCATCCGCTCGACGGGGTGGTGCTGATGGGTGGTTGCGACAAGACGACGCCCGGCCTCGTCATGGGCGCGATCTCGGCCGGTGTGCCGATGATCTATCTGCCGGCAGGCCCGATGTTGCGTGGCAACTATGCCGGAAAGGTGCTGGGTTCGGGTTCGGATGCCTGGAAATATTGGGACGAGCGCCGTGCCGGTAACGTCACCGACGAGGAATGGCGCGGCGTGCAGGGGGGCATTGCCCGCTCCGCCGGCGTCTGCATGACCATGGGCACCGCCTCGACCATGACCGCCATCACCGATGCCCTTGGCCTCACCCTGCCAGGAGCTTCCTCCATTCCGGCGGTGGATGCCGAACACCAGCGCATGTCGGCAGGTTGCGGCCGGCGTATCGTGGAAATGGTGGCCGAGGAGCTGACGCCGGACCGTATCCTGACCGCGACCGCCTTTCGCAACGCCGCCATCGTCGCCATGGCGACCGGTTGCTCCACCAATGCCGTCGTGCATCTGATCGCCATGGCCCGCCGCGCCGGCGTGCCGATGACGCTGGATGAGCTGGACGAGCTTGGCCGGATCACGCCGCTCATAGCCAATGTCCGCCCCTCCGGCAAAGACTATCTGATGGAGGACTTCTATTACGCCGGCGGCTTGCGGGCGCTGATGAAGCAGCTCGAAAGCCGTCTCGACTGTTCGGCGCTCACCGTGACCGGCCGCAGCATGGGCGAAAACCTAGAGGGTGCGAAGGTCTATAATGACGACGTCATTCGCTCGCTCGATAATCCCGTCTATGCGGAAGGCTCGCTTGCGGTGCTGCGCGGCAATCTTTGTCCGGATGGCGCTGTCATCAAGCCTGCCGCCTGCGATCCGAAATACCATATCCATGAAGGCCCCGCGCTGGTCTTCGACAGCTATCCGGAGATGAAGAAGGCAATTGACGACGAAAACCTCGATGTCACGCCAGATCATGTTCTGGTGCTGCGCAATGCCGGCCCGCTGGGCGGTCCCGGTTTTCCGGAGTGGGGCATGCTGCCCATCCCCAAGGCGCTGATCAAGAAGGGTCACCGCGACATGGTGCGCATTTCGGATGCCCGCATGTCCGGCACCTCCTATGGCGCCTGCGTGCTGCATGTCGCGCCGGAAAGCTTCGTCGGCGGCCCGCTGGCGCTCCTGAAGACCGGCGATATCGTGCGCCTCGACCTGCCGCAGCGTCGTCTCGACATGCTGGTCAGCGAAGAGGAAATCGCCAGCCGCCGCGCCACCTGGCAGGCGCCCGCGCCGCGTTATGAACGCGGTTATGGTTATCTCTTCTCCAAGCATGTCACGCAGGCCGATCAAGGCTGCGATTTCGACTTCCTGCAGACGGATTTCGGCCGCACCGCCGGCGAGCCCGATATTTTCTGAGGACGCGACATGTTGAAGCGATTACTCATCACCGGCGCCGGCGGCAAGCTTGGCAGCATGCTGCGCGGGCGGCTTGGCCATGTCGCCGAGACGATCCGTCTTTCCGACGTCGTCGATCTCGGTGAGGCAGCACCCCATGAGGAGCTTGTTCGCTGCCGGCTCGAAGAGGAGGCGGCGGTTCATGAACTGGTGAAGGGCTGCGATGGCATCGTCCATCTCGGTGGTATTTCGGTAGAAAAGGCTTTTGATCCCATCGAGGCCGCCAATCTTCGCGGCGTCTACAATCTTTACGAAGCGGCGAGGCAGAACGGCCTGCCGCGCATTCTCTTCGCTTCCAGCAACCACACGATCGGTTATTATCCGCAGGGACAGCAGCTCGAGCCGGAAACGCCCTTTCTGCCGGACGGCCTTTACGGCGTCTCGAAGATTTTCGGTGAAGCGATGGCAAGCCTCTACTACTCCAAATTCGGCCAGGAGACGGCCATCGTCCGTATAGGGTCCTGCGAAGAAAAGCCCTCCAACTGGCGGATGCTGTCGACCTGGCTCAGCTACGGTGACTTCGTCTCGCTGATCGAGGCCACCTTCCGCGTGCAGAAACTCGGTTGCCCTGTCATCTGGGGTGTTTCCGCCAATGACGACAGCTGGTGGGATAATTCCCATGTCGATTTTCTCGGCTGGCAGCGCCGCGACAATGCCGCGCGCTACCGTGCGGAAATCGAACGCGATGTGCCGCGCCCCGATCCCGAGGCCGCAATCGCAAAATATCAGGGCGGCGTCTTCACAGACGAGCCCATTCACAGGACTTGAAACACATCCAGCCGCCCATTGCGAGGAGACAGACATGAACAATGAAACGCGCGAAAAACTGATGACGATTTCCGTCGCTACCCTGGCGACGGCGCTTTACAAGCGGGGTCTGCGCAACCAGGTCATTCAGGGTGTGCGCCCGCTGGGCTACAAGGGCAAGAACATGGTGGGCCCGGCCTTTACCCTGCGCTACATGCCGGCCCGCGAAGACCGCAACCAGCTTGTCGAATTCCGCAATCCCGCCCATCCGCAGCGTGTCGCCATCGAAACCTGCCCGCCGGGCCATGTGCTCGTCATGGACAGCCGCAAGGATGCGACCGCCGCCTCAGCCGGCGATATTCTTGTGACCCGCCTGATGGTTCGCGGCGGTGCCGGCATCGTTTCCGATGGCGGTTTCCGGGATGCGGCCACCATTGCCGAGCTGGATATTCCAGCTTACCACACCCGCCCTTCCAGCCCCACCAACCTCACCAAACACGAGGCAATCGAGATCAACGGCCCGATTGGCTGCGGCGATGCGCCGGTGTTTCCGGGTGACATCATTGTCGGCGACGCCGATTGCGTCATCGTCATCCCGGCTGGCATTGCCAACGACGTGGTAACCGAGGCGGTGGAAATGACGGCTTACGAGGATTTCGTGGTGGAGCAGGTCAAGGCCGGCCAGACGATCATCGGGCTTTACCCCTGCACGAAGGAAGAGCACCAGACGGCTTTTGCCGAATGGCGCAAGAAGAACAACCGCTGAGTCTTATAGCCAGCCCAGTGCTTTCGCCGCGCGGATCGCCTCCGCGCGGCGTTTGCAATCCAGCTTGCGGAACAGGTTGCCGAGATGAAACTTCACCGTCACTTCCGAGATGTTGAGCGTCTGGGCAATCTTCTTGTTCGACATGCCGCTGGCCAGCAGTTGCAGCATCTGCGCTTCCCGCTGTGAAAGCCCGCCATGCAGGGCGCGCGCCTGCGGTGAATTCACCGAGGCGGCGAAAATCGACAGCGCGGTGCGGACATCGGACGAGGTTTCGATGAAGCTGCGGATGCGGCGATTGTTCAGGAGCGGTGAGAGGAAGACGCGCTCCTCCGACAGGACGCCGCTGCAGCCAAGACGGGTCGCGGATTCAAGGGCGGTGAGGATATGGGCGCGGGCGGCGGCGTTGTCGCGGCGCTGGTGCGCGGCATAGCTCTGCCAGATTCTCAGCGCGACCTTTTCGCGGTTGGTGACCTTGGGATTGGCGATCATCGCGTCGATCTGGCGGGAGAGATAGGCGCGCGGCGTGAAAAGATGCACCGCATCGCGCAGCCAGGCCATGACATAGGCGATCTCATCGCGGCGCGTCAGGCGGGAAAGATCCTCATGTGCGCTCTCCACCCAGTTGCGGCCCATGGGCATGCGGATCGCCGAAAGCGTCGCGGCCGCATCCGCCCAGCGGTTGGCGTTCTGATAGGCGATGGCCGTCCTGATTTCCATCATTGCATGGAATTGCAGGCCTTCCGAAAGGTGAATCCACAGACCGTCTAGAAAACCGGGGCGCACGGTCATCGGAAAATGATCGATCAGCACCTGCGAAGCATAATGCAGGGCAAACTGCATCAGGCTCGGCCATATCTCGGCCGCGGCGAAATGATCGAATTCATGTTCGACGAAATGCAGGAGATCGCGCGGTTTTCCCGCCTCATAGGCAAGACACGCTTCCGCCAGCCGCAGCATCCGGAACTCCTGCACGGCATCATGCGGCACCTGTTCCAGCCGCGCACGCGCCTCCTGCGCCGCGTGGCGTGCCAGAAGCGTATCGCCGCTCATCAGCCGCAGCACGATCTGGTGTAGATGGATGAAAAATTCGAGCAGCGGCTGTCCGCCCATTTTGCGCAGATAGATCAGAGCGCGTGCGGCGGCGGCCTCGGCCTCGCGGAAATTGCGGCGGCGGATTTCGAATTCCAGCAACGCATTGTAATAGGCCGCCCATTTGCCGTGATCGTCCATGGGGTAGTCGGCCATGAACTCGGCGAGGCGGGTTATCACCGCGTCATTGGGCGTCAGGTCCTCGGCAATCATCAGGTTCAGCCGGAAGGTGCGTGCGGCGAAGGAAAACCGCGAGCCACGGGCAAGCACCTTCAGTGGATCGAGATAGTCCGATCCGAGACTCTTGCCGAGCAGATGGCGCACGCGCTGCAACTCACCCTGTTTCAGCAGGGCGCGGGTAACGGCGAAGAGCACGGTTTCATTCGTTGCGATCATATCCTGCGAAAACCGCATGATGATCTCGCGAAACCTGTCGACGCTGCTTCGATAGATCAGCTCACGGCCGTGGGCGCGTTCCAGGATTTGTGCGGCATGGGTCTCGTAACCACGGTCAAGCAGCATCGCCATGGCCGCAAGCGCCCGCCCTTCCTTTTCGAAAGCCGATGCGACCTCCACCACGGCGCTGCCGGCCTGCAGGGTAGCGAGACGTTCCCGTGCAGCCACGCCCAGAAGCCGTATCAGGGTGGGGTGGTTTTCGGGATTTCCGGTGAGGAAAGGCGGCAACAGTTCGGTCCAGTCCGCCTCTGGCTCCGCAGAGGGGTTTTCCAGCCAGAACGAAAGTTCAACCGTCTGGGCGGGAGAAAGATGCGGCAGGTAGTTTTCCCGCAGATAGTCGGCACACAGCATTTCATTCGGAAAACGGGCCAGTGACAGAAAAGCCGGCCAACCCGCATAGTCGTGGAGTGCGAGACGTTTCTGCTCAGTTGGCAGGCCTCCCAGCTCGTCCTCGCCAAGAAGCAGTTCATTCGGCCCGATGGTGAGCGAACCGCGATGCAGGATTTGCCGGGCCAGCCCGCTGATCCGCTGATCCGGCCGGCAGGCGATGACCACTAGACGCACCGTCTCCAGAAGCGCGGCGGGCATGCGCGCGGCCCGCGCGAAAACCGGTACGTCCCAGAGGAGACAGCCATTTTCGGCCTCGTCGCTTCGCGGCTGGTGCGTGCGGCACACCTCGGTTCCGAGCTCTTTTGCGAGCATTTCCAGCAGCACGCTTTTTCCCGCACCCGCCGGCGCCCGCAGAAAGACCACGCCGGCGGTTTCGCTGGCGATGCGACGGCAGAGGCGGGTGCGGGGAAGCAGCGTCATTCGCAAAGGCATAGGGGATTTAATCTTGAAAACCTATACTCATCTTTCAAAAAACTATACCTTTTCCAGATTGTTCAAAGGGACATGTGGTGAAAACTTGTGCTCACGCAACCGATGCACAAGGAACGTTCCACCGATGCAGCAACATCCGCTGGTCGCGATTTTGAACAGGCTCGGCACCTTCGTGCTGGTCATGATCGCCCTGTCCATCATGATTTTCGTGCTCGCCCGCGTGGTGCCGGGCGATCCCGCGCGTATGGCGCTCGGTCCTGCGGCAACGCAGGAGCAGGTGGATGCGCTGCGCGGTGAGATGGGCCTCGACAAGCCGCTCGCCGTCCAATATCTCGACTATATCGGCAATGCCCTGCACGGCGATCTTGGTTTCTCGCTGGTGTCGCAACGCCCGGTGACTACCGATCTGGCGCAGACCGTTCCGGCTACCGTGGAGCTGGTACTTGTCTCGGTCATCTTCATGTTTGCCGTTGCCATCCCTCTCGGCGTCATCACGGCGCATTACCGCGACCGGCCGCTTGACCATATCGGTCGCATCCTCTCGCTCACCGGGGTCACGATCCCGAGCTTTCTTTTCGCCATCACGCTGCAATTGCTGGCCGCCCGGTTTCTCTCCGGCTGGCCGATCATCGGCAGGCTCGATCACGGGCTTGGCTGGCAGGGCGGCCCGACGGGCTTCATCCTCATCGACGGCACGCTGGCCGGACGTTTCGATGTCGTGCTCGATGCGCTGAAGCATCTCGCACTGCCGGCCTTCGCACTTTCCATGGCAGGCATCGGCCAGATCACCCGCATCACGCGCTCCTCGATGATCGAGAACCAGCGCAAGGACCATGTGCTCACCCTGCAAAGCTTCGGCGTGCCGGAGCGGGTCATCATCTTCCGTTACCTGCTGAAGCTCTCTTCCATAGCGCCGCTGACGATCATGGGTCTCGAATTCGCGTCGCTGATCGGCAATGCCTTCGTGATCGAGATGGTCTTCGCCTGGGGCGGCTTCGCTTCCTATGGGCTCAACGCCATCCTGCAGAAAGACCTCAATGCCGTGACCGCCGTGGTGCTGGTGGCCGGCCTGTTCTTCATCGTTGCGAACCTGATCGTGGATGTTCTGATCTCGATCATCGACCCGCGCCTGCGCCGCAAGGAGGCTCGCTGATGGCCGATATGAAAATGCTCGAACCCACTGATCGGGGCTTAAGCGCCGGTTACATGATGTGGTATCGCTTCAGCCGCAATCCGGCGGCGGTCATCGGCTCGCTGATCCTGCTATCGGTGCTGGTGCTGGCGGTCTTCGCGCCATGGCTCACGCCCTATCCGAAACATATCGGCGCGGTTGTCGATTTCCGCGCCCGCCATATGCCGCCGGATCTCGAACACTGGTTCGGCACCGACAAGGCCGGCCGCGATATCTTTTCGCGTACCATCTTCGGGCTCCGCGTCTCGCTGCTTCTCGTCATCGGCGTGCTCGGAATTTCGGTGCCGGTCGGAACCGTGCTTGGCCTGATCGCCGGTTATTTCGGTGGCTGGACTGAAAAACTTATCAGCGGCCTGACGAATGTGATGCTGGCCATGCCGCCACTCGTCATGGCGCTCGCGGTCTCCAACCTGCTGGAACCGACACTGATGAACGCCATGATCGCGATCACGCTGCTGTGGTGGACCTGGCACGCGCGGCTGATCTATTCGGTGTCGAAGTCCATCGCCTCGGAAGACTATATTGAGGCGGCGCGTCTTGCCGGTGCGGGCCCGTTACACATCCTCTTCCGCGAAATACTGCCCAACTGCGTTTCGGTCATTTCGGTCAAGACGACGCTCGATGCCGCCTTCGTCATCCTGTTCGGGGCGACGCTGAGCTTCCTCGGCTTCGGCGTCAAGCCGCCGACGCCTGACCTTGGATCGATGGTCGCCGACGGGCGCCAGTTCATGCCGGATTTCTGGTGGGAAGTGCTCTGCCCCGGTGCGGCCGTGCTTTACGTGACGCTGGGTTTCAACCTGCTGGGCGACGGCCTGCGCGACATGTTCGACGTGGAAAGCTAAGGCCATGACTGAACCGCTTCTCAAGGTCGAAAACCTCAACGTCACCTTCACCAATTACGGCCGCACCCGGCAGGTGCTGCGCGATGTCGCCTTCACGGTCGCCGCCGGCGAGCGCGTGGCATTGATCGGCGAAACCGGGTCGGGCAAATCGGTCACGGCGAAGGCTATCATCGGTACCCTGCCGAAAAACGCCGCTATCACGTCAGGTGCGATCGTCATCGATGGCCGGGATGTGCTGTCCATGCCACGCAGGGAGCGTGAGGCGCTGAAGGGCACGGCGTTTTCGCTGATCATGCAGGACCCGCTATCGTCCTTCAATCCGGTCTTCAAGATCGGCACGCATCTCGATGATGTCATGCGTTTTGCCGACAAACGCGACGGTATCAACTCGTCCAAGGCCGAGCGCCGCAACCGTATCGCGGCCGTGCTGCGTCGGGTACAGCTTGCGGATACCGAACGGGTGATGAACGCCTATCCCTCCGAACTTTCGGGCGGCATGCGCCAGCGCGTGCTGATCGGACTTGCGCTGCTGCACCAGCCGAAGCTCCTGATCGCCGACGAACCGGGCACGGCGCTTGACGTGACGACGCAGGATGAAATCCTCAACCTCATCAACCAGCTGGTTGCCGAAGAAAACATGGCGCTGCTGATGATCACCCACAATCTCGGCGTCGTGCGTAAGGTGGCGGACAGGGTCGTGGTCATGCATCACGGCGATATCGTCGAGACCGGTCCTTGCAGGCAGATCCTACATGCTCCTGCCGAGGATTATACGCGTTCGCTGCTGGATGCCGTGCCGCCGCTCTATGGCCCGCGCGTTGCCGATCTGGCGCAGAGCACGCGCTCGCCCATCGTCACCATCGAAGGGCTGAATAAGATTTACGGCCGCCGCAACGGTTATCACGCCGTCCGCGATGTGAACCTGACCCTGAAGGAAGGCGAGGTTTTCGGCCTTGCGGGTGAGTCAGGCTCCGGCAAGACCTCGGTTGCGCGCATGATCATGGGCCTTTCGCGTCCCACGTCTGGCAATCTTGTTATCGACGCCCCGACTCCTGCGCGCGGCAAGCGACTGACGCAGATCGTCTATCAAAACCCGGGCACCTCGCTTAATCCGAAACGCACGGTGAAACAGACGCTTGCCCTGCCGCTGAAATCCATCGGCATGGACGGGCCTGCGCGTGAAAACCGCATGCAGGAACTGATGGGGCTGGTGCGGCTGCCGCAATCCTATCTCGACAAATATCCGCATGAGCTTTCCGGTGGCCAGAAGCAGCGTGTGGCGATTGCCCGCGCGCTGGCGGCCGAACCGAAAATCCTCATCCTCGATGAGCCGACGGCGGCACTCGATGTCTCCGTGCAGAAGACGGTTATCGACCTTCTGCTGCAGCTGCGCGAGGAGCTTGGTCTGACCTATCTGATGATCTCGCACGACCTGTCGCTGATGCGCAATTTCTGTTCGCGCATCGCCATCATGCTGCGGGGCGAGATCGTCGAAGAGGGCGTGACGTCGGCGGTCTTCGCCGAGCCGGCCCATCCCTACACCCGCGCCCTGATCGCGGCCATCCCCGTCGTCACCGACGAGGAAGAACGTCTCAAACCCACGGTGACCGAGGAGGAGCGCATGCGCTTCCTCGTCAAAACGACCGATTGATGAAAGAGGAGCCTGACGTGTATCGCGTTGGAATTGACGTCGGCGGCACGAATACCGATGCCGTTGTGTTGCAGGATAAAACCGTTCTGGCGGGGGTGAAGGCCTCCACGACAGAGGATGTGACGTCAGGCGTCATCGAAGCCCTTGAAAAGGTCATCGAGGCTTCGGGCATAGACAGGGCGCGCATCGGCGCCGTGATGATCGGCACCACGCATTTCACCAATGCGGTGATCGAGCGCCGGCATATGGACGAGGTCGCCGCCATCCGGCTCGGCCTGCCTTCCGGTGCCGGCCTGCCGCCCATGGTGGACTGGCCGGACGATCTCCGTGAAATCGTCGGCAACCACGGTTATCAGGTGCGTGGCGGTTATGAATTCGACGGACGCGAAATTTCGCCGCTCGATGAGGACGAAATCGTTCGCATCGCCGCCGATATCCGCGCCAAGGGCCTGAAGGCCGCCGCCGTCACCTGCGTTTTTAGCGGCATCAACGATGCGATGGAACTTCGGGCGAAAGAAATCCTGCAGGAGCGCTGCCCCGGCCTGCCGGTGGTGATGTCCAAGGATATCGGCCGCCATGGCCTGCTTGCACGCGAAAGTGCGGCGATCATGAATGCCAGCCTGCTGTCGCTTGCCGACCGCACGGTTGCGGCTTTCGGCGAAGCGCTGAAGGCTGCGGGCATCACCTGCCCGTTTTATATCACCCAGAACGACGGCACGCTGATGGCGGCTGATGTAGTGCGCGGTTTCCCCGTGCTCACCTTTGCTTCCGGTCCGACGAACTCCATGCGTGGTGCGGCCTTTCTCACCGGTCTCAAGGATGCCGTCGTCGTGGATGTGGGCGGCACCACGTCGGACGTCGGCTCGCTGTCCCACGGTTTCCCGCGTCAGGCCTCGACCACGGTGGATATTGGTGGCGTGCGCACCAATTTCCGCATGCCTGACGTTTTCTCCATCGGTCTCGGCGGCGGTTCCCTCGTGGTCAATGGCGATCACGGCCTGACCGTCGGCCCGAAATCCGTCGGTTACCGGGTTCGCCGCGAGGCGCTCTGCTTCGGTGGCTCGACCCTGACAGCGACCGATATCGCGGTTGCCTCCGGCAAGGCGGATGTGGGCGAGAAGGCGCTGGTCTCCAGCCTCGACAAAAAACTCGTGAATGCCGCGGTCGACAAGATTAACGACATGCTCGAAGCCTGTGTGGAGCGCAGCCGCATCTCGTCGTCGCCGGTGCCGGTGATCGCCGTTGGCGGCGGTTCCATCCTGATGCCGGATCGCATCGGTGATCTTGAGGTCATCCGGCCTGAGAATTTCGCGGTGGCCAATGCCGTCGGCGCGGCCATTGCGCAGATCAGCGGTGAGACGGACCGGGTCTTCTCACTGGTGGACGGACGCACGCGCGAGAGCGCACTGGCCGAGGCGGAAGCGGAGGCCCGCGAAAAGGCGATTGCCGCTGGTGCGATTGCCGAAACGCTCGAAGTGATCGAGCGCGAGGACATGCCGCTTGCCTATCTGCCCGGCAACGCCACCCGCATTCATGTGAAAGTTGTTGGAGAAATGGGAGCCAATCATGGCTGAGACACGCAAGCTGAAATATGACGAAGCGGCATTGCGGACGCTGACCCGTGAAGATCTCGATGCGCTGGAAATCGGCGCCGGCATCCTCGGCACGGGCGGCGGCGGCAATCCCTATCTTGGCAAGCTGCTGGCGCTGGAGGCCATGAAGGCCGGTTACGAGATGAAGATTCTCGCAACCGATGCCATCGAGCCGGACGCGCTCTGCATGTCCATCGGCGGCATCGGCGCGCCTGTCGTCGGCGTCGAGCGCATTCGAGAAGGCCGCGAAGGCCTGCGCTGCCTGCGGGCGATGGAAGAGCTGATCCGCACGCCCGTCGACGCCATCGTCTGCGAGGAAATCGGCGGTTCCAATTCGATGAACCCGCTGGTGACGGCGGCGCTGGGCGGCCTGCCGATCCTCGATTGCGACGGCATGGGCCGGGCTTTCCCGGAAATGCAGATGACCACCTTCTCCATCTATGGCCATAGTTCTACGCCATCGGTGATGTGCGATCTGCACGGCAACGCCGTCATCTTCAGCCATGCCGTTTCCGAAGTCTGGCACGAGCGAATGGCGCGCGCCTGCGTCGTCTCGCAGGGCGGCGGTGCGATGTTGGCGACCGCGCCGATGCAGGCGCATTACGTGCACCAGTACGGCATTCCGAAAACCTATACCAAGGCGATTGCCATCGGTGAGGCAGTGATCCGCGCCCGCAAACAGCAGGAAGACCCTATTGCCGCAGTCTGCGCGCTCGAAGGTGGAAAGCGCATCTTCAACGGCAAGATCACCGATCTGAAGCGCCACCTGCGCGGCGGTTTCGCAGTCGGCGATCTCACGCTTTCCGGCTTTGATAATTGCGCCGGCCAGACGGCGGGCGTCGCCATCCAGAACGAATTCCTGCTTTTTTCCCGTGACGGCAAGGTGGAAGTGACGGTGCCCGACCTGATCGTCCTTCTCGATGTCGACACGGGTTATCCGATCACCACCGAAGTGCTGCGTTATGGCCAGCGCGTGGCCGTCATCGCCATCCCCTGCCACGACCTGTTGCGCAGCGCCCGCGCGCTTGAGGTCGTCGGGCCGGCGGCCTTCGGTTATCCGGACATTCCTTTCTCACCGCTGCCCGTCCCGGTCAGCAAGGCTGCCTAACCATAAGCGGGGCCAACGCCCCGCAATAAAGAGGAGAACGATAATGAAAATGCCTGTACTTTCTTCCCGTCTCGCCGCGCTGGCGCTCGGCACGGCGCTCGTGCTGCCGTTTGTTTCTTCCGCAGCCATTGCGGAAGACAGGGTGTCAGTTGCGGTCAACACCATGCAGATATTCAGCTCGCTCGACCCGGCGAAGGTGACCGATTACACCGGCTACATGGCCATCGTGAACATGTATGACGGCCTGACCACGGTGAACGCCAAGGGCGAAATCGTGCCGCATCTGGCGAAATCCTGGGATATTTCGCCGGACGGCCTGACCTATACCTTCCACCTGCGAGACGATGCGAAGTTTCAGGATGGCACGGCGGTGAAGGCTGCCGATCTTGCCTGGTCGATCCAGCGCCTGCTCGGCATCAACAAGGGCCCGTCGAACCTCATCGTCGGCGTTCTGAAGCCCGAAAACGTCACCGCGCCTGACGATGCCACGCTGGTCATGAAGATCGAGCGCCAGTTCTCGCCCTTCATGGCGGCGACGCCGCTGATGATGGCGATGAACAAAACGCTGATCGAAGCCAATGCCAAGCCCGAAGACAAATGGGGTGAGGCTTATGTCGGGGAACATTCCGCCGGTTCCGGCCCCTACAAGCTGGTCAGCTACAACCGTTCTGCCGATATGGTCATCGCCCGCAATGCCGATTATTTCCTCGGCTGGACGAAGGGCAAGCCCATCGACGAAGTACGCTTCGTGCAGACCAGCGACGACGCCACCGTCAAGGCGCTGGCGGAAAAGGGCGAACTCGGCCTTTCCTCGCACGGGCTTGGCAACGACACCTATGAATCCATCGGCCGCATGAAGGGTTACAAGTTGATCCAGACCCGCACCGCCGGTGGTTTCGTCATCAAACTCAACACCAAGGTCTATCCGACCGACGACGTCCACGTTCGCCGCGCCATCGCCTATGCGACCGACTACAAGACGATCCAGGAAGTGATCTATCCGGGCTTCGATATGAAGGGGCCGCTTTCCGACGCGTTCAAGGATGCGCATAACGGCGATATCCAGCCGGGCGTCTACGATCTGGAAAAGGCCAAGGAAGAGCTGGCGAAGTCGAAATATGCCGGCCAGAAAATCACGCTCGTTAACAGCTATGTCGCGTCGCTCGCCTTCGAGGCGGAAGTGGCCTTGCTTCTGCAATCCAGCCTCGAGCAGATCGGCATCACGCTCGATATCAAGCCGGAGCCGTGGAACCGCATCGTTGAGCTGTCCTCCAAGCCGGAAACGACGCCGGCATCGACGCAGGTGAACATCTCGCCGACCTATCCGTCGCCGGATTCGATGTTCTACAACCAGTATCACTCCAAGGCCTCCGGTACCTGGATGTCGATGGAATGGCTGCAGAATGCGGAAATCGACGGCTTGATTGACAAGGTTCGCTCCACCACCGACGTCAACGAGCAGAACGCCACCTACAAGGAAATGCAGACGAAGATCGTCGATCTTCAGCCTGACGTCTGGGCGGTTGCGCCCAACCGCCGTTATGCGGCGAACAAGTGCCTGCAGGGTTACGAGTTCATTCCCATGCAGAGCTGGGACCTGAACTTCTCCAACTTCCATTGGGACTGCAAGGCCGAGTGATCTTGACCTCATGAAAACCGGCCCCGCCACAATGGCGGGGTTGGCAGACTTTGAACTTCAAAGGGAAGGAGCATCGCCTGCGGCCGGAGAGGCTGCGGCATGCCCGAGGATGACGCATGATCCAGGAATTTTCCGAAGACGATATCGAACCTCTGGCCACCGGTGCCTGGATTCTGGGAACGGGTGGCGGCGGCAACCCCTATATCTCGACGCTCAATCTGCGGCGTCTCTATGCCGAGGGGCGGCGGGTGAAGGTCATGGATCCCATGGCGCTTGCCGATGACGACATGGTTGCCGTCGTCTCCAAGATGGGTGCGCCGCTTGTCGGTCAGGAACGACTGGGTGATCCCGTGCATCTCGCCCGTGCCGTCGAGGTGATGGAGGATTATCTCGGCAAGCCGTTCCGGGCGATCATGAGCGTTGAAATCGGCGGTTCCAATGCGCTTTCTTCCTTCCTCGCCGCCGCCGTTCTCGACCGGCCGGTCGTGAATGCGGACGCCATGGGACGCGCCTATCCCGAAGCGCAGATGACATCTTTCGCCATCGGCAACCTGCCGATGTTTCCGCTGTCGCTGGTCGATGTACGCGACAATGAGGTGATCGTGACCCGCGCGGCTTCCTGGAAATGGATGGAGCGCATATCGCGCAAGGTCTGCACCGAAGTAGGCTCCACCGCCGCCACATGCAAGGCCCCCCGCACCGGCAAGGAAGTGAAGGAATGGGGTATTCATTACACCGTCACCAAGGCGACCGAACTCGGGCGCGCGGTGATGGCAGCCCGTGCGCGCCATGACGATCCGGTTCAGGCGGTTCTCGACCACGAGGGCGGCAAGCAGCTGTTCCGCGGCAAGGTGGTGGATGTGGCGCGTGAAACCACAGGTGGTTTCCTGCGCGGCAGCACGACCGTTGAAGGTATCGATGCCGACCGTGGTTCGCGTATGAAGCTCGCCTTCCAGAATGAGTGGGCCGTTGCCTTCCGCGATGGCCAGCCAGTCGCCATGACGCCGGACCTGCTCTGCCTTCTCGATACGGTTTCCGGTGGCGCCATCGGTACGGAATCGGTGCGTTACGGCCAGCGTGTCACGGTTGTCGCCCTGCCGGCGCCGGAGCTTTTGACAACACCTGCCGGCATCGCCGCCGTCGGCCCGCGCGCCTTCGGTTATGACATTGATTTCAGATCGGTATTCCCATGAAACGCATCGGTATTGACGTTGGCGGCACCAATACGGATGCCGTTCTGATCGATGGAGACACCATCGTCGCTTCCATCAAGGTTCCGACCACGCAGGATGTCC
This sequence comes from Agrobacterium sp. ST15.13.015, assembly GCF_027871645.1. NCBI lineage: Bacteria > Pseudomonadati > Pseudomonadota > Alphaproteobacteria > Hyphomicrobiales > Rhizobiaceae > Agrobacterium > Agrobacterium sp. ST15.13.015. The sequence continues at coordinate 142,708 of NZ_JAQAHF010000007.1, forward strand.
TGTCCGGCGTAAAGGCGGCGCTTGCCCATGTGGCGGGCCATGTCGGCGCGGCGGACCGGCCGATTGATGCGGTGATGATCGGCACCACGCACTTTACCAATGCGGTGGTGGAGCGCGCACGGCTGGAGCGGGTTGCTGCCATCCGCATCGCGCTGCCGACCGGCTCTTCGCTACCGCCGATGTGCGACTGGCCGGGGGATCTGCGCGATGCGGTCGATCCGCTGATCTTCATGGTGCATGGCGGCCATGAATATGACGGCAGTCCGCTAGTGCCCATGGTTCCCGATGAGATCCGCGAAGCGGCGATGAAAATCCGCGATGCGGGCATCAACTCCATCGCCATTTCCGCGACCTTCTCACCGCTGACGACGGAGTGCGAGGTGAGGGCGGCGGAGATTGTCCGTTCGGTGATCCCCGATGCACGCATCACGCTTTCCCATACGCTCGGCCGCATTGGGCTGCTTGAGCGCGAGAACGTCGCCCTTCTGAACGCAGCGCTGCAAACGCTCGGCAAGACCACGGTTCAGGCATTTTCGGATGCACTGCGCGAAGCGGGCGTAAAAGCGCCGTTCTATCTGACCCAGAATGACGGCACCGTGGCGCTCGCGGACGTCGCGGCTGCCAACCCCGTGCACAGTTTCGCGTCCGGCCCCACCAATTCGATGCGCGGTGCGGCCTTCCTCACCGGGCTTTCCGATGCCATGGTGGTGGATGTCGGCGGCACCACCTCCGATATCGGCTGCCTTGTCGGCGGTTTTCCGCGCGAGGCGAACAATATCGTTCATATCGGTGGGGTGCGCACGCTCTTTCGTATGCCCGATCTTCTGCCGATTGCGCTCGGCGGCGGCACCATCGTTGACCTTGAGACGGGCAAGATCGGTCCGCGCTCGGTCGGTTATCGCATCCTGACGGAAGCCCGCGTTTTCGGCGGTGAGACGCTGACCACATCGGATATCGCGGTTGCCGCCGGTCTGATCGAGATGGGTGACCGCGACCGAGTAAAAGACCTCGATCCGGCTTTCGTGCAGGCCACGCTTCAACGCATCCGTGACATGGTGGCCGACAGTTTCGACCAGATGAAGACATCCGCCGAAGACGTGCCGTTGGTTGCTGTCGGCGGCGGAGCATTCCTGATCCCCGAGACGGTTCCGGGTGCGTCGGAAGTGCTGCGCGTGGAAAATGCCGGCGTTGCCAATGCGCTGGGCGCGGCGATGGCGCAGGTTTCCGGCGAGGTCGATCAGGTCTTTTCCGGCCTGAGCCGCGATGAAGCCCTTGCGAAAGCCGAGACCGAGGCGCAGAACGCGGCGGTCGCTTCGGGCGCGGAGCGGGCGAGCCTCAAGACGCTTGAGGTGGAAGATATTCCGATCGCCTATTTGCCTGGCGGCGCGCGGCGGGTCCGCGTGCGGGTCATCGGCGATATCGCCTTTAATTGATGCTAAGAGGCCCTGCCGCTGGTGGGGCGACGAGGGAGTGAGCACATGACGAAGATCGCACTGGCCATTCACGGTGGTTGCGGCGTGATGCCGGAAGACAGCATGACGGCCGGGGAGTGGGCTGCTGCGCGCGACGATCTGGCAGCGGCCCTGCGTGCCGGTTATGGCGTGCTGAAGGCTGGCGGAACGGCGCTTGAAGCGGTTGAGGCGGCGGTCGTCGTCATGGAGGACAGTCCGCATTTCAATGCCGGCCACGGGGCGGCGCTCAACGAAAACGGCATTCACGAACTCGATGCCTCGATCATGGATGGTGAAACGCTGGCGGCAGGTGCGATCAGCGCCTCTCGCGCCATCCGCAACCCGGTAAAGGCGGCCCGTGCGCTGATGGCGGATGAGCGTGCCGTCTATCTGACGGGAGAGGCGGCCGACCGCTTCGCGAAGGAAAAGGGACTCGCCACCGAGCCGCAATCCTATTTCACCACCCAAAAGCGCCTTGAGGCGCTGGCGGCGATGAAGCGCCATGCCTCCGCCGGTACGGAAGCGACGGAAAACGAAAAACACGGAACCGTCGGTGCGGTGGCGCTCGATGCGGCGGGGCATCTCGCGGCGGCTACTTCGACCGGCGGTTACACCAACAAGCCTGATGGCCGGGTGGGCGATAGCCCGGTGATCGGGGCTGGCACCTATGCGCGGGATGGGGCCTGCGCCGTTTCCGGTACCGGCAAGGGCGAGTTTTTCATCCGTTATGTTGTCGGCCACGAGATCGCGTCGCGCGTTGCCTATCTCGGGCAGGATCTGGAGACCGCCGCCGGCGATCTGGTCCACAAGGATCTGGCGCCCTATGATATCGGCGCGGGTCTCGTCGCAATCGATGCCGAAGGCGGCATATCCGCGCCCTATAATACATCAGGCATGTTTCGCGGCTGGGTGACGCCATCGGGAGAGGCGCGTGTGGCCACCCATGACGCGGTCTATGAGGTGGAATTGTAACCGGCGACGGTGCCGGCCAAGTGGCGGCGTAAAAAAACCGGTGACATCAAGGTCTATCGGCGGCAAAACGTCTGAACCGAAACCGGCTCGTCTCTTCACCCATGGTGCTGGCCTCATGAACATCAAGCAGCTCGAAGTTCTGCGCACGCTTCTTTCCACCGGCTCCACCATCGCCACCGCGAAGGCCATGGGTCTCAGCCAGTCCGGTATCAGCCGGCTTCTGGCGCAGCTTGAGGCGGATTTGTCGCTGACGCTGTTTGCCCGTGACAAGGGGCGACTGATACCGACACCGGAGGCGGTCCTTCTTGCGCGGGATGCGGAAAACGTGCTGCTTGCCGTGGACCGCATGTCCGGCCACGCCGAGGATTTGCGCAATGGCGCGGCCGGTCCGGAGATCGTCCGGATCGGACTGCCGAGCAGCATGTGGGAAAATTTTGCGCCTGCCATGCTGATCGACTATGTCCGGGATTTTCCTGGCGTTCGCATCGAGACATTTTTCGAAACAACGACCGCCATCAACAAGCTCGTCGGCGAGCGGGTGATCGATCTCGGTTTCCTGCGGATGGAAGGCGAGATCGGGCCGGGCATCGATGTCGAGCGTGTTGCGAGTGGCAAGAGTGTCTGCGTGGTTCGGGAGGATCATCCCTTGGCCAAGCTTGAGGAAATCACCGTCAAGGACCTGCGCAATGTTCCGCTTATCCTGATCGGCCGGCAGCGGCCGAACCGCATGGCGCTCGATCAGGTCTTCAAGAAGGCCGGCGTCAAGCCGATGGTGAAGATCGAGACCCACACCAACAGTTCCGCCTGCGCCTATGTCGCGCATGGGCTGGGGGTCACGATCATCAGCAGTTTTTATGCGAACCTCTACCGGCATCTTCCCGTCGTTGCCCGGCCATTCGTTCCGCAGGCCACACAGGAATTCGGCCTAGCCCGTGCTTCCGGCGCACCGCTGTCCATCGCTGCGCAGGCGCTGAGCGATGCCTTGAAGCGGGAAATCCAGCTTTCGCAAAAAATCGACTGAAAACGGGATTTTGAGCGGAAAATCTCATTGTCCTCATCAGGATGAAACACGCCGTCATTCTGCATAGATATATGACGTTTATGCATAATATTGCGCCTTATTTATCAATCCGTCATAGTCACCAACAACGAAACCGATAGAGGCGGGATACCATTCCCTGCCATCAATCGTGGGGAACCGATGATAAGATTCATACTGAGCCGTCTTTTGATGGCGCTGCCGACGATCGCATTCGTGTCGATCACGGTCTTTGCGCTCATCCGCTTCATTCCGGGCGATCCGGCTGCGCTGATGCTGGGCGACATGGCGCAACCGGAGCAGATAGAGGCGATGAGGACCGAACTCGGCCTCGACAAATCCATGCCGCAACAGTTCCTCATCTGGGCCGGCAATGTGGTGCAGGGCGATTTCGGCCGCTCCATCGTCAATGATGAGGCGGTGCTGCCGCTGGTCGTCTCGCGTTTTCTCGTCAGCGCCGAGATCGTCGTGGTCGCGGTGCTGCTCGCCAGCCTGATTGCTGTTCCGGCCGGTGTGATCGCCGCCTGGAAACAGAACAGCCTCACCGATCTTGCACTGGTGGGAACGGCGACCCTGCTTCTGTCCATTCCGACATTCTGGCTGGGTCTTCTGCTTCTCCTGTTTTTCGGCCTCAAACTCGGCTGGTTGCCGGTGCTCGGATATGTGTCGATCAGCGACAATCTCGTCGGTGGCATGCTCTATCTCGTCCTGCCCGTCATGACGCTGGTGATCCATGAGATGGGCGTTCTGATCCGCATGGCGCGTGCCTCCACGCTGGAAGTGCTGCGGCTGGATTACATCACCCATGCCCGCGCCAAGGGCCTTTCGGAAAGCGCCGTTCTCTGGCGGCACGCCTTCAAGAACGCCTTCGGCCCGACATGGACGATGATCGGCCTTATCCTCGGCAATCTTCTCGGCGGCATCGCCGTCATCGAGACGGTGTTCACCATTCCCGGCCTCGGGCGGCTGATGGTCGACAGTATTTTCGCCCGCGATTACCCCGTCATTCAAGGCTGCCTGCTGTTCGTCTCGCTGTCCTATGTGCTGGTCAACCTGTTCGTCGACCTTCTTTATCCCCTCTTCGATCCGCGTGTGGTTGCCGAATGAAAAAGTTCACACTTAACGGGCTTATCGGCGGCTTTCTCATCGCCCTCCTGCTCATCACCGCCGCAACCGGTCTGTTCTGGACGCCCTATGACCCGATGAAGCTCGGCTTTGCCTCGCGTCTCGCCGCACCCGGTCCGAGCCATCTTCTCGGCACCGACGAATTCGGGCGCGATGTTTTGAGCCGCCTGATGGTGGGTGCCCGCGCCAGCGTCTGGATCGGCTTTCTGACGGTCAGCTTCGCGACGATCTGCGGCACGCTGATCGGCCTCGTCAGCGGTTATGCGCGCGGCTGGGTGGATGGCGTCATCATGGCCATCAACAATGCGCTTCTCGCTTTTCCGGGCATTCTGCTCGCGCTCGGCCTGCTCGCGGTTTTCGGCGCCAACCAGTATGGCATCATCTTCGCGCTCGGCATCGCCTATACGCCATCCATGGCCCGCGTGGTGCGCGGTGCCGTGCTTTCCCTGCGTGAGCGGGAATTCATCGAGGCGTCGCTGGTAATGGGCAATGGTGAGATCTACACCATGTTCCGCCACATCCTGCCCAATTGCATCGCGCCGATCACGGTTCTTGCCACCTCCATGTTCGGCTGGGCCATCCTGTCGGAAAGCGCGCTCTCCTTCCTCGGCCTCGGCGTGCCGCCGCCGGCGCCCACCTGGGGCAACATGCTGGCCGCCGGCCGTCCCTTCATCCAGCAGGCCGTCTGGCTCGGGCTTTTCCCCGGTCTGTGCATCGCGCTGACGCTGCTTGGCATCAATCTTCTGGGCGATGCCCTTCGCGACAGGCTTGACCCGCGCATGAGAGGTCTCAAATGACAGACAATACACTTCTCACTGTTCGCGGCCTTTCGCTCGAAGTCGCCAGAACCGGCCACCGGGTGGTCAAGGATGTCTCCTTCGATATTGCCGCGGGTGAAATCTTCGGCATCGTCGGCGAAAGCGGCTCGGGCAAGACGCTTGCCACCCGCGCGCTCATCTCGCTTCTGCCTCCGGCCATCGCCGTCACCGGCGGGTCGATCATCTACAAGGGGCAGGATGTCATGTCCCTGCCGGTGAAGGAGCTTCGCCGTCTGCGCGGCGCGGAGATCGGCGTCGTGTTTCAGGAGCCGATGACCTCCCTAAACCCATCGATGACGATAGGCCGGCAGCTGGAGGAGGGGCTGATCCTTCATACCAAATTGTCGCCGGAGGAGCGCCGCGAGAAAATTCTCGACATGCTGCGCCGGGTCGGCATCCGCGATCCGGAAGGTGCGCTGACGGCCTATCCGCACGAGTTTTCCGGCGGCATGCGCCAGCGCATCATGCTGGCCTCGGTCATGCTGCTGAAACCCGCTTTGCTGATCGCCGATGAGCCGACGACGGCGCTGGACGCGGTCATCCAGCGCGATGTCATGGAACTGATGGTGGAGCTGACGCGGGCGGAAGGCACCGCCGTTCTCCTCATCAGCCACGACCTGCCGATGGTGGCACGTTATACCAGCCGTATCGTGGTGATGGAAAAAGGCGCTATCGTCGAACAGGGCCGCACCGAGGATCTGCTGGATGCGCCGCAGCACCCCTATACGAAAAAACTGCTTTCCTCCCTGCCGTTCCGCGGCGAGCCACGCAATATCGACACCTCCAAGGCGCCAATGGTTTCGGCCCGCGATATCGTTGTGGATTATGCCGGCCGCAAATCTCTGCTGAAGAAGGCCAAACCGAAGCGGGCGCTGCATGGCGTCAGCATCGACATTCATGAGGGCGAGGTCGTGGCGCTCGTCGGCGGTTCAGGTTCCGGCAAGACGACGCTTGGCCGCACCATCGCCGGGCTGGTGCAGGAGAGCGAAGGGCATATCCGCTTTCAGGGCCGCGAGCGCAACGAGGACTGGAAGGATTACCGCCTGAATTGCCAGATGGTGTTTCAGGATCCCTATTCCTCGCTCGATCCGCGCATGACCATTCTGGCGCTGGTGGAAGAGGCTCTACGTCTCGTTCCCGGTCTCGATCAGGCCGCCAAGCGCAAGCGGGCGCTGGAAACGCTGGAGGAGGTGGGGCTCGGCGCCGACTTTGCCGCCCGCTATCCGCACGAGCTTTCCGGCGGCCAGCGCCAGCGCGTGGCGATTGCCCGCGCCATTGCCCGCCGTCCGCGGTTCCTGATCGCCGACGAGCCGGTCTCGGCGCTCGACGTGACAGTGCGGGCGCAGGTGCTCGATCTCTTTTCCGATCTGCAGAAACGTTACGGCTTTTCCTGCCTGTTCATCAGCCACGATCTCGGCGTAGTCGAGCAGGTGGCCGACCGTGTCGTCGTCATGCAGGACGGTCGCATCATCGAAGAGGGTGACCGCGATACGATTTTCGACAGTCCGAGGGAGGCCTATACGCGCCGGCTCCTCTCGGCCATTCCCGCCCTCGACCAGAATGAAAAGGGCGGCGTGACACTGAAATGGCGTCTGGAAGATGAAGTTTAACAGGAAGATGACTATGACCGTGGCTGCCCAACTGAATGCGATCTGCGATGCACAGCCTTTCGTGACGCGCTTCATGGTGCGCAATCTCCTGACCGGTGAAGAGATCGGCCGGGGAGAAAACGAGGAGACGCCGTCGGGCAGCACCCGCAAGACGTCGATCATGATGGCTGTGCTGAAAGCCGCCAGCGAAGGGCGGATCGATCTCGACCAGCCCGTTACCTATGAAAAGCGGCTGGCGGAAGAGGTTGCGAGCGGCATGTTCCGTTATATGACGCCAGGCATCGTCATTTCGCTACGCGATGCCGTCGCTGGCATGATGGTGCTGAGCGACAACGTCTGCACCAAGATGGTGCTGGAGAGGCTGACGCTGGAAGAGGTGGACGGCTATTGCAAATCGCTTGGCATGGCCAACACCCATCACCGTTTCCTCATTCCGCCGCTGGCGCTGGCGGCCGACCATCCGCTGAAAACCGTCACCACCACGTCGGCGGCGGATCAGGTACTTCTGCTGCAGACAATTCTGGATGCCCAGTCCTCGCCCGAAGCGCAGGCGAAGCTCGGTTGCAGCCCGCAATTGTGCGAGTGGGCCATGCAGACGCTGAAGAACCAGATTTTGCGGTATGGAATCCGATCCCGCCTGCCCTTCGAGGCTGTGGTGGCCAGCAAGAGCGGTCGCGGCAAGCGCGGGCGCATGGATGCCGGCATCGTCTACAGAAACGGCGCGCCGTCCTTCATCATCACCACTTATACCGACGAGGTGCCGCAGGTGATGCCTGACGCTACGCCGGGATACACCATCGCGCTTGAAACGATCGGCCGGCTGGCACAGGCCTGCTGGGACGGCTTTCACCAATAACAATCAATGACAACAAAGAGGGTAGAACAGTGAAAAAACTTCTTCTCGCAGGCGTTGTCCTGCTCGTGACCGCCAATATCGCGGCGGCCCGCGATATCACCATCGCGCAAAGCTCGGATTTGCGCAGCAACAATCCCGGCGTGAACCGCGACGGCAATACGGATGGGGTTATCCTGCACATCGTCGAAGGCCTCGTCGGTTATAACAATGCCGGAGAGGTGAAGCCACTTCTCGCCGAAAGCGTCGAGGTTGCGCCTGACGGCCTGACCTATACGTTCAAGCTGCGCAAGGATGTGAAGTTCCACAATGGCAAGCCGCTCACCGCAGAGGATGTCGTCTGGAACTGGACACGTTATCTGAAGCCGGAAACGAAGTGGGCGTGCCTCAACGATTTCGCCGAGGGCGGGGCAGCGCATGTCATCGGCGTCAAGGCCACGGATGCCTCCACGGTCGAGATCACCCTTGAAAAACCCTCCGCCGTTTTCCTTGGCCTGATGTCGCGGCCGGAATGCGGTTATACCGGCATGATCTCGCCGGAATCGGTTGCTGCCGATGGCAGCTTCGCCAAGCCCATCGGCACCGGGCCGTTCCAGTGGGACGAGTGGAAGAAAGGCGAATATATCCGCCTCGCCAAATTTGCCGATTATGTTTCGCCGGCAAATGACGGCAAGCCGGACGGTATGGTCGGCTCCAAGCGCCCGCTCGCCGACGGTATCAAGTTCATGGTCATTCCCGATGCTTCGACGGTGAAGGCCGGGCTTGAATCCGGTGTGCTCGATACGGCCGAGATTTCTCCCGATCTCATTCCGGAATTCAAGACCAATGAAAAGATGCAGCTGATCGTTGCCCGCAACAACGGCAAGAACCTGTTCTACATTCAAACCCGCGACAAGGTTCTGAGCAATCCCGGCGTGCGCCGCGCCATGGCGATGGCGCTCGATCTTGATGAGCTGGTTGCTGCCGCATCGAACGGCACGGGTGAAGCCAACGGCTCGATGGTCTCGCAGGACTCGGTTTATTATGACGAGGCGCAGAAGAAGCGCCCGGCCTATGATGTCGAGGCGGCGAAGAAGGAACTGGAGGCCGCCGGTTACAAGGGCGAGCCGATTTCCATCATTGCCAACAAGCGTGGCAACGTGCCGAGCTTCCCGGCCGCCGTCATGGCGCAGGCCATGATGCAGCAGGCGGGTCTCAACGTGCAGATCGAGGTGCTGGACTATGCCACCCAGGTGGATCGCCGCCGTTCCGGCAATTATCAGGTGATCTCTCAGTCGGTCGCTCCGCGCCTCGACCCGGCGCTGATGTATGCCTTTTATGTCGGCAACAAGGACAAAAACGCCTCCCTGATGTGGGACGATCCGAAGGCGATAGAACTGATGAAGGCGGCTTATGTCGAAGCCGACCAGACGAAGCGCCAGATGATTTTCGACGAGTTCCACGAACTGATGCTGAAGGAAATGCCGGGCATCTTCCTTTACGACATGGTCGATGTCTGGGGCGCGACGAAGAAGCTGAAGGGCCAGCCGGTCTGGCAGTCGAACGCCCGCCTCTGGGAAGTCTCGGTCGACAACTGATTCACTATGCCCGCGCCGGAGGCGGACCCCGGCGCGGGCTTTCCAATATGAAGCGCAGGAATTTGGCGGTGCATCCGCCGAAGCGCTTGCGCGTGCCCGTAAAGGGCAAAAATGCGAGGACAAGCCATGAACCGTGACGCCGTGATGTCGATTGCCGCCGAAGTCGAGGCGATGAAGCCCGATTTCACCACCTTGAGCGACAGCATCTGGGATTTTGCCGAACTCAAATTCGAGGAACAGCAATCTGCCGGCGTTCTGGCGGGCGCGCTCGAGGGCAACGGCTTTGCGGTTCGCCGCGGCATGGCAGGCATGGAAACGGCCTTCATCGGCGAATTCGGCAGCGGCAAGCCGGTCATCGCTTTTCTCGGTGAATTCGATGCGCTGGCCGGCATGAGCCAGGTGGCCGATGTGGCTGAGGTGCAGCCGCGTGGGGTGGGCGCCACCGGCCATGGCTGCGGCCACAACCTGCTCGGCGTCGGCTCATTGATGGCCGCTATTGCGCTCGCCCGGCATCTGAAAGCCAATAATTTGCCCGGCACCGTCCGTTATTACGGCTGCCCCGGCGAGGAGGGCGGTTCCGGTAAGACCTTCATGGTGCGTGCCGGCCTGTTTGACGATGTCGATGCTGCGCTGACTTGGCACCCGGCACCGTTCAACGGAGTACGCTCGACCAACAATCTGGCCGTGCTGGAATATTTTTACCGTTTCAAGGGTGTCGCGGCTCATGCCTCCAACGCTGCCCATCTGGGCCGCTCGGCGCTCGATGCCGTCGAACTGATGAATGTCGGCGTCAATTTCCTGCGCGAACACATGCCGCAGGATTGCCGGGTGCATTATGCAATCACCGATACCGGCGGCAAGGCGGCGAATGTGGTGCAGGCCAGGGCGGAAGTGCTCTATCTGATCCGAGCCCCGGAAATGCGCCAGGCGCTCGATCTTGCCGCGCGGGTGGACAAAGTCGCGCGCGGCGCGGCGATGATGACCGAAACAGAGGTGGAAATCGTCTTCGATACCGCCTCCACCAATCTCCTGCCCAACATCACGCTGGAAACGGCGATGCATGAAAACATGGTGGCGCTAGGCCCCATCGCCTTCGACGAGGCGGATATCGCTTTTGCCAAACGCATTCAGGACACTTTCACCGACGAGGCGATCAAAAGCAGCATCAGGCTCTATCAGATCAAGGGCGATGTCTTTTCCAACCGGAAGATCGACGGGTCGACACCCCTGCATCTCGGTCTGCGCGATTTCGAGGGCCAGTCGCATTTCCGGGCGGGCTCCACCGATGTCGGTGATGTCAGCTGGGTGACGCCAACCGCGCAGTGCTGGACGCCCGCCTGGGCGATCGGCACCAATCCGCATACCTGGCAGGTGGTTGCGCAGGGCAAAAGCCCTGCCGCTCACAAGGCCATGGCCCATGCCGCCAAAACACTCGCATCGACCGGCTTTGCGCTGATGACCTCGCCGGAACTGCTCGCCAATGCTAAAAGGGAATGGCAGGAAAAGACCGAGGGCAGCAAATATGTCTGCCCGATTCCCGCCGATGTAATGCCTGGTTCGCATCGATAGAACGTGGTGCACCAACACGCCCATTCTGCTGAACCTGTTCCCTTCTCGCGTATTTTCGCCGGTGGAATGGTGCCTCCCATGAGCGCGCTAAGCGAAAAGATGAGACCCGCCGGTGGCTTTGCCAATGGCGGGGTCTGCGGGTCCGGCATTGAAAACGGACCTTCCGCCATATTCTTCGTGATCCTCTGTTTCGGCCCGCGCATCCATGATTTCAACGGCTTATCGATACTCGCCTGACGAGTGCGGGTAACGTTGAAGAAGCTTCGGCGCAGTTCCCGGCAATCCGCCACGAAACTCCTTCCTCCTGAAATCCTGCCTCATCACCGCCTTGTGTGCCGCTTCGCCGCCTTGCCGTGAAGAAAGCATTGACGTTTGGACCAAAAATGGAATAAATATATCGAACAGACAGAAAATCGGTTTCATTATTCCGTTTTCTGGTTGTGAGGAGGTAGCGGCGGGCTCTCGGGTTCGCCTCCGGCTGGGAGAGGTGGCGCCGGACACCGAGGAGGAGAAAACAATGAAGAAATTTATCATCGGCGCAGCCATGTCTGTGCTTCTGGGCACGGCGGCGCATGCGGAGACCGTAGGTGTCTCGATGGCGCTGTTCGACGACAACTTCCTGACCGTGCTGCGCAACGGCATGCAGGATTATTCCAAGGAACTGAAGGGCGTGACCCTGCAGGTCGAGGACGCCCAGAACGACGTCGCCAAGCAGCAGAGCCAGATCCAGAATTTCATCGCGTCCAAGGTCGACGCGATCATCGTCAACCCGGTTGATACGGATGCGACGGCGGCCATGTCGAAGCTCGCCGCCGACGCCAAGATTCCGCTGGTTTACGTCAACCGCCAGCCGGTTAACGTCGATAGCCTGCCGGACGGCCAGGCATTCGTCGCCTCCGACGAGACGGTGGCCGGCACGCTTGAAGCGAAAGAAGTTTGCCGCCTTCTCGGTGGCAAGGGCAATGCGGTCATCATGATGGGTGAGCTTTCCAACCAGGCGGCACGCATGCGCACGCAGTCTGCCAAGGACGTTCTGAAGACCGACGAATGCAAGGGCATTTCGGTTGTTGAAGAGCAGACCGCGAACTGGCAGCGCACGCAGGGTTCCGACCTCGTCACCAACTGGCTTTCCAGCGGTATCGAATTCAATGCCGTCATCGCCAACAACGATGAAATGGCGATTGGCGCGATCCAGGCCCTGAAGGCCGCAGGCAAGGACATGAAAAGCTATGTCGTCGCCGGCGTTGACGCCACGCAGGACGCCCTTGCCGCGATGCAGGCGGGCGATCTGGATGTGACGGTGTTCCAGGATGCGGCAGGGCAGGGCAAGGGCGCTCTCGATGCCGCGCTGAAGCTCGTCAAGGGCGACAAGGTGGAGAAGAAGGTCTACATTCCTTTCCAGCTCGTCACGCCTGAAAACGTCAAGGACTACGTGGCCAAGAACTAACGGCCGCCTTCCGGCATCTGCGCCCGTTCAGATTGACATTGGAGGCAGATGCCGGTTTCCGACGGCGCCGAAGACAAGCTTCGGTGCGCGAGCGGATTACGATTGAATTTCAGTGAATTCAAAGTGTTGCAGCGCCTTTCATGTCGTGATCGACATGGCGCTGCAAGCCTCCCCGGAGGCAAGGGTGCGCCATCTGGCAAAGCCTGTTTCCGGTCATTTTTGTCTATTGTGGAGGATGAGATGGTCGTCAGTCCATCGACAATGGCCGCCGTGCGCGCCAGCGGAGCCGTGCCGAATGCGGAGTATCTTCTCGCGGCGGAAGGCATACGCAAGGAATTTCCCGGCGTCGTGGCGCTTGATGATGTGCAGTTCAAGCTGAAGCGCGGCACCGTGCATGCGCTGATGGGCGAGAATGGCGCCGGAAAATCGACGCTGATGAAGATACTGGCCGGCATCTACCAGCCGGACAGTGGCGAAATTCGCCTGAAAGGCGCCGACATACGTCTCGATTCCCCGCTCGATGCGCTGGAAAACGGCATTGCCATGATCCACCAGGAACTGAACCTGATGGCCTATATGACGGTGGCGGAAAACATCTGGATACGCCGCGAGCCGAAAAACCGGCTGGGCCTCATCGACCATGGCGAAATGTATCGCCGCACCGAAACGCTGCTGGAAAGGCTCGGCATCGATCTCGACCCGGAAACCCGCGTCGGCGAGCTTTCGGTGGCAAGTCGCCAGATGGTCGAGATCGCCAAGGCGGTTTCCTATGATTCCGACGTTCTCATCATGGACGAGCCGACATCCGCACTGACGGAGCGCGAGGTCGAGCATCTCTTCCGCATCATCCGCGATCTCCGGGAACGCGGTATCGGTATCGTCTACATCACCCACAAGATGAACGAGCTGTTCGAGATCGCCGATGAATTTTCGGTTTTCCGCGACGGCAAATATATCGGCACCCACGCCTCGACCGATGTAACGCGTGACGACATCATCCGCATGATGGTGGGCCGTGAAATCACCCAGATGTTCCCGAAGGAAGAGGTTCCGATCGGCGACGTGGTGCTTTCGGTCAAGAATCTCACGCTCGACGGCGTTTTCCACGACGTTTCCTTCGAGGTGCGCGCCGGAGAAATTCTCGGCGTTGCCGGCCTTGTCGGATCGGGCCGCTCCAATGTGGCGGAAACGGTGTTCGGTGTAACGCCCGCATCCTCGGGCACGATTGCAATCGACGGCAAGCCGGTATCGATCGACAGCCCGACGAAGGCGATCAGTCACCGCATGGCGTTTCTGACGGAGGATCGCAAGGATACGGGATGCCTGCTGATCCTGAATATTCTGGAGAACATGCAGATCGCCGTCCTGCAGGACAAATATGTCGCCAATGGCTTTGTGCAGGAAAATGCGCTGTCGGATGCCTGCGAGGAGATGTGCCGCAAGCTCCGGGTCAAGACGCCGCATCTTTACGAGCGCATCGAGAATCTCTCGGGCGGGAACCAGCAAAAGGTGCTGATCGGCCGCTGGATGCTGACCAAGCCGCGCATTCTGATTCTGGATGAGCCGACACGCGGCATCGATGTCGGAGCCAAGGCGGAAATTCATAAGCTGGTTTGCGAGATGGCGCGCCAGGGCGTCGCCGTCATCATGATTTCCTCCGAAATGCCGGAGGTTCTGGGTATGAGCGACCGTGTCATGGTCATGCATGAAGGTCGGGTGACGGGCTTCCTTGATAGAAGTGAAGCCACGCAGGTTAAAGTGATGGATCTCGCATCGCGGTGAGGCGCGCCGGGATTTCTCGAGGAGGAATGACTATGAATACGAACGCCGCCGCCAACACAGAGTTGGACGCAAAATCCGGACGCAAGCCGCACCGGCGCATCCCGCCGGAGGCCAATATCTTTTTCGTGCTGATCGGCATCGCGCTGGTTTATGAAATTCTCGGCTGGATTTTCATCGGCCAGAGCTTCCTGATGAACCAGCAGCGCCTGACGATCATGATCCTGCAGGTCTCGGTGATCGGCATCATCGCGGTCGGTGTCACGCAGGTCATTATCACCGGGGGTATCGATCTCTCTTCCGGTTCCGTCGTCGGCCTGACGGCGATGCTGTCCGCCAGCGTGGCGCAATCGTCCACATGGCCGCGGGCGCTTTATCCGGGGTTGACCGATCTGCCCTTCTTCATACCGCTCGCCGTTGGCATATTGGCTGGCGCCCTTGCGGGCTTCATCAACGGGCAACTCATCGCCCGCACCAAAATTCCGCCCTTCATCGCAACGCTTGGCATGATGGTGACGGCGCGTGGTCTTTCCAAGTGGTATACGAAGGGTCAGCCGATCTCCGGTCTGACGGACGGTTTCAACTTCATCGGCACGGGCATCTGGCCGGTCGTGGTGTTCCTCGTCGTCGCCGTCATCTTCCACGTGGCGCTGCGTTACACTCGCTACGGCAAGTTTACCTATGCCATCGGCGCCAACCAGCAGGCGGCACGCGTGTCCGGTATCAATATCGAGGCGCATCTGATCAAGGTCTATGCCATTGCTGGCCTGCTCGCCGGTCTCGCCGGTGTCGTCACCGCCGCCCGCGCCCAGACGGCGCAGGCCGGCATGGGCGTGATGTATGAACTCGACGCCATCGCCGCTGCCGTTATCGGCGGCACATCGCTCGCCGGCGGTGCCGGCCGCATCACCGGAACGGTGATCGGCACCATCATCCTCGGTGTCATGACGTCGGGCTTCACCTTCCTCCGGGTGGACGCCTATTACCAGGAAATCGTCAAGGGCCTGATCATCGTGGCCGCGGTCGTTGCCGACGTCTACCGACAGAAGAAACGCGCAAAGCGCTAAATCCTCCTCCCAGACTTGGGGCAGGCCTTCAGGCTTGCCCCTTTTTGTGTTCTTATGAGCCGGGGGGATTAGCTAAGGTTCATGCCTTGCTGTTTCGATAGTCGTGCACGGCCTTGCCGAAGGCCTCGAACAGTGCCCGGGAGGGCGCGTCCGTCTCAGCCCAATATTCCGGATGCCATTGCACGCCGACGGCAAATCCCTTGGCGTCGATGACTGAAACGGCCTCGATGGTGCCGTCCGCCGCTGTCGCCTCCACCTGCAGGCGTGGCGCGGTCTCGGCGATTGCCTGCCGGTGCAGCGAATTGATCTGGATTTCGCCCGACATGCCGAGATGCTGTGCGATGCAGGAGCCTTCGCGCACGTGCACAGGCTGGCGAATGGCGAAGGCCACGTCGCGGTCGTCATGTTCCGGCTTGCGATGGTCCCATATGCCGGGCTGTTCCTGAATTTCGGACGCAAGCGTACCGCCCAGCGCGACGTTCAGCTCCTGAATGCCGCGGCAAATGGCCAGCATCGGGATGCCGCGCTCGATAGCGCGGCGAATGAGCGGCAGGCTGGTGGCGTCGCGGGCCTGATCGAACGGGCCGTCGCTTTCCTGCGCCTCTTTTCCGTAAAGGGAAGGATGCACATTGGTGGCGGAGCCGGACACGAGCAGGCCGTCCACCCGGTCGAGAATAGCGTCGACCTCGTTTCCGTCCTCGAAGGCCGGGACAATGAAGGACATGACACCAGCCACCTTCAGCGCGGCGGAAACATACTGGTTCTGCGCGGCGTGCCAGTCGGCTCCGGTGAAATGCCGGATGTCGGCGGGAACGGCGATAATGGGTTTTGGCATGGTGGCTCCGGGACGAATCTTCGAAATTTGTGCGACTGCCGGCTGACCAAGTCAAGCACGCGTTTTGCGTTATGAGGATCCTTTATGCGCCTAAAGTATAAGGCGATGCCGGGATATTTCAGTTGGAAATAAAATACGAAGCAGAGTTTCCGAAAATTCCTGGAAAGGCCGGTTTTTCCGCGATTAATTCTTGCTGCGGGTGCTTGTCAGCCGGGCCGTAACCGTGCTTACTTTGCTGCGATGCCTGAACAGCAACGAGGGGAATTCAAAGCTGCGGGCAGCGTTCATATCTGGGAGGATATAGATGGATCGCCGTTCCTTTATGAAAAAAGGTGCGCTTGCGGGAGCTGCTACAGCAGCGCTGGCCGCGCCCGCCATTGCACAGCAAAATACCAAGATCAATTGGCGCCTGACGTCGTCGTTTCCGAAATCGCTCGACACGATCTATGGCGGCGCGGAAGATATTGCCAAGCATGTCGCCGCCGCAACCGACGGCAATTTCACCATCCAGCCCTTTGCCGCCGGTGAAATCGTGCCCGGCCTGCAGGCGGCCGATGCCGTATCATCCGGCACGGTGGAAATGTGCCACACCTGCTCCTATTATTACGTCGGCAAGGACCCGACCTTCGCCATCGGCACGGCAATACCTTTCGGCCTCAATGCCCGCCTCACGAACTCATGGTTCTATGAAGGCAACGGCAACAAGCTGCTCAACGAGTTTTACGCCAAGCACAATCTCTACGGCATGATTTCGGGCAATACCGGCGCGCAGATGGGCGGCTGGTTCCGCAAGGAAATCAACACCGTCGACGATTTCAAGGGCGTGAAGATGCGCATTGCGGGTCTCGCCGGCAAGGTGGTGGAAAAGCTCGGCGTGGTGCCGCAGCAGATCGCTGGCGGCGATATCTATCCGGCGCTGGAAAAAGGCACCATCGACGCGGCGGAATGGGTCGGTCCATATGACGACCACAAGCTCGGCTTCCAGAAGGTGGCGAAATATTACTATTATCCCGCATTCTGGGAAGGTGGCCCGGTCATCCATTCCTTCGTCAATCTGGAGAAGTGGAACAGCCTGCCGAAAAACTATCAGACGGCGCTGCAGGACGCCTGTGCCTTCGCCAACACCAGCATGATGGCGAAATACGACGCGAAAAACCCGATCGCCATCAAGCAGCTCGTCTCTGAAGGTGCGGTGCTCAGGCCGTTCAGCCAGGAAATCCTCGAGGCTTGTTACAAGGCTGCGCTGGAGGTCTATGCCAATATTTCGGCCTCCAATCCGGACTTCAAGAAGATCTACGAAGATCAGGTCGCCTTCAAGCGCGAAGGTTATCTGTGGATGCAGCTTGCGGAATACACGTTCGATACTTTCATGATGATCCAGCAGCGTAACGGCAAGCTCTGATTATTCGGTGACGGCGGACCGAGCAAAGGCCCTGGGGATTTCGGTCTCCGGGGTTTTTGTTGTTCGCGCATACCTTCACGCATCCGACAACAAAGGATGATTTACGATCAATTCCGTTGTGGGCAAAAGCAGCAGGCTCCGGGGCTAGCTGGTCTGTCTCCGTCCGGTTCAATTTTCTAAGCAGATAAGCAAACGGAAGACGGGTGCGCACTCCCGTCTTCCACTCCACAATCATAAGCGTTTCGCCTAGCCCTTACAAGACGCCGATCAGGGCCCGATCTTCGGGGGCTCGCCAAGATTCGGCATGCCTGGCAATCCACCTGGCTGGCTGAAATTGGGCATGGTGTTGCCACCCTGATTGCCGAAGGCGGGCACTTCGATCTTTATGGAATTCAGATCGACCTCGGGCGCCTTGTCCAGCCAGTAGGTGACGGATTCCGGCCAGAAGATCACGATGGCGACGAGGATGAGCTGCATGCCGAGCCAGGGAATCGCGCCCATGTAGATATCCGATGTCTTGACCGTGCGCGGCGCGATGGAGCGCAGGTAGAACAGCGCAAATCCGAAGGGCGGATGCATGAAGCTCGTCTGCATGTTGATGCAGATCAGAACGCCGAACCAGATGAGGTCGATACCGAGCGACTGGGCGATCGGCGCCAGCATCGGAATGACGATGAAGGCGATTTCGAAGAAATCGAGGAAGAAGGCGAGGAAGAAGATGAAGATGTTGACGAAGATCAGGAAGCCGATGGGGCCGCCCGGAATGCCCGACAGCATATGCTCGATCCAGAGCGAACCGTCCATGCCCTGAAAGACGAGGGAGAAGCAGGTGGCGCCGACCAGAATGAACACCACCATGGAGGTGATATGCATGGTGGAATGCATGCCCTGCTTGATGAGGTCCCAGGTGAGGCGGCGGTGCGCGGCGGCCAGCGCCATGGCGCCCACGACCCCGAGCGCACCGGCTTCGGTGGGCGTTGCGAGGCCGAGGAAGATGGTGCCCAGCACGAGGAAGATCAGCACGATGGACGGGATCATGCCCGCCAGCACGCGGAACACCAGCGCCCGGTTGAGTTCTCCCCGCGCTTCCGGCGGCAGCGCCGGCAGGTCCTTCGGCCGCACGACCGACATGAACAGGATGAAGAGCATGAAGATGGCGACCTGCAGGATCGAGGGGCCGATGGCGCCCAGGTACATGTCGCCAACGGATTTGCCGAGCTGGTCGGCAAGCACGATCAGCACCAGCGAAGGCGGGATGACCTGCGTGATCGTTCCCGATGCGGCGATGACGCCGGTGGCAAGTCGCGGGTTGTAACCATATTTCAGCATGATCGGCAGTGAGATGACGCCCATGGTGATGACCGAGGCGGCAACCGTGCCGGTAATCGCACCAAGGATCGCGCCGACGATGATGACGGCATAGGCGAGACCGCCGGGAATGGCGCCGAACAGCTTGCCCGTTCCTTCAAGCAGATCCTCTGCAAGCCCGCATCGCTCGAGGATCGCGCCCATGAAGGTGAAGAAGGGGATGGCCAGCAGAAGGTCGTTCGAGACGATGCCGAAGATGCGCAGCGGCAGGGCCTGAAGAAAGGCCGGCGAAAAATGCTCCGTGAAGATGCCGATGACACCGAAAACGAGACCGACGGTGGCGAGCGAGAAAGCAACCGGAAATCCGTAAAGCATGAAGATGATCATGCCGAGGAACATCAGTGGCGGAAGAATACCATATTCGAACATGGGAAATATCCTGAAGGTTCAGATCGGTGCGATCATTGCAGGGGTTTTTCGTACTTCGTATCGAGCGCATAAAGCCCGTTGAGGGCGCCTATGCGCTTGATGAGTTCGGAAAAACCCTGAAGAACCAGAAGTGCGAAACCCGCGAAGATGATGAATTTCACCGGCCAGCGGATGAGGCCGCCGGCATTGGAGGACATTTCGCTCTGATGCCAGGATAGCGTGAACATGGGCCAGGAAAGCCAGGCGAGGTAAAAGCAGCCGGGAAGCAGGAACAGCACGATGCCGATAATGTCCACCCAGATGCGGCTGCGCGGTGAAATCGCGCCATAAATGATGTCCACTCGCACATGTTCATTCATGCGCAGCGTGTAGGATGCGCCGATCAGCACGATGAAAGCGAACATGTACCACTGGATTTCCAGCCAGCCGTTCGAACTGTAATTGAAGGCATAACGGACCATGGCATTGCCGGCGCTGACGAGGCAGCAGATGAGCACGAGATAACCGGCAACCTTGCCCAGAGCTTCGCTTGCAAGGTCTATCAGCGCGCTTAGTTTTAAAAGCGATTTCATAACTTTCCCCTCTTCCCTTTTCGGGCCCTTTGCGGGTTTATGGCGGAGAGCAAAGCCCGGTGCCCCTGCTGCGGCCACGCCTCCACGTGCTTCCGCTGCCACAGGCTCCAGAGTTCCTCCCCACAGAATCCCGTGTATGGTCAGGCGGTTCGAAAAGCAACCAAAACCACCATGAAACAGCTTGGCGGACAGCCGTTTTCAACCGTTTGCGAAAGAATGTTGCCCAATGACATGTTTTGCCCGGTTGCGCTGTCACGGTGCATGCCATTGCCGCTCTTTCGCTGAGAACGCATTGCGCTTTTCGGCGACTTCATGTTACCTCTGGTGACGGAGAATCCGGCATTGGCCCGTGATCGTCCACGGGCAGATTTACCGTGTGACGGGCATGACGGATGGAGCACAAGGGGAAGCGGAATGAGCGAACACCACACGGGTCCTGTCGAAGTCGGCGCCGAGATGAACTACGCCGAGCACGAAAAGACCTATAACGGTTTTCTGGCCTTGACGAAGTACGGCACCATGATGCTGTGCGTGCTGATGCTGGCCATGGTCGCGGGTTTCTTCACCACCGCCGGCTTCCTTGGTGGCCTGGTCGTCTTCGTCGTACTGTCGGCTGCGGGTTTCTTTTTGCTGCGCTGAACGATCCCGTTCATGAGCGGTTCCCGTTCCGGGGACCGGGCGATGCCGGATAACCGGAAAGGCCAAGCCATGAAGCGTATGTTATATTGTCTGTTTCTGCTGGTGGCGATTGCGCATCCCGCTTTGTCACGCGATCTCTCACCTGCCGAGCAGGATAGTCTTCGTACGCAGATAGAGCGATTTCAGACGGCTTTGAGCACGCAGGATTTCGATGTCGTCGGCAAGACGGTGCCGCCGAAAATCTTTGAATTCATCGCAGGCGAAGCGGGTATTACCGCGGAGCAATTGCGTGGCGCCTTGACCGCGCAGATGCAGATGGCGCTCGCCGCGGTCAAGATAACCGAGTTCACTATGGATACGCAGGCGATCAGCCTTGCGCAAACGTCCGATGGAACGCCCTATGCGCTCATTCCGACCAGGACGGTGATGGAAACTGGCGGCCAGACGATAGAGGCGAAATCCCACACGCTGGCGCTGATGGACGGTGCGGACTGGTATTTGCTGCGGGTGAGCGACCAGCAGCAGGTCACGATCCTGCGCAAGGTCTATCCGTCCTTCGCCGAGGTGGCGTTTCCGGACGGTTCCATACAGCCGGTGAAATAGCTCCGTCTTCCCGAACTCAGGAAAAACGTCCCGGCCGGAAAGGATCGATCGAGATTTCCGTATCCTCTCCGCTGGCCAGTTGCGTTACCAGACGGGCGGTTGCTGCCGATTGTGTCAGCCCCAGATGGCCATGGCCGAAGGCATAGATGACGGACGGGGTGGCGCGTGCCGTGCCGATGACGGGAAGACAGTCCGGCATGGACGGGCGGAACCCCATCCATTGTTTCCCGCCTTCCAGTTTGAGGCCGGGCAGGAAACGTCCTGCTTTCTTCAGCATGGCTTCCGCACGGCGGAAATTCGGCTTCAGTTCCAGCCCGCCGAGTTCGACCGCGCCGCCAATACGGATGCCCGTCGATAGCGGAGTGACGACGAAGCCATGATCGTTGAAATAAAGCTGGCGCGTCAGGTTGAAAGCCTCGGCGGAAAGCGTGGTGTTATAACCACGTTCGGTTTCCAGCGGCACGATGTTGCCAAGCGTCGCGGCAAGTTTTCTCGACCAGGCGCCGCATGCGATCACCACTTTGTCGGCATCGATCTTGTCGCCGTTTTCCAGCGTCACGATCGTACTTTCGCCGACGGCGTCGATGCGTTCGGCCTCGCCTTTGCGCAGGCTGGCGCCGCGGGCTATTACCAGATCGAAAATGGCGCGGGTGAAATCGTAAGGGTCGGAGACCTGCAGGCCATCCGGCGAAAACATGGCATGGCGGAACTGGGGCGCAAGACCCGGCTGCAGTTCCTCGATTTCGGGGCGGCCGACGCGCTGAAAGGTGAAGCCTGCGCTTTCCTTTTCGTTCCAGTCCCTGCGGGCAGCATTGAGACTTGCCTCGCTGTCATAAAGATCGAGCGTGCCGGTTTTCGAAACGAGATGCGAGAGTTCCGGCATCGCCGCGACATGGGCCATTTCCATGGCAGCCAGCCGGTTGATGTCCGTGAGTGACTTCAGCCCATGGCGAAAGTTGCGCTCGGCGCTCGCGCGCCAGAAACGCCACAGCCAGGGTGCGATCTTCGCCGCATAGGCGGGCGGCACGCTGAGCGGGCCGAGCGGATCGAACAGCCAGCGCGGCGCTTTTTTCATGATGCCGGGAGCGGGAATGGGGAGGATTTCGGGGAAGGCCAGAATGCCGGCATTGCCGGAACTCGCGCCCCGGGCAACCTCGCCGCGCTCCAGCAGCACCACCTCGCGTCCGGCATTCTGCAGATAAAGCGCCGCCATGGAACCGATAATGCCGGTGCCGATCACCAGCACATCGCATTTCAGGGTTTTGGTCATCGGCGCTCCTGCAACACAAATCTTTCAACCCCGCATAACAATGAATGCCGCCCCGATGAAAGGCCGTATCGTATTGCCGGCGCAGAAATATCAGCACTGTGGCAAATAAGCGGTCCGAAATAAACAAGGCGAATATATTCGCGATGAAGCATACTCGCGGTCGATTGATGTTCCGGATCAATAGTTATAGTTCATTATTAATCGCTATTTAACAGTGTCCGGCTAGTTTCGCGTGCAGGCGGACCGACCGTTTTTCATCTCTATATTTCGAGGGTGGAGCAGGTCTGCATATGGATTACTGTTTGGGGGTTTCAAAAAGATGTCTTACTTTTCTAAACTTGGTCTTGACGCTTCTGCGGTGCTTGATGCGCTTAGCCGCTCACAGGCCATCATCGAGTTCGATCTGACCGGCAAGATTTTGAAAGCGAACGATAATTTCTGCAAGGCCGTCGGCTATCAGCAGTCTGAAATCGTTGGGCGTACCCACAGCATGTTCCTGTCTCCCGAAGATGCGGCCTCGCCTGAATACAAGAGCTTCTGGGCGAGGCTGTCGCGTGGCGAATACGATCAGGGTCAGTATCGACGTCGGGCCAGGAATGGCGACGAAATCTGGATCGAAGCTTCCTACAATCCCGTGTTCCGTTTCGGCAAGCCCTACAAGGTGGTCAAGATTGCAACCGACATCACCTCGATCAAGCGCAAGAGCGCTGAGGATGACGGGAAACTGGCGGCGCTCTCCCACGCGCAGGCCATAATCGAATTTACGCCCGAAGGGAAAATCCTCAGCGCCAACGAAAATTTCCTCGCGACGCTCGGTTACACGGCGGAAGACATCATCGGGAAACATCATTCGATGTTCTGCGAGCCTGCCTATGCCCAGTCGCAGGACTATCGGGATTTCTGGAAGGAACTCGGAAAGGGCCACTTCTCGACGGGGCAGTTCATGCGCCTTGGCAAGGATGGCAAACGCGTCTTCATTCAGGCCTCCTATAATCCGATCATCGATGATCGGGGCCGCGTCTTCAAGGTAGTGAAATTCGCTTTCGATGTGACGGACCGGATGCATGCGGTCGAGGAACTTGGTGCTGCGCTCGAGCGGCTTTCTCAATGCAATATCCGTATTACGCTGGACAAACCCTTCGTCGGCGAGTTCGAACGGCTGCGCCACGATTTCAATAAATCCATCGCCGAATTCCAGAAGACGCTGGAAAACGTTCTCGGCCAGACCGGAGACCTGACCCGAAGCAGCCAGGAAGTCAGCGAAGCCTCCGTCAATCTCGCCGACCGTTCGCGTGAGCAGGCGGTGGCGCTCGAGGAGACTTCGGCAGCGCTCGAAGAAATCACCGCGACGGTCCGTTCCTCGACAGAAAATATGCAAGAGACGCGCAAGCTCGTTCAGAGCGCGCGGACATCCACCGTGGCTTCCACCGAGGTCGTGGAGCGGACGGTCGATGCCATGCAGCGTATCGAGACGGCTTCGCGGGAAATCAGCCAGATCATCGGTGTGATCGACGAAATCGCCTTCCAGACGAACCTGCTGGCGCTAAATGCCGGCGTGGAGGCCGCCCGTGCGGGTGATGCGGGCAAGGGTTTTGCCGTCGTGGCTCAGGAAGTGCGCGAGCTGGCGCAGCGTTCCGCCAATGCCGCGAAGGAAATCAAGGCGCTGATCAACAATTCCGGCACCGAGGTTCTGGAAGGCGTCAGGCTGGTGGGCGAAACCGGCGAAGCGCTGAAGCAGATCGATGCGCTGGTCAGGCACATTGACGGCAATGTCGACATGATCGCCAAGGCGGCGGACGAACAGGCTGTCGGCATCAGCGAGATCAACAAGGCGGTCAGCCGGCTGGACCGGATGACGCAGGAGAATGCGGCGATGAGCGCCCGTACCACGGTGATCAGCACGACGCTGGCGCAGGGCGCGGATGCGCTGGCGCAGCTTGTCAGCCTGTTCAAGCTGAACCGCCGTACGGTTCAGCGGGAAGACGGATCGTCCACCCGCCCGGATGCTCCGAATACGGCCCGGCGCGACCAGACGTCGGCAAGAGCGGCCGCGTAAGGAGCGGGCTCAGGCCCGCTTCAGCTTGAGAATGAGATTCGGTGGATGCGGATGCCTTTGAACGGGCATCCGCATTGCTTTTTCACCGCAGCGCCGGTCGTTCGATACCGAGGTGGTCGCGCAGCGTCGAGCCTTCGTAGTCCTTGCGGAACAGGCCGCGTTCCTGCAGGAGCGGAACGACCTCGCGATTGAATTCCTCCAGCCCGCCGGGGAAGAAGGGCGGCATGACGTTGAAACCGTCGGCCGCACCGTTTTCGAACCATTCCTGCATTCGGTCCGCCACATCCTTGGCCGTGCCCATGACGATATGGTGGCCGCGGCCGGCGGCGACGCGCAGCGCCAGCTCCCGGATCGTCAACTTTTCGCGGCGCGCCAGTTCGGTCAGAAGTTCGGCGCGGCTGCGCAGCTGGTCGGAAATCGGCAGGTCCGGCAGCGGACCGTCGAGATCGTAATCAGTGAGGCTATGGCCGATGCGTTCTTCAAGCAGCGGCATTGCGCTCTTGATATCGGTCCAGCGGTTCAGTTCCTTCAGTTTTTCGCCAGCCTCTTCAAAGCTCCTGCCGATGATCGGCATGAAGCCGGGCATCACGGCGACGCTCGCCGGATCGCGGCCGAATTTTTCCACGCGGGCTTTAAGGCTCGTATAGAAGGCCTGCGCTTCGGAAATCGCCTGCTGGGCGGTGAAGACGATATCGGCGGTGCGGGCGGCGAGATCCTGCCCCGGCCCGGAAGAGCCGGCCTGGATGAGAACCGGGTGGCCCTGCGGAGAGCGCGGAATATTGAGCGGTCCCCTGACCGTGAAATATTTGCCCTCGTGGTTGAGTATATGGACCTTTTCCGGATCGACGTAGCGGCCCGCCTGCTTGTCCTTGACGAAGGCGTCGTCATCCCAGCTGTCCCACAGGCCGCGAACGACATTCACATATTCTTCCGCCACCGCATAACGCTCGTCATGCTCGGGATGGTCCTTGGAAAAATTCGCCGCCGTGCGGGCATAAGAGGTGGTGACGATGTTCCACGCCGCACGGCCGTGGCTCAGATGATCGATGGAAGCGAAGGCGCGGGCGGTGTGGTAGGGCTCGCCATAGGTGGTGGAGGCGGTGGCCGCCAGTCCGATCTTGTCGGTGACCATGGCCAGCGCAGCAAGCAGGGTCAGCGGCTCGAAACGCGCGATCATCGAGGGATGGGCGTCGACACCGCTGGTCAAGCCGTCGGCCAAGAATACCATGTCGAACTTCGCCGCTTCGGCCATTTTCGTAACACGGGTGAGCAGATCGAAATTTTCACTGCCGGCTTCGGCATCGGGGTGACGCCAGCCGGAAACGTGGTGCCCCGCGCCCTGCAGGAAAAGGCCGAGATGCATCTGTCTTTTGCGTGTCGTGGTGGTCATGGTGATCATGCCTTCATGTCGGTCGAGTTATATTTGCGATACCAGAAGCGTTTCGAGCTTTCTGAGGTCAGCTGCGGTTTTCATGGACCGCACCAGTGCCGGAATGCCGGCGAATTTCTCATTGCCGCCGGTCGCGTCGGCAAATTTTTCGGTCGGGTCATCGATGCCAGGAAGGCCGTCGACACGGCGCGACAGCACCGTGCCGTCCTTCCTCGTCACGTCGATGACCACGAACCGGGTGGTCGGATCGGGCGAGAGGCGGCGGGCGGTCTCGTCATGCCGGCGTGAGACTTTGGCGGAAAGGGCAAGCAGATCGTCGCGCGTCGGGCGTTCGTCGAAATGGCCGATGCCGAGCGCTCCATCCGTCAGCGCTGCGGCAAAGACATATTCGGCGCTGAAGCGCGCATCGATGCCGGTCGTGGGCGTGGCCGGTCCGACGAGAGCGGCATCGCCGCCCGGCGGGAAGGTGATGGTGACCGTCTCTATCTCGTCCGGCGTCAGATTATTGCTGTTGCGCAGCGCCAGCGCGCCGACGGCAACGGGATGGCTGGCGGTGCAGCAGGGAAA
Source organism: Agrobacterium sp. ST15.13.015 (assembly GCF_027871645.1). Taxonomy (NCBI): domain Bacteria; kingdom Pseudomonadati; phylum Pseudomonadota; class Alphaproteobacteria; order Hyphomicrobiales; family Rhizobiaceae; genus Agrobacterium; species Agrobacterium sp. ST15.13.015. The sequence goes on from NZ_JAQAHF010000007.1 coordinate 169,086, forward strand.
GGCCTTGAGGGTGAGGCCGGGCGAGACGATCTGCCAGGGTGCGCCCCAGCCGGAGAGAACACGTTTCGGCTGCTCGGCGCCAAAGGCGAAGGCGGAATAAAAACCGATGGGTTTTTCCAGAAAATCTGGAGCGCCCTGAAAGCCGGTTCGCGCCAGCCGCGCGGCGGTAAGGCCGGCACGCGTGGCGAGCCCGGCATGCAGTGGCTTGGCATCAAACCCGAATTGCAGGCGAAGCCCGGCCGATTGCGTGGCGGCAAGGCCGAGCGCAACGGCCGTTGTCTGCGGATCGAATTTCAGGAGATGGGCAATCGCTGCCGCGGCACCGATGGGGCCGAGCGTGGCGGTGGCGTGGAAGCCGTTTTCGTAATGCCTGGTGCCGAGCGAGAGGCCGAGACGCGCCATGGTTTCCAGCCCGACGATATAGGCGGCGATGAAGGCATCGGCCGTGGAGCCCTCTTCGACCGCGACAGCCAGCAAAGCGGGAATGATGGCGACAGTCGGGTGGCCGCGCACGCTGCCGTGCACATCGTCATAGTCAAGCACATGCCCGGCGTGGCCGTTGATGAGGGCGGCGGTGAAGGTATCCGTGCGCAGATCGTGGCCGATAATGCCCGCCGTGCCTGACGTTCCGGGTGTAAAGCTGTCGATCAGGATTTTCGTGCTTCTGTCGGCAGCGCCGCCCAGCACGCAGGCGAAAAAATCGATCAGCGCCGTGCGGGCGATGGCCACCGCATCCTCATCACGCAGGGGATCGGAGGCGGCAATCGCTTCTGCAAGATGAAGGGTGAGCTTTTCGTCTGCGGTCATGGCATCAGATCCCTTCGCCGTCATTCACCCGTGCCACCTGTCCGCCAAGACCCTTGACGAAGGCGTTGATGCGCGGATTTGTCGACTTGTAGAAGATGTGCTCGGGCGTGCCCTGATCGACGATCAGGCCATTTTCGGTGAAGACGATATTGTCGCTGATTTCTTCGGCAAAACGCATTTCGTGCGTGACGAGAATGCTGGTCATGCCATCATTGACGAGATCGCGGATGACGGCGAGCACTTCGCCCACGGTTTCGGGGTCGAGTGCGGATGTGACCTCATCGAACAACACCAGTTCCGGCCGCATGGCAAGCGCGCGGGCAATGGCCACGCGCTGCTGCTGGCCGCCGGAAAGCTGGCCGGGATAGGCATCGACCTTCTGGGAAAGGCGGACCTTTTCCAGCAATTCGCGGGCATGGCGCTCGGCTTCAGCTTTCGGCGTGCCGAGGATTTTGATGGGCGCGATGGTAATGTTTTCCATCACCGTCAGATGCGGAAAGAGGTTGAATTGCTGGAACACGATGCCGATGCGCTTGCGCAGCGCGATGCGTTCAGCCTCGGTTTTCAGCAGGTCCACTCGTGTGCCGCCGACGGTGATCTTGCCGGATTGCGGAATGAGCAGGCCGTTGATGCAGCGCAGGATGGTGGACTTGCCGGAGCCGGAAGGGCCGATGATGGAGACGGCGTCGCCCTTGTTCACGGTAAGGTCGATGCCCTTCAGGACCTGATTGTCGCCGAAGGACAGGTGTATGCCTTCCAGTTCAACCAGTGCTTTTGCGGCGGTTTGTGGTGCGGGTGCGGACATGGCTTGTTCCAATCAGCGGGAAGCGAAGCGCCGCTCGAGGCGCTGCGTGAAACGGGAGACGGGATAGCAGAACAGGAAGAACGCCATCAGAACGGTGAGGTAGACCACGACGGTGAAATCGTTGCGCTGCACGGCGGTGCTTGCGTCTGTTGCGGCATGCAGCAACTCATGCACGCCGACCAGTGAGGCGAGCGCCGTACCCATGGTGATCGACGCATAAAGGTTCATCCATGGCGGCAGCGAACGCTTCACGCATTGCGGCAGGATGATCCAGCGCAGTGTCTGGTTGCGCGAAAAACCCAGCCCCTGCGCCGCTTCCCATTGCGCCGTCGGAATGGACTGGATGGCGCCACGGGTGATTTCGGCGATATGGGCGCTGGCCGGAATGGCGAGACCGACGACGGCCTTGATCCAGTCCGGGAAGGGAATGTAGTTGCCAAAAGCGACGATCTCGAAGGGGAAGATGTAGGTCGCGGCAAAGATCAGCACCAGATGCGGGGCGTTGCGGAATATCTGGACATAGGTGAGCGCCGGCGCGCGCACGAGGCGGTAGGGCGCAAGCTCCATGATGCCGAGGAGGACGCCGATGAAGGTGCCGATGGCGATCGCAAGGATGCTGATCAGCACGTTCATTGCAAAACCCTTGGCCAGATAGGGCAGCCATTGCAGCAGCACCTGACCGAGGGACGGGTCGAGGATCAGCCACAGAATGACGGCAATCAACACGCCGAGCAGCAGAATGGTGCCGAAAGGTGGCTTCCTCACCGCCTGTGTTGGAGAGACCACCGCACTCATTGACCGAACCCCGGAACCGCAAGACGCCGCTCAAGCCAGAGACCGGCCCTTGCGACGATAAAATTGATGACGCTGAAGAAGATCAGGATGACGATCATCAGCTCGACCACATTGTCGCGCTGCGTCCAGATCAGGATCGAGGCATAGGTGATTTCACCCACCGCAATTGCCGAGCCGACCGTGGTGAGCTTCACCAGATTGACGAGGTTGTTGATGATGGAGGGCAGCGCCGTGCGGATGGCCAGCGGAAACTCCACATAACGCAAAATCTCGAAGGAACTGAAACCGATCGCACGCGCCGCCTCGATGGTGGTCGCCGGCACCGCCTCGATACCGCCGCGCAACGCTTCCGCATGGAAAGCGGCAATGTGCAGGCCGGTGATGGCGACGACCCAGAAAAAGGGTGTCAGCGGATTGTTCTGCGCGCCGCCGAGAGCGTTAGAAATCAGCATGTTGAGCACGAGGAAACCGCACATCAGCTGCACCAGCGTCGGCGTGTTGCGCGTCAGTTCCACATAGGCGCGCACGGGGCCGGCAAGCCAGACCTTGCCCGATGTCAGCATGGCCGCGAAAATGAAGCCGAAGACGAGGCTGAGCGGCAAAGTGACGGCGACGAGGATCAACGTCATCTTCATGCCGTCGAGCCAGATCTGAACCTCGTAACCGCTGTTCAGAAAGTCATAGTTGAGGCCGAGATGCGCGGTCAGTTCTATGAAGCGCGCTGTAAATCCATCCTGCATCGGAAATCCATGCTGTTATTGCGGGTGCCGCCCGGCGGGCGGCGCCAGAATGGCCTGCCTTGTTATAAAGCAGAAAAGAACGGCAGGCGAAACCGGCCGTTCCTGATGGTCAGGGGAAATCACTCCACCCTTTTGCCGCCGTCATCACCTGCGATGGGGACGTGCAGATAACGGAAAAGTCCTGCACCTGTCCTTATTGGGCGGCAGAAAGCTTCTTCTGCTGCTCTTCCATATAGCCGATGCTCGGCAGACGGTTGGCCTTGGCGAATTCGAGCATCTTGCCGGAGGCGTGCAATTCCTTGACGATCTTGTCGAGAGCGGCCTGCGTGTCGCTTTCGCCCTTGCGCAGCCAGATCACGGAATCAGACGGGATAAGGTCGGTGGGGATGAGGATGCCGTAATCCTTCCACTCATCGGCGCGGTCCTGAAGCATCAGGCTCAGCGTGCCGTTGACGTGAACGGAGACGTCGCAATTGCCGCCCTTGAGTGCAAGCAGCGATTCCGGCTGGCTTGGCAGCGCCTTTACCTGCGCGCCATATTGCTCGATCAGCGGCTGGGTGTAGTTGGAGCCTTGCGAAACGCAGGCGATCTTGCCCTTCAGGTCCGGCCAGTCCTTGATGCCGCTGTCCTTGCGGCCGATGGCGGCGCCGCCCTGGCGGTCATAGGGGGTCGGTACGTAATCGAGCGTTTTGGCGCGCTCTTCCGTGTACTGCATGTTGGCGATCAGAATATCGACCTTGCCCTGCTGCAGGAACTGCACGCGGTTGGGCGGGGTCACGGTTTCGGTGACCAGCTCGACACCGAGGCCGGCGGCCAGCGCCTTGGCGACGTCGATGTTGAGACCCTTCTGCTCCTGCGTCTTCGGATCGATAAAGCCGAAAGGCGCGCCGGAAAGGATAACGCCGACAGTGAGCTTGCCGCGACCCTTAATCCGGTCGAGCGTTGCATCCGCGTGAGCGGCAGTGGCCATCGAAGCGATGACAACGGTTCCGGCAATGAGTTTTGCGGCAAATCTGGAGAAAGAGAGGGCCATGGATATTTCCTTTTGATTGTAGGTGGAAACTACATGAGGCACCCGCCAAGAGCGAGAATTGGCATTGCGTGAAAAATAGTATGAATAAAATCCGGTTCCAATAAATCTTTTGGAGGGAAAAATTATCCTAATAATTTTGAATTGTAGAATCCTGTTCTTTTCCTCCCTTGCTATGTGCCGGTTTGTCAGGAGCGGGAGAGTAGTCCGGATGTCGCTGAGGACCGGATGGCCATGTGCGGAGCGAGCGCATCCGGCTCGTCTCTTCTCCCCGTCGGGGAGAAGGTCGCGGCAGCGGGATGAGGGGGCGAGGCCAGCGATATGCGGAGAGCGTGCCCCCTCATCTGCCCCTTTGGGGCATCTTCTCCCCGGCGGGGAGAAGAAAAAAGCCGCACGCCCTGTTCTTATCGTCCGGCATTATAGGCCGCGATTGCCGCCATGTTGACGATGTCGCTGTCCTTCGCGCCCATCGAGGTGATCTGTACCGATTTGTCGAGACCGACAAGAAGCGGGCCGATGACGGTTGCGCCGCCCAGTTCCTGCAGCATCTTGGTGGAGATGGAGGCGGAATGGATGGCGGGCATGACCAACACATTGGCCGGGCCGGAAAGCCGGGCGAAGGGATACTGGCTCTGCATGCGGTGATGGTTCAGCGCCACATCGGCCGACATTTCGCCGTCGACCTCGAAATTGACGTTGCGCCTGTCGAGAATTTTCACCGCCTCGCGCACCTTGTCGGAACGTTCGCCGGTCGGCTGGCCGAAGGTGGAATAGGCGAGCATGGCAACGCGCGGCTCGTAACCGAAACGACGGGCAAGGCCGGCTGCTTCTTCGGCGATATCGGCAAGGTCTTCCGCATTCGGCATATCATGCACGGCGGTATCGGCAACGAAGACGGTGCGGTTGCGCGAGACGACCAGCGAAACGCCGATGACGCGATGGCCAGGCTTGGTGTTGATGCAGCGGCGGATATCTTCCAGCGCCGTTGAATAGTTACGGGTAACGCCTGTCACCACGGCATCCGCATCGCCCATAGCCACCATGCAGGCGGCGAAATGGTTGCGGTCGTTGTGAACCAGACGCTGCACGTCGCGCAGCAGGAAACCGCCGCGCTGCAAACGCGCATAGAGATAATCGACATAGGCATCGACGCGGCTGGAAAGGCGGGCGTTGGTGATCTCGATATTGGCGCGGTCGAGATCGATGCCGGCGCGCTCCGCATTGGCCTTGATGATATCGTCACGGCCGAGCAGGATGGCGGTGCCGAGGCCCTGCGCGGTGAACGAAATCGCCGCGCGCATGACCTGTTCTTCTTCGGCTTCCGCAAAAACGACCCGCTTCGGCGAGCGGCGCACGCGCTCGTAAAGGCGCTGCGTGGTGGAGGCCATCGGGTCGCGGCGGGCGGAAAGCTCGCGGGCATAGGCGTCGAGATCGGGCAATTCGCGGCGGGCGACGCCGGTTTCGATGGCGGCTTTGGCCACGGCCACCGGAATGGCCGAGATCAGGCGCGGATCGAAGGGAACCGGAATGATATATTGCGATCCGAAGCGCGGGCGGTTGCCCTGATAGGCGGCGGCCACATCATCAGGAACATCCTCGCGGGCAAGATCGGCCAGCGCCTGTGCCGCCGCGATCTTCATCGCGTCATTGATCTGGCTGGCGCGGACATCGAGCGCGCCGCGGAAGATATAGGGGAAGCCGAGGACATTGTTGACCTGGTTCGGGTAATCCGAACGCCCGGTCGCCATGATGGCGTCGTCGCGGATGCGCGATACTTCCTCGGGGGTGATTTCCGGGTCGGGATTGGCCATGGCGAAGATGATCGGCTTCGGCGCCATGGCACGGATCATCTCTTCGCTGAAAGCGCCCTTCTGGGAGAGGCCGAATACCACATCAGCGCCCTTCATGGCTTCCGCCAGCGTGCGGTTGTTGGTTTTCACCGCGTGGGCGGATTTCCACTGGTTCATGCCTTCGGTGCGGCCCTGATAGATCACGCCCTTGGTATCGCAGAGCGTGATGTTTTCAGGGTTGAAACCCATGGCCTTGATAAGGTCCATACAGGCGATCGCCGCCGCACCCGCGCCGTTGCAGACGAGCTTCGTTGTCTTGAAGTCGCGGCCCGTCAGTTCGATGGCGTTGATGAGGCCAGCGGCGGCGATGATGGCAGTGCCATGCTGATCGTCATGGAAAACGGGAATGTCCATCAGCTCGCGCAGGCGGCTTTCGATGATGAAACATTCCGGCGCCTTGATGTCTTCCAGATTGATGCCGCCAAAGGAGGGGCCGAGATAACGCACGCAATTGATGAACTCATCGGCGTCTTCGGTATCGACCTCAAGATCGATGGAATCGACATCGGCGAAGCGCTTGAAAAGGACCGACTTGCCTTCCATGACCGGCTTGGAGGCGAGCGCTCCGAGATTGCCGAGGCCGAGGATGGCGGTGCCGTTGGAGATGACCGCAACCATGTTGCCGCGCGTGGTATAGTCGTAAGCGGTCGCCGGATTTTCGGCGATGGCTTTCACCGGCACGGCGACGCCCGGCGAATAGGCAAGCGACAGGTCCCGCTGCGTCGCCATCGGTTTGGTCGGGGTGATTTCCAGTTTGCCCGGCCGGCCTTCCGCGTGGAAATCCAGGGCTTCCTGATCCGTAACCGATGTTCGGGTGCTGGCGGGTTTCGTTGTGTCGGACATGGGCTGAGCGTGCTTTCGTGTCGATAACAGTGTAAAAATATCCGCCGTTGTTATTGTATTTTTCGCGCGCCTGCCAAGCCTTGAATGTTGTTCAGTGCAGCAAATTTAAGCGTGATGAAATTTGCGGCCGATTCAATCGATTAATTCCCGCTCACCATCCGCTTCGCCGCCTGCCGTGCCTGTCACGCGTGGAACCTCGCCCGCCGCCTGGCGTTAGCGGGGTGGGTCCGCAGGCAATCGACATGCCTCTAAATGCCCCATCGTCCGTTCACCAAGCTTTCACAAGGCGAATTTATGAGCTTGCGCTTATCCGCCCGTGAACCGATGATGGCGGTATTTCGAAATATGTATATTGTCCGGCGCGCCGGGAAATTTTTAGAGTTGGAAAGGTTTTATTGTGAAGGAACACTCTCGAAAGATCACGCCGGTTCTTCTTGCTGGCGGCGCTGGTTCGCGGCTTTGGCCGGTATCGCGCGATCAGTTGCCCAAGCAGTTCCAGCCGCTGGTCGGCAATCTTTCGACCTATCAGCAGACGCTGCAGCGGGTGGGCGACAAGGGCCTTTATGCCGAGCCGCTGGTGATCACCAATGAGGATTTCCGGTTCTTCGCACGCCGCCAGGCCGAAGAGATCGATCTGCCGGCAACCGTGGTGCTGGAGCCCGCCCGCCGCGACAGCGCCGCCGCCATGGCCGCCGCCGCCGTGCTGGCCGAGCGCCGCGAGCCCGGATGCCTGGTGCTGGCGCTTGCCGCCGACCATGTGGTGCTCGATGCCGACAAGTTTTCAGAGGCCGTGAAACTCGGCGCAAAAGCCGCCGATCAGGGCAATATCGTCGTCTTCGGCCTGGTGCCCACCGAACCGCGCACCTCCTACGGTTATATCAAGCCGGGCGAGGCGATCGATGGCGAAAAAGACCTCAGCACCGTCGATGCCTTCGTGGAAAAGCCGGATATGAAGACGGCGATCTCCTATCTGGAAAAGGGTTATCTCTGGAATTCCGGCAACTTCCTGTTCCGCTCCGATGTGATGATCGCCGAACTGAAGGCCTTCGCCCCGGAAATCCTGGCGGCGGTGACGCAGGCGGTCGAGCGATATGAAAGCGACCTCGGTTTCGTGCGCCTGCATCAGGCAAGCTTCGAGGCTTCCCCGAAAAACTCCATCGACTATGCGGTGATCGAGAAAACCAGACGCATGGCGGTGGTGCATGGTCATTTCCGCTGGTCGGATATCGGCAGCTGGGATGCGATCTGGGAAATCGCCGACAAGCGCGGCAACGACAATGCGCTGGAAGGCAACGGCGTCTTCATCGATTCCGAAGGCTGCCTCATCCATTCGACGCAATTGCTGACGACGGTGGTGGGTGCCAAAGACATGGTGGTGGTGGCCACCAAGGATGCTGTTCTGGTGGTGCCGAAAAAACGGGTGCAGGATGTGAAGGGTCTGGTGGAGACGCTGAAGGACGGCGAACATGCGCCGCAGACGCAGACCCACAAGCGCGTCTATCGCCCCTGGGGTTATATCGAGCACATGTATGTGGATGAGCGTTACCGGGTTGGCCACATCACGGTCGATCCCGGCCACCGCATCTCGTTCCAGAAACATTATCACCGCTCGGAACACTGGATCGTCGTCAAGGGCACGGCGACGGTGACGATCGGCGAGGAGACGAAGTTGCTGACGGAGAACCAGTCGGTCTATATCCCGATCGGCCAGCCGCACCGGCTTGCCAATGAGGGGCAGATCCCGCTCGAACTGGTCGAAATCCAGACCGGAGCCTATATCGGCGAGGACGATGTCATCCGCATCGAGGACGATTATAAAAGGCAATAGAATTGCCGCCAGCACCGAAGGTTTGGAGAAGGTGAGAGGGATATTGTCCGGCTCGCCTTTTCGGCTCAGGCGATCAGCGCGTTCACGCAATGGGCAAGGGTATGGGAAAGCATCGCCGCTTCCAGCCCCCGACGCCAGAACAGCCATCCGAACAGCAGGCCGGGAATGAAATTGGTGAGTAGGACTGCAAGGATCAGCGCCGCCTGCGGCCGAGCGACAATCGCAAACAGAAACGGCAGATGACCTGCGGCGAAGAGCGCCGCCTCCATAAGGATGGCGGCCCACAAAATCACCGGTCGAATCTGTCCTCTTCCTGTCATGCGCCAGAGCGCCCAGGCGAGAAACGACATCAGGCCCCATCGGGTCAATAGCTCCTCCGTGATTCCGCCATAGAGAATCCGGGTCGCCAGCGGGACATTAAACGCGGTCATTTTTGCCATGGTGGCCGCATCCGCGACCGATGGCAGGATCGCCGATGAATAGGCGATCATCAGCAGGCCGACGGCAATGCCCACCGCCAGTGCGGGCGGCACCTGTGTTCCCAGCACCGCGCGCGGGTTGCCGCCCGTCAGCCAGCTATCGACCAAGGGCGCGCCAAGCCCGAGTTTTGCGGCCAGAGCCTGACCGGTTGCAACCGCCGCAACGGTCAGTATTGCCGGCTGGATGAGGATCAGCAGGCGCATTCCGAATGAAACTTGCTGTCCCGGTACAAGCTGCTCAAATGTCGCCAATAAAAGCGATGCGACGCCAGCCAGTCCGATGACCAAAAGAATATGCCAGCGCTTCATGGTCTCTTCGCCTGTTTTATTCACCACGAAGTTTTGTAAGCGACTGGCATTGCGTGTGGATTACACAGCGCAATCCCCTGTGCCGTATACCTATCCGGCGCATTTCCCAATCGTTCGAAATGCCCCCTGACGGCGCTGTGAGATTCGTATTTTAGGCGGTTGCCTAATCAAAAATCTTCGCATACGTTCCAACTGCAACGTTTCAGTGAGGGAGGAGACTCATGCGAATGCGTGTTATTTCTGCGGCTTTTCTGGCCAGCGTCATGATTCCGGCGGGTATCGCCGGGGCCACCGATCTTGAGGTGACCCATTGGTGGACATCGGGCGGCGAAGCCGCAGCGGTCGCCGAATTGGCTAAGGCTTTCGACGCCACCGGCAACAAATGGGTGGATGGCGCGATTGCCGGTTCGGGCGGCACGGCTCGTCCGATCATGATCAGCCGTATCACCGGCGGCGACCCGATGGGCGCGACCCAGTTCAACCACGGCCGTCAGGCGGAAGAGCTGGTGCAGGCGGGCCTGATGCGCGACCTGTCCGATGTTGCCGCAAAGGGCAACTGGAAGGACGTCATCAAGCCGGCAAGCCTGCTCGACAGCTGCACTATCGACGGTAAGATTTACTGCGCGCCGGTAAACATCCATTCCTGGCAATGGCTATGGCTTTCCAATGAAGCCTTCAAGAAGGCGGGCGTCGAGGTTCCGAAGAACTGGACGGAATTCGTTGCCGCCGCGCCGGCGCTGAAAAAGGCCGGCATCCAGCCGCTCGCGCTCGGTGGGCAGGCATGGCAGGCCAACGGCCTCTTCGACACGCTGACGCTTTCGATCGGTGGCAAGGACCTTTATCAGAAGGTCTATGGCGACAAGGATGCCGAGGCGGCAGCCGGGCCCGAGATGGCGAAGATTTTCGCGGCTGCCGTCGAGGCGCGCGACATGGCCAAGGGCACCAATGTTCAGGACTGGAACCAGGCCACCAACATGGTCATCACCGGCAAGGCCGGCGGCCAGATCATGGGTGACTGGGCGCAGGGTGAATTCCAGCTGGCCAATCAGAAAGCCGGCACGGATTATTCCTGCCTTCCCGGTCTTGGCCTCAGTGAATATCTCACCACGGGCGGCGACGCCTTTTATTTCCCTGTTTTGAAGGACGAGGCGAAAACCAAGGCGCAGGACGTTCTCGCCGCAACCATCGTCGATCCAAAAACGCAGGTGGCCTTTAACCTGAAGAAAGGCTCGCTGCCGATCCGCGGCGACGTCGATCTGAATGCAGCCAATGACTGCATGAAAAAGGGTCTGGCAATTCTGGCCAAGGGCAATGCCCTGACCAGCACCGACCAGCTGATTTCCGCCGATACGCAGAAACAGAAGGAAGACCTGATGGCGGAATTCTTCGCGGGCTCGATGTCGGCGGAAGACGGGCAGAAGCGCTTCGCGGACATTATCGGTTCGGCGGACTGAGTGTGATCTCTCCGGGTGGGAAAGCGGTTCGCCGCTTTCCTTTCCAGCGTCCTGCCTGTGCAACAATCATCAGCACGGGCAGGGGTTTCATGCGGTGAGGTTTTTTGCCTGACTGTTGACTGTAACGTTACAGGAGGAGGTAACATGGCAGGTCAAGCGCGCTCGGGGCGCCCCAACCAGCTTTTCCGCAATCTCAATTCCAAGATTGCCTCCATTCCCATGATACTGACCGCCATGGTGATCTTCCTCGGCGGAACGATCTGGACGGTGGTTTATTCCTTCACCAATTCAAAGCTTCTGCCGCGCGCGAGTTTCATCGGTTTCGATCAATATGAGCGTTTGTGGGCAGCACCACGCTGGATCGTATCCATCCAGAATCTGGCGATCTACGGCGTGTTGTCGCTTATTTTCAGCCTCGTCATCGGTTTCGTGCTGGCGGCGCTGATGGATCAGAAAATTCGTTTCGAAAACACCTTCCGCACCATTTTCCTCTATCCTTTCGCCCTGTCCTTCATCGTCACCGGCCTCGTCTGGCAATGGCTGCTGAATCCGGAATTCGGCATCCAGTCAGTGGTTCGCTCGATGGGCTGGGAAAGTTTCACCTTCGATCCGCTCTATAATTCCCAGATCGTTATCTACGGCATCCTGATCGCGGCACTCTGGCAGGGCACGGGGCTCGTCATGTGCCTGATGCTCGCGGGTCTTCGCGGTATCGATGAGGACATCTGGAAGGCGACGCGTGTCGACGGCATTCCGATGTGGAAGACCTATATTCTCATCATCATTCCCATGATGCGGCCGGTCTTCATCACCACGCTGGTCATCATCGCCAGCGGTATCGTCAAGGTCTACGATCTTGTCGTGGCGCAGACCAGCGGCGGGCCGGGCATCGCGTCCGAAGTGCCGGCGAAATATGTCTATGACTACATGTTCCAGGCACAGAACCTGGGGCAGGGCTTCGCCGCCTCGACAATGATGCTCCTGACGGTCGCGATCATCATCATTCCATGGGCCTACCTCGAATTCGGAGGCAAGAAGCGTGGCTAATATCAGCACATTGAACACGGTTGTTGCCGCCAGCGATGCGGTTGCCCAGGACCTTTCCGGCCCGCGCGGCAGGAAGCCGAGGAAAACCTTTTCCCGGCGCAACATCATTCTTTACGGCACGCTCATCGTGGCTGCCGCCTATTACCTGCTGCCGCTTTACGTGATGGTCGTCACCTCGCTGAAGGGCATGCCGGAAATCCGGCTCGGCAACATCTTCGCGCCGCCGGTGGAAATCACTTTCGAGCCCTGGGTGAAGGCCTGGGCCAATGCCTGCACGGGCTTGAACTGCGACGGGCTTTCACGCGGCTTCTGGAATTCGGTGCGCATCCTCGTGCCTTCGGTGGTGATCTCGATCGTCGTCGCCTCCGTCAGCGGCTATGCCATGGCGAACTGGAAGTTCAAGGGATCGGAACTCTTCTTCTCCATCCTCATCATCGGTGCTTTCATTCCCTATCAGGTGATGATCTATCCGATCGTCATCGTGCTGCGCGAAATGGGTGTTTATGGCACGCTGACCGGCCTCGTCATCGTGCACACCATTTTCGGCATGCCGATCCTGACGCTGCTGTTCCGCAATTATTTCGCCTCGCTGCCGGAGGAATTGTTCAAGGCGGCGCGCATCGATGGCGCCAATTTCTGGCAGATCTATTTCCGCATCATGCTGCCCATGTCGCTGCCGATCTTCGTCGTGGCGATGATCCTGCAGGTGACCGGCATCTGGAACGACTTCCTGTTCGGCGTGGTGTTCACGCGGCCGGAATATTACCCGATGACCGTGCAGCTCAATAATATCGTCAACTCCGTGCAGGGCGTGAAGGAATATAACGTCAACATGGCCGCCACCCTTCTGACCGGGGCCGTGCCGCTGATCGTCTATTTCATCTCCGGCAGGCTATTCGTGCGCGGCATTGCTGCCGGCGCAGTAAAAGGTTGAGCTATATGAACAAAAGCGTTTCCATTCGCGATCTTTCCCTGTCCTTCGGCGCCGTTACCGTGCTGAAAGACCTCAATCTCGATATTTACGACGGCGAATTCCTCGTGCTGCTCGGTTCTTCCGGCTGCGGAAAGTCGACCCTTCTGAACTGCATCGCGGGTCTTCTGGAGCCGACCGACGGACAGATATTCATCAAGGACCGCAACGTCACCTGGGAAGAGCCGAAGGATCGCGGCATTGGTATGGTGTTCCAGTCCTATGCGCTTTATCCGCAGATGACGGTGGAGAAAAACCTGTCCTTCGGCCTGCAGGTCGCCAAGGTGCCGAAAGAGGAGATCGACCGGCGTGTGAAAAGAGCGGCCGGCATCCTCCAGATCGAGCCGCTGTTGAAGCGCAAGCCCGCCGAGCTTTCCGGCGGCCAGCGCCAGCGTGTGGCCATCGGCCGGGCGCTGGTGCGGGATGTGGATGTTTTCCTGTTCGACGAGCCGCTCTCCAACCTCGACGCCAAGCTGCGCTCGGAACTGCGCGTCGAAATCAAGCGGCTGCACCAGTCGCTGAAGAACACCATGATCTATGTGACGCATGATCAGATCGAGGCGCTGACGCTGGCGGACCGCATCGCCATCATGAAAAGCGGCGTCATCCAGCAGCTTGCCGATCCCGTCACCATCTACAACAAGCCGCGAAACCTCTTCGTCGCCGGTTTCATCGGCTCGCCCTCGATGAATTTCCTGCGCGGCGAGTTGATCGAAAAGGACGGCAAGGTGGTCTTCACCACCAATGGCGTGACTTTCTCGCTGGATGGCTATCATGCGGAAACGCCGCTCGCCGCCGGCCGTGCCGTGGTTCTGGGTGTCCGCCCCGAACATGTGCGCGTCGATGCCGATATTGTCGGCGGCGAAGTGCATGAGGCGATTGTCGATATCGAGGAACCGATGGGCGCCGACAATCTGATCTGGCTGAAACATGCCGGGCATACCATGTCCGTGCGTGTCGGCGGCCACAGGCGGTTTTCACCCGGCACCAAGGTGCGCCTCGGCCTCGACATGACGATGGCCTCGCTGTTCGACGCACAAAGCGAGGACCGGCTCTAGAACAGCTTCGATTTACCCCCACACAATCCCAAGACCCAGATCTCTATGGAGGAGACAATGACAGAACTCGGTTTCCAGCTTTACAGCGCCCGTAATTTCCAGCCTTTTTCCAACATTCTGAAGAAGCTTTCGGCGGCGGGTTATAAACATGTCGAAGGTTATGGCGCGATGTACGCTTCGCTGGATGATGCCGGTTTGAAAGGCCTGCGCGCCGAACTCGACGCCAATGGCCTTGCCATGCCGACCGGCCATTTCGGCCTCGACCTTCTTGAGGGCGACCCGAAAAAGGCGCTGAACATCGCGAAAGTTCTGGGTGTGGAGGCGATCTATTGCCCTTATCTGATGCCTGACCAGCGCCCGACAGATGCCGCAGGCTGGTTCGCTTTCGGCAAGCGCCTGCAGGAAGCCGGCAAGCCTTTCGTCGATGCCGGGCTGGTCTTCGGCTGGCATAACCACGATTTCGAGTTCAAGACGCTTGGCGACGGTTCCACCCCACAGGAACAGATTTTTGCCGGTGGCCCGGATTTGAAATGGGAGGCGGATATCGCCTGGATTATCAGAGGTAATGCCGATCCGCTCGCCTGGATCGAAAGCTATGGCAAACGCATTACTGCGGTACATGTGAAGGATATCGCACCAGCAGGCGAGAATGCGGATGAGGATGGCTGGGCCGATGTCGGCCATGGTACAGTGGACTGGAAGGGCCTCGTCGCGGCGCTGAAGGCGAAATCGGCCACGAAACATTTCGTGGTCGAGCACGACAATCCCAAGGATATCGACCGGCTGATCACCCGCTCGATCGCATCTTTCAAAACCTACTAAGTTTCAATTTCGGAGTTTGCATCATGGCCAGGGATCTTGGCGTCGGCATCATCGGATGCGGCAATATCTCGTCTGCTTATTTCTCGCTGGCACCGCTCTTCAAGGGCATCAAGGTGCTTGCCTGCGCCGACCTCAACCGCAATGCGGCGGAGCTGAGGGCGGAAGAATTCGGTGTTGTCGCGCAGTCCATCGAGGAGCTGCTCGCCAACAAGGATATCGATGTGGTGGTGAATCTCACCATTCCCGCCGCGCATTTTCCGGTGTCGAAAGCCGCCCTCGAGGCGGGCAAGCACGTCTATTCGGAAAAGCCGCTGGTGCTTTCGCTGGAGGAAGGCGAGGAGCTGCGGCGCATTGCCCGCGAGAAGAACCTCTCCGTCGGCTGCGCGCCGGATACCTTCCTCGGCGGCGCGCATCAGCTTGCCCGGCAATATATCGATGACGGCAAGGTCGGGCGCATCACCTCCGGCACCTGCCATGTGATGAGCCCCGGCATGGAGATGTGGCACCCGAACCCGGGCTTCTTCTTCCTGAAGGGCGGCGGGCCGATCCTCGATCTCGGCCCCTATTACGTCGCCAATCTCATCAACCTCATCGGTCCGGTGAAGCGCGTCGGCGCACTGACCTCGATGGCAAATCCGACCCGTACGGTGACCAGCCAGCCGCTGAACGGCGAGATCATCCCGGTTGAAACACCGACGAATATCCATGCCCTGCTAGAATTCGTGAACGGCGCGACGATCACGCTTTCGGCAAGCTGGGATGTCTGGTCGCACCGCCACGCCAATATGGAGCTTTACGGCACGGAAGGCTCGATCTACGTGCCTGACCCGAATTTCTTCGGCGGCGTGGTGGAAGCGAGCGGGCGGGACAAAAATATCCAGCCGCTGGAAGACTGGGCGCATCCTTTCGGCATCGCCAATCAGGAAAGCCCCAATGGCCCGCGTGCCAATTATCGCACGGCGGGCCTTGCCGATATGGCAATCGCTATTCTGGAAGGCCGCGATGCCCGTTGCTCGCTGGAGCGCTCCCTGCACGGCATCGATGTGATGACCTCGATCCTGAAGTCCGGGGAGGAGGGCCGTTTCATCGAAATGACGACGACCTGCACCCAGCCGGCGGCACTCGGCATCGAGGAGGCGCAGGCGCTGCTGCGCTGAGCGCAAAGCCAACGCAAAAAAGGCCCGGCGCACTGCCAGTTCGCCGGGCCTTTTCCGCTCAGCCATTTAATGGCGAGCGTCGCGTGTTCATCAGATTTTCATAGGCCGACAAAAAGACCCAGCCAGCGCGCAACGGTCCTGACCATCCAGATCAGGAACACGAAAGGGGCTATGCCAACAGCCGCGACGAGCGCCGCCGAGGCGACAACGAGCGCTGTGGTGAGATTGCGCTTGAACCGGTGGCGTTTTGTGTCGAGAGCCTTATCCATGACGTATGGCGGTGATCAGCCCGCGAATGGTGAGCGTGACATAAAGCATGCCCGCCATCGCCATCAGCAGGCCGGTGCCGAGAGAGCTGAGGTTGCTCAGCGAAAACAGAAATGTATCAGCCGCCACCATTGGCAAGACCCTTCAAGAACAGCAGATTTCGCATCGTTCTAGATCGTGCCGGTTTCCCGCATATGTCCCGATTGTTTCATCTTGTTGCTGCCGAGGGGCGTTTTCGTGATGGCGTGGCTTTGCGCGATTTCCGCAAAGCCCTTCACAAGCCCGTCGGTTTGGTTTAAAGCCGCTCCCCGTAATCCGGTCGCAGCCCACCCGGTCAAAACAAGGGATCCCAAATTATGAAAACCATCGTCATCTGCTCCGGCGGACTGGACTCCGTTTCGCTTGCGCATAAAATCGCGGCGGAACACGAACTTCTTGCTCTCGTCTCCTTCGATTATGGCCAGCGCCACAGGAAGGAGCTGGAATACGCGGCCGATTGCGCAAGGCGTCTCGGCGTGCCGCATCATATCATCGATATCAGAACCATCGGCGCCCATCTCACCGGTTCGGCGCTGACCGACGACGTGGAGGTGCCGGACGGGCATTATGCGGAAGAGACCATGCGCTCCACCGTGGTGCCGAACCGCAACGCCATCATGCTCACCATCGCTTTTGGGCTGGCCGCCGCGCAGCAGGCGGATGCCGTGGCGATTGCCGTGCATGGCGGCGATCACTTCATCTACCCCGATTGCCGGCCGGGTTTCATCGACAGTTTCAATGCCATGCAGGCGCATGCGCTGGAAGGTTATGCCGACGTCAAGCTCTTCGCCCCCTATGTCACCGTTTCCAAGGCGGCGATTGTGACCGATGGTGCGAAATACGGCACGCCCTTTGGCGAAACATGGTCCTGTTACAAGGGCGGCTTGCGCCACTGCGGCCGCTGCGGCACCTGCGTGGAACGGCGCGAGGCCTTTCATCTGGCCGGTGTCACCGATCCGACCGACTATGAGGACCCGGATTTCTGGGTGGCGGCCACCCATGCCTATGCGGCGCAGGAGGTGCGCTGATGTTCCGCATCACCAAGGAATTTCACTTCTCCGCCTCGCACCAGTTAAAAAGCCTGCCGTCGGATCACCAATGCAATCGCCTCCACGGGCATAATTACATCGTCGAGATCGAGCTGGCAGGCGAAGCGCTGAACGAGCACGGTTTTGTGCGCGACTATCACGAGCTTGCACCGCTGAAACGCTATATCGACGATCATTTCGACCATCGCCACCTGAACGACGTTCTTGGCCATGACCGGGTGACGGCGGAATGTCTGGCGAAGCATTTTTACGACTGGTGCAAGGATCGCCTGCCGGAAACCAGCGCCGTGCGGGTCAGCGAAACCGCCAAGACCTGGGCGGAATACCGGCCATGACGGCGGTTGCACACAAGATTGCAGCCAAGGAGACCACGATCCGCATCAGCGAAATCTTCGGCCCGACCATTCAGGGCGAAGGCCTGCTGATCGGTCTGCCGACCGTTTTCGTGCGCACCGGCGGCTGCGACTATCGTTGTTCCTGGTGCGATACGCTGCATGCCGTTGACAGCGAGTACCGCGATACATGGAAGCCGATGCCGGTCGAGATGATCTGGCAGGAGGTGCGGCGGCTTTCCGGCGGCGTGCCGCTGACGGTTTCGCTTTCAGGCGGCAATCCGGCCATTCAACCGCTCGGGGCCTTGATCGCGAAGGGGCAGGGCGAGGGGTATCGTTTCGCGCTGGAAACGCAGGGCAGCATCGCGAAAGACTGGTTTGCCGATCTCGACCATCTGGTGCTGAGCCCCAAGCCGCCATCGAGCGGCATGGAAACGGACTGGCAGGCCTTCGAAGACTGTCTTGCCGCCGCCGGCGACGAACCGCAGGTGGCGCTAAAGATCGTGGTGTTCGACGATGCGGATTATGCCTATGCCAAGGCGGCATCCGCGCGTTTCCCGCATTTGCCTGTCTATCTCCAGCCCGGCAACCATACTCCGCCGCCGCCGGATGACGACGATGCGCGGGTGGATATCGACGGGGTGATGGACCGGATGTTGTGGCTGGTGGACAAGGTGAGCGAAGACCGCTGGTTTTCCGCCCGGGTGCTGCCGCAGCTGCATGTGCTGTTGTGGGGGAATAAGCGCGGGGTTTGAGGGAGTTATAAGTTCCCTCCGTCATGCCGGACCTGATCCGGCATCCAGCCAAGGCGCGTCTGCGCCGTGGCTGGACCCCGGATCAAGTCCTCGCTGACGGAGAGCGAGGAGCGCCCTTTGCAGCAATCCATGCGGCGGCTTGTGCCGCCGCACATTCGCAAATCAAGCCGAAACAGCCACCTCACGCCTCTCCCGATCCGCGATGATCGACAAATCGAGCACCTTCTGCAGATTGGCGGCATGACGGAAATCCGGATCGGCGGGGTCGCCTTCCATGACGGCCTTGGCGAATTTTTCGTAATTCGTCGGCACCGGGTCGACATCGATTGTCTTCCAGATCGCCTTTTCCACATCCTCGCCGATGCAGGCGCGCAGGCTGGAATAATCCGGGGTGTGGATCACTTCCAATGCTCCCTTGTCGCCATGGATACGCAGACGAAGTTCGTTCAAGTGACCCGTCGCCCAGCGGCTGGCATGGATGACGCCCATGGCACCGTTTTCAAGCTCGGCGGTCATGGTGAAGCTGTCATTGGCGTCGAGGTCGTAGACGCCAATTTTGTTGCCTTCATATTTGTCGAAGGTCTTCAGCCGCGTGAAGATGCGTTCCACATCGCTGCCCGCGCCATAGGAGGCGAAGTCGAGAATGTGGATGCCGACATCACCAAGCACGCCGTTTGAGCCATGCTTGGTGGAAAGCCGCCACAGCCACTTGCTCTCCGTCATCCAGTCGCCCCAGGCCTTGGAAACGAGCCAGCTCTGGAGATAGGAGGCTTCCAGATGCCGCACCTTGCCGATCTTGCCTGCCAGCACCATCTCACGCGCCGCCTGCAAGGGGGCAACGTTGCGATAGGTGAGGTTGACCATGGCAATGAGGCCGGCTTTTTCGGCGGCATCGGCCATTTCGGCGGCCTTGGCGTAGTTTTCCGCCAGCGGCTTTTCGCAGAAGACATGCTTGCCGGCCGCCAGCAGTTTAAGGCTGGTGGGGTGGTGGATCGCGTCCGGCGTGACATTCGCCGCCGCATCGAATTCACCCCAGGCAATGGCGTCATCCAGTGAGGTGAAGGAGAGCGGAATGTTGTGGCGCAGCGCAAAGCCCCGCACCACCACATCGTCCACATCCACTGCCGCGACCAGTTCGACGCCGGGGATTTGCGAGAAATAGGTGGCATGGTTGTTGGCCATGCCGCCGGTTCCGAGAATGAGAAGTCTCATGGCTTTTTACCTGTAACCTGCTTCGCCTGCCTTGTGCAGCTTGGGGCCGCGTTCTTCGATTGGCTCCAGCGCCTTGTCGACGGGAACATTGGGGGCGTCATGAATGCTTTTCAGTGCGCCAACCGGATTATAGGCCCATTTCACCGAGTTGCTGATGACCTTCTGCACATTGGCGTCGTGATAGGTGGGATAGGTCTCGTGGCCGGGGCGGAAATAGAAGATATTGCCTGCACCACGGCGCCAGGTAAGACCGGACCGGAAGACTTCGCCGCCCTGGAACCAGGAGATGAAGACGGTTTCCAGCGGCTCCGGCACGGAAAACTGCTCGCCATACATTTCCTCGTTTTCCAGCTCGAAATGCTCGGGCAGACCGGCTGCAATCGGGTGGCGCGGATTGATGGTCCACAGGCGTTCACGCTCGCCCGCCTCACGCCATTTAAGCGCGCAAGGCGTGCCCATCAGGCGCTTGAACGGCTTGGAGAAGTGGCCGGAATGCAGGACGATGAGGCCCATGCCTTCCCAGACGCGTTTGGCAACACGCTCGACGATCTCGTCCTGCACCGCACCATGGTCCTTGTGGCCCCACCAGACCAGCACGTCGGTCTTGTCGAGGCGCTCCTGCGAAAGGCCATGTTCCGGCTCCTGCAGCGTGGCGGTCGTGGCGTCGATCTCAGGATTCTGGTTCAGCGCGTCGGCAATGGTGTTGTGCATGCCGTTCGGATAGATCGAACGCACCGTCTCATTGATGTGTTCGTGGATATTTTCGCCCCATACAACGGTGTTGATGGTCATTGTCATGCTCCTCGGTGAAAGCCGGGACCTTGGGTGAGCCCGGCGAAAGTTGAATGTTCAGGCGGCACCCCGGGCAGGGTTGCGGGCAAGCGCCCGGCCCTCTGCGTCGAAACGATGTATCTGCGTCGCATCCGGCGCGATGGTGATGCGTTCACCGGCCGTGCGGCCGGTCACGCCCTCTTCACGAACGACGACGGGTTCACCCGCGCCGATCTCGACATAGATATAGCTGTCCGATCCCAGCATTTCCGAATGCACGATCTCGCCGCTCCAGCCGCTGCCATCGGTGCCGATGGTGATGTGTTCAGGGCGGATGCCGATGGTTTTCGCCCCTTCGGCCTCCGCATATTTGCCGGTGAGGAAGTTCATCTTCGGTGAGCCGATGAAGCCGGCGACGAAGGTGTTGACCGGGCTTTCGTAAAGCTCCAGCGGCGTGCCGATCTGCTCGACCCTGCCGTCCCGCAAAACGCAGATACGGTCGGCGAGTGTCATCGCCTCCACCTGGTCGTGGGTAACGTAGATCATCGTCGTGTCATGCATCGAGCGGTGCAGCTTGGCGATTTCCAGACGCGTGGCAACGCGCAATGCCGCATCGAGGTTGGAGAGCGGCTCGTCGAACAGGAAGACCTTCGGATCGCGCACGATGGCGCGGCCGATGGCGACACGCTGGCGCTGGCCGCCGGAAAGCTGCTTCGGCAGACGTTCCAGATAGGGTGTGAGCTGCAGCATCTCGGCCGCCGCTTCCACGCGTTTCCTGCGCTGTTCCTTGTCCGCGCCTGACAGTTTCATTCCGAAGGCCATGTTCTCGAACACGGTCATGTGCGGATAAAGCGCATAGGACTGGAAGACCATGGCGACGCCACGCTTGGCGGGCGGCAGGCGGTTCACCATCTCGCCATCGAAGGAGAGCGTGCCACTGGTAATTTCCTCCAGCCCGCAGATGAGGCGCAGCAGCGTGGACTTGCCGCAGCCGGAAGGGCCGACGAAGACCATGAACTCGCCGGAGCGGATGTCCATGTCGATGCCCTTGATGACATCGAAGGCGCCGAAGGATTTGCGAAGATCGCGCAGTTGAATGGTGGTCATTTGTTTTCTCCTAGCCTTTGACGCCGCCGGCGGTGAGGCCGGAGATGATGCGTCGCTGGAAGATCAGAACGAGGACGACGAGGGGTGCGGTGACGATGACGGACGCAGCCATGATCGTTCCCCAGGGGATTTCGAACTGCGAGCCGCCCGACAGAAGCGCGATGGCGACAGGCACCGTGCGCTGCTCGTTCGATGAGGTGAAGGTGAGCGCGAAGAGGAACTCGTTCCACGCCGCGATGAAGGCGAGAAGCCCGGTCGTGACGAGCGCCGGCCACATCAAGGGCATGAACACCTGGGTGATGATGACCCATGGCGTTGCACCATCGACAATCGCCGCTTCCTCGATCTCGATCGGCAGGTCGCGCATGAAGGTTGTCAGCACCCAGACCGTGAAGGGCAGGGTGAAGATCATGTAGGAAAAGATCAGCGCCAAGGGCGTATTGAAGATTCCAGCCCAGCGGATCAGTTCGAACAGGCCGGCGAGCACGGCGATCTGCGGGAACATCGAAACCGACAGGATGGTGAGCAGCAGCAGCGCGCGGCCACGGAAGCGGACGCGGGCGAGAGCATAGGAGGCCGTTACCGCAAGAAACAGCGATAGCACGACAACCGAAGATGCAACGAACAGCGAATTGCCGAGATTGCGCAGAAACGTGCCGTTGCCGATGACGAAGCTGTAATTGGTCAGCGAGAAGTCGCGCGGCCAATAATTGACCTGGAACAGCGCCGAGCCGGATTTCAAGCTCGTCAGGATCGCGTAATAAAACGGGAATACCGAAATCACCATTATGATGGCGACCAGCGCATAAAAAGCGGTGGTTTTCAGGATGCTTGGCAGGGTCATCGCGCGGCTCCATCGGTGTTGACGCGCCCAAGCCACATGTAGATGACCGTGATCGAGGCGATGATGAGGAACAGCATGGTTGAGGCAGCGGCGCCATAGGAGAACTTGTCGAAATCGAACAGGTTCTCACGCGCCAGCACCGACATGGTGCGAGTCTGGGCGTTGTTGGGCGTCAGGATATAGATGAGATCGAAGACGCGCATCGCATCCAGCATGCGGAAGATGACGGCGACCATGAGGGCCGGGCGGATCATCGGCAAAGTGACGCGGAAGAACACCTTGAAGGGATGAATGCCATCTACCTTTGCCGCCTCATACATGTCCTTCGGCACCATCTGTAGACCGGCGAGGATGAGCAGCGCCATGAAGGGCGTGGTCTTCCAGATATCGACGATCAGCACGGCGATCATCGCGGTTTCGGGATTGGCCGTCCAGGCGATCTTGTTGGAGATCAGCCCGAGATTGAGGAACAGGTCGTTCAATATGCCGAACTGGTCGTTCAGCATCCACGCCCACATCTGCGCCGAAACGATGGTGGGAATGGCCCAGGGCACGAGGATTGCGGCACGCACGAGGCCGCGTCCCTTGAATTCGGCATTCAGCACCAGCGCGACGATGAGGCCGAGCACGGTTTCGAAGCTGACGGAAAGGATGGTGAATTTGAGCGTGTTGAGAACCGCGCCCCACCATGCGGGATCGGCAAGCAGGCCGCGATAGATGGTGCGGCCGCTGCTGAGCGTGATCCAGGTGAGGTAGTTCTTGAGGCCGACGAACTGCGCCCCGTCGAGATTGGTGAGCGAGGCGTCGGTGAGGCTGAACCACACGGTGCGCACCAGCGGCCAGCCCGCCACCAGCGCCAACACCAGAAATGTAGGGGCAAGAAACAGCCAGGCGGATTTCAGTCTTTCCGACTGCAGGTCAGAGCCGGTGCCGGCGTCGGATGCCGCGACCGGTCTTTGAAGGGCGATGTCGTTCATGGGGATATCTCGCGGTTGGGGCGCGGGAGACGATCAGTCAGGACCGCCTCCCGCGCGGGCCGGATTACCAGCCGTTGCCTTTGAGATCGGTCAGTTCAACCTCGAGAAGTTCGAGATTTTCCGCTGCCGTGCCGTTGCCGGAGAGCGTGTTGTGCACGGCGCCCCAGAACTTGGCGGAAACCTCGTTATATTTCACCTTGGCCGAGGCGGAAGGACGCGGAACGGCGGTCTGGAAGATCGGCTTCCATGTCGGCATGAAGGGCTGCGCGGCAGCGACGTCCTTGTCGTCGTAAAGGGATGCGATAGTCGGCATGTTGGAGAGCTGAATCGCGCGCATCTTCTGGGTGTCTTTTGATGCCAGGAATTTCACGAGCTGAATGGCCGCTTCCTGATCGTCGGAATATTTCGAAACGGCGAGGTTCCAGCCGCCGAGTGTCGAGGCAGGGGCTTCGCCTTCCGCGCCCGCTGGTAGCGGGGTGACGCCGAACTTGCCCTTGATGGCGCTGTCGTCGCCATTACCCAGTGCATAGGCATAGGGCCAGTTGCGCATGAAGACGGAATTGCCGGTCTGCCAGACGCCGCGCGCTTCCTCTTCCTTATAAGCGAGCACGCCCTGCGGCGCGATGGTGCCGACCCAGCCCTTGGCGGTTTCGATGGCGGCTGCGGCCTTCTCATTGTTGACGGAGATATCGCCGTTGGTCTCGACAATATGGCCGCCGCCTGCGGAAGCGATCCATTCCAGCGCGTTGCAGGTCAGGCCTTCATAGGCGCTGCCCTGGAAAACGAAGCCCCAGAGGTCCTTCTGGCCTGCCTCGCGCTCCTTGTCCTGGATTTCCTTGGCGGTCTCGCTCAGTTCCTTCCAGGTCTTCGGCGGCTGCTTGCCATATTTTTCCAGAAGGTCCTTGCGATAGAAAAGCGCCGGCGCGTCGGTGAACATCGGCATGGCGACGAGCTTGCCGTCAACCGTCTGCGAGGCGACGATGGAAGGGAAATGATCGCCGATGACATCCTTCGTCGCTGCGGTCAAATCCACGAACTGGTCGGCCAGCTGCGGCGCCCAGATCACGTCCGTCTGGTAGACGTCGACATCCTTGTTGCCGGCGGCAAGCCACAGCCGGTACTGGCTGAACTGTTCGCTGGACGATGACGGCATGGTGACGAGATTGACCTTGTGACCGGTCTCTTTTTCGAAGGCGGCGATCCGTTCGCGGAAGAACGCGACGTTCTTGCCTGTCGAATTGGCGGCGATGGAAAGCTCGGCCGCCTCAGCTGAGACGGCGGCGGAAAACGCCGCTCCGCACAGGAACAAAGTCTTCATGGAAATATTCATTGTCAAACTCCTCCGTTGACGCTTCCGATTGTCCTCAAAATTGAAAGCGCTTTTGACCGACGCGAGGCTCTCAAAAGCCGAGCAATCTGTCAATACTCTTTCTAATCTCCCGGAAATCGGCCGCTTTCGCCTGCAATTTTTCGGCGTTTGCCTTTGGGAATGATCAACTGTAAGGTTTCAGGTGGAGGAAAATTGAAATCGTTTTCAATTTTTGTCGGCTTGAAAAATCCGCGGCGGCGACGCATGCAGGGGCAAATTGGCAAAAAATTATGAAGCTCAAGGAATTCGCAGAGAAAGTCGGGCTCTCGCCCACCACCGTCAGCCGGGCGCTGGGCGGCTACCCCGAGGTGCGCGAGGAAACGCGCCAGCGGGTGATGGAGGCTGCGCTGAAATACGGCTACCGGCCGAATGCCAATGCTGTCAGGCTGGCGACGGGCAGGGCGGGCGCCATCGGTGTCGTCATGGGCCGTTCGGGCGGCGGGCACTTCTTCTCCGAATTCATGGGCGGCATGGCGACGCGTCTGGAACGGGAGGAGACCGATATTCTCGTCAGCGTTACCGTCGATAATAATCTCGATGAGGAACTGGCGATTTTCAGCCGGCTGGCGGCGAGCGGCCGGGTGGATGGCATCATCGTGCATTCGCCGCGTCCGGAAGATGAACGCATCGCGCTGCTCAACCGGTTGGGCGTGCCCTTCATCGTGCATGGTCGCTCAAAGACGCCGTTCGAACATGCCTGGCTCGATATCGACAATCACGATGTGACCTATCGTCCGACGATCCATTTTCTGGAGCGCGGACACAGGCGCATCGCCCTTATCAATGGTCCGGTCGGCCGCACGTTTGTGCAGGACCGCGAGCAGGGTTTTCGCGAGGCGCTGGCCACGCACGGCATTACGCCGGATCCGCGTTTCATGATGAATGAGCACTTCAGCGAGGAGACGGCCTTTCGTTTCGCCCGCTCGCTGCTGGAACAGACGCCGCGCCCGACGGCCTTTGTGGCGGGTGCGATGATGACGGCGCAGGGTGTCTATCGCGCTGCGACGCAGATGGGGTTGACGATCGGCAGGGATGTCTCCGTCATCGCCCATGACGACGTGTTTCCTTATCTTACGCCGGAAAGCATGATGCCGCCGCTTTCCACCACCCGCTCCCCCATGCGCATGGCGGGCATGCGGGTGACGGACCTGCTTTTGCAGATCATCGGCGGCCGTCCCGTCCGCGAGGTTCAGGAATTGTGGCCGGTCGAACTCATCTTGCGGGAATCCGTCGGCCCTGTCTGAACTTGTCGCCATAGCTCACTGATTCCACTCCATTTTGTGAACGTCGTTTGATAACGTTCGCCTTTCGTCATCTATACGTCCGCGCCGTCTCATGTATAATCGGAACAGTCACGGGCGTTATGGAACAGGACCCGGGCCGGCGCGTTGAGGGGACGTGTCTAAGGAGGTGGACGGATGTTTGAATTTTTAAAACCGCAACAGCAGACTGTGATCGATGATGTCGAGGCGACCGGCACCTATGCCGATGCGCTGCTCAACGTTCCGAGCCCGGAACTAAACCGTTCGACCGCCCGCGAGCATGGTCACGAGGCTCACTCCCGCGACTATTGCGAAAATCGAGATATTTCCCGCAGCGCCCTCGGTTTCGCCTGAGCCATTTCAAAAACCTTCCTCAAAAACGGAACGGACAGGCCGTGCCCGCGTTTTCCTGGACGACCCGCAGGGCGGCGCAACCGGACCGAAAGGACCTGACCGGCATTTGACCGGTGGGCGAATTGGGTGTTGCGCCGCCTGATTGACGACAGCGCAAAGGCGCTGTCGCACGAGATAAAAACGCAGCTTGTGCCCATCGTGGCCAAGCGTGTTTATCAGGAGGCCGCGATGCCAGCCGTTCCCGTCGAACCCTATCCCGAACCGCCGATGCCCGTGCCGCCGCAGCCGGATATTCCGCCGGTGGAAGAACCGGAACCCGACCGGTTGCCGGACGAGGCACCGACACCCAATCCCGACGAAAATGACGGGCCACCGAAAGTGCTCGCTCCTGTCAGGCCTTTCCGTTCTCGAATTTCCTGCTGACGAAAGCCGAGCCCTTGAGCCCGAAGCGCCACGGATATTCCGTCGCGCGGCTGATGCCGATTCGTCTGCCGCTGGTGACGGCTGCGGCTTCTTTCGGCAACCGCAGCAAAAACGGCGCTGCGTTCAGTGGCGCGCCGTCCATCTCCCCCGTAATCGCCAGCGCCTGACAGAGCCTGCCCGGGCCTGAGCAGAGAAGTTTTGGCTTGTCAGTTCCCCGTCGCAGTTTCATCATGTCTATGCCAGTCAGGGGTTCGATGGCGCGCAGAAGCACGGCGGAACCCGGGGCGCAGACAAAGTTGGCGCACCAGTGAATACCATAGGACCGGTAGACATAAAGACGGCCGGCCGGGCCGAACATTGCCCTGTTGCGCGGGGTCTGCCCGTTAAAACTGTGGGATGCCGGGTCGTCCGGATGATAGGCTTCGGTCTCCACGATGATGCCGCCGGTATTGCCGATGCGGAACTCCGCGCCAATGAGGGCGCGGGCCACATCCAGCGCGTCGCGCAGGAAAAAACTCTCCTGGATTTCCGGGCCAAAGGCCTGATTCATCTGGAACCCTTCCGCTCTGCCGTCGTTTGGAATTCAGGTTCTAACCGTTTTCCAGCATCGGACTCGTACCGGTGCTTTCCAAGCCGGAGGGCATGTCATGCAACTTTCGACGACCTATGTAAAACGCAATAACGGGGTTATCTCAATCGAGTTCGTCGGCAACGACGGCGATCAGGTCTCGGTTCGCCTCGCCGACGGTCTTGAAGGGATCGACGATGCCGAGGCCATCAAACGGGCGAGCGCGGTGATGGTGCAACTGACCGCGTTCGGAACGCGCCATGGGGCAGATGCGCCTTCGCAATTTTCCGCTCTAGGTACGGCGCAGGATGAAGCTCCGCACGGACAGGCGAGCGCCCGCACATCGAAGGATCGCGACATTCTGGAGGAAGAGTTGGAAGAGGGGCTGGAGGACAGCTTTCCGGCGAGTGATCCCATCTCGGCGACGGTCACGTCCATTGCTTCCCGAAAAGGAGGGCAATGACATTGACCGTTCGCAAAGTTGCTCTGGTAACCGGCGCTGGCTCCGGCATTGGGCGCGCCGCCGCTCGTCATCTGTCGGCGCAGGGTTTCGCGGTCGGTCTGTTGGGCCGCACCGAATCGGAATTGAACGATGTGGCCCGGGAAATAGGTGCCGCATCCGGTTCTTCGAAGGTGCTCGTCGCCGATGTGGCGGATGAAGCGGCGATGCGTCACGCGGTCGCAGCGCTGGTTGAGAATTTCGGCCGGCTTGATGTCGTGGTGGCCAGTGCCGGCGTCAACGGCGTCTGGGCGCCCATCGATGAGCTGAAACCGTCCGAATGGGACGATACGATCCGCATCAACCTGCGCGGCACCTATCTCACCATCCACGTCAGCGTGCCGCATCTGAAAGCGGCCGGTGGCGGGTCCATCGTCATCATTTCGTCGATCAATGGCACCCGCACCTTCACATCGCCCGGTGCTACGGCCTATTCCGTGACGAAAGCCGGGCAATTCGCCATGGCGCAACAACTGGCGCTGGAGCTGGGGCGTCACCGTATCCGCGTCAATGCGGTGTGTCCGGGCGAAATCGAAACGGCAATCGATGAAAATACCGATATACGCGGGCGGGAAAAAACGGAGGTTCCAGTTCGTTTCCCGGCTGGGGATATTCCGGTAACCGGCGGCGTGGCCGGTACGAGCGACGATGTCGCCGCGCTGATCGGTTTCCTGGCGTCGGATGCGTCCCGCCACATTACCGGCACGCCGGTATGGATCGATGGCGGCCAGGGGCTGCTGCGATAATCGCGGCTCGCACTTTCATTGGCCACCCCATCACGGGCTTGTGTCCTTATGATTAACGAATGGGTAACGTCTGTTCACGAGACTTTGTCCATGGGCGAGGTTGCCGTGTTGTGGCCACCTTCGATAGTTAAGCGTCTGCCGGAAAGGCGGGCAAATCAGGCGGGCAGAACGATCCATGGGCATGCAGGCATTGCTGGATTTCGCGGTTGCGGGGTTGCGGCAGAAGGTAAGGGCAGGGGCAAGAATGGCCGCGATCGTTGCGATCGGTGGCGGCCTTGCCGCGTGCACTTCCATGGGGCTGGACAGCGTCAAGAAAGACCCGCCGAAACTGTCGTCCAAGATGATGGCGCAGATGTCGGCCAAGAGCATGCGCCCGGAAAGCCCGGTTCTCGTTCGCATTTTCAAGCAGGAAAGCGAGCTTGAGGTCTGGAAGGTCGACAAGACCGGAAACTACGCCTTGCTCAAGGCCTATCCCATGTGCCGCTGGTCCGGAAAGCTGGGCCCTAAGATGAAGACGGGCGACCGGCAGGCACCGGAAGGGTTTTATCATGTCTCGGCCGGCATGTTGAACCCGAACTCACAATATTATGTCTCCTTCAATCTCGGTTATCCCAACCGGCTGGAATCGGCGCTCGGTTACACCGGTGAGGCGTTGATGGTGCATGGCGCCTGCTCCTCTTCCGGCTGTTACGCCATGACCGACCAGCAGGTCGGCGAGATCTACGCCATCGTGGCGCGGGCACTTCAGGGCGGGCAGGACCGCTTTCAGGTACAGGCCTATCCCTTCCGCATGAGCGCCCGGAATATGGTGGCGCATCGGGACGACCCCAATATGCCGTTCTGGAAGACGCTGAAAGAAGGCTATGACTATTTCGAGGTAACGCGCCGGCAGCCCAAGGTTTCCGTCTGCGGCCGTCGTTATGTCTTCAACAGTGAATTTGCCGAAGGCGAACCTGCCGATCCGCTGGCGGCCTGCCCGCCGGCCATCAACCAGCAGGATCCGCTGGTGGCGTCGAAACTGGCCGAAGAGCAACAAAAATTTGCCGCCGCCATGAGTGAGGGAACTTCCAGCCCGCTCAGCGCGTATGTAGACGGCGGCATGCATCCGAGCTTCCGGGCCATTTTGAAATCGAACGGCGCCAAGGCCATGGCATCGCAGGTTTCCGGCACGAAGTACCCTATCAGCCGCCCAGAGGCGGCGCTGGCAGATCCCTTTGCCGGCGTGAGATGACGTAAATGAGGTTTTTCAATTGAACGAGACGACGACGACCCGGCGGGGTTTCCTGCTTGGAGCAGGTGGACTGGCGCTTGCCGGCCTTGCGGGCTGCAACACAACTGCGCGTGAGGCCGCCCGGCCTGCAGCACCGGCGGACGACCCGATGTATGCCCTGATGTACGGCCCCAAGCCGGACGAGCAGTTCCCGCTGCCGGAAATCCCCTACAAGCGGATTCCGCGCCAGTTCCTGCGGCAGATGGTGGCGAACCCGACGGGTGAACGCCCCGGCGTCATCGTCGTCGATACCGCCAATCATTTCCTCTATCTCACCTATGAGAACAATCAGGCCATGCGTTATGGCGTCGGCCTCGGCCGCGCGGGCTTTGAATGGGCCGGTCGCGGCGTCATTCAGTACAAGCGGCAATGGCCGCGCTGGACGCCGCCCGATGAGATGATTGCGCGCCAGCCGGAACTGGAACCCTATAGCAGCCGCAATGGCGGCATGGAGCCGGGTCTCAAGAACCCGCTCGGCGCACGCGCGCTCTATATCTTCAAGGATGGCAAGGACACGATCTACCGCCTGCATGGCTCGCCGGAATGGTGGACCATCGGCAAGTCGGTATCCTCCGGCTGCGTGCGCCTGCTCAACCAGGATATCATCGACCTTTACAACCGTGTGCCCGATGGTACGCCGATCGTGGTGACGGCGCTCGGCCCCGCACAGCAGGGCGTGCCGATCGGCCAGGAAGGTGTGCCGGTGGCGCAATATGGTAACGGCGTGATCGGCGACGGCCTCTCGCAACCGATGCAGACTTATTGATCGCTGGAGTTCCACCCACGGGGGAGGCTCGCCGTAGGTGCGTGCTGGCTGATTTCCGGCATCTGGCGGAGATATCCCCGCCTCGTCGCAGACATCAAGCTACTTGGCGTGGCTGATCCTGACTGCCGGCCCTTTCCATTTCCAGGCGGAAGCGAGACACCAGGGCACGCAACTTTGCTGTTTCCGAGGCAAGCGTGGCTGACGCGGCGGTGGATTGCTCCACCATGGCCGCATTTTGCTGGGTGGCGTGATCCATGGAGTTCACCGCCGCGTTGATTTCGGACAGACCGGTTGATTGCTCGGTGGCCGATGTGGCGATGGCATTCATATGGCGGTCGATGCCGGCGATGCGTTCACTGATATCCTTCAGTGCTGTGCCGGTATCGAGAACCAGCTTCACGCCGCTCTCGACCTCCACGGACGATTGCCGGATATGGTCACGGATTTCGCTTGCGGCCTTTGCCGAGCGCTGGGCGAGATCGCGCACCTCCTGTGCAACAACCGCAAAGCCCTTGCCGCTCTCGCCGGCGCGGGCAGCCTCAACCCCGGCATTCAGCGCCAGAAGATTGGTCTGGAAGGCGATTTCGTCAATGACGCCGATGATGCCGGTGATCTGCCGTGACGAGGCCTCGATACGGCGCATCGCTTCCTCGGCATGGCTTACCACCTCCACCGATTTCAGGGCGCTATGGTTGGCATCGGTGGCAGCGAGCCGCGCTTCTGCGGCCCGCTTGTTGGCATTCGAGACATTGACGGTGATTTCATCGAGCGCCGCTGCCGTCTGCTCAAGGGAGGCGGCTTGATTTTCGGTGCGGCGGGAAAGATCGCCGGCACCTGCGGCGATTTCCCGGCTGCTGCCGTCGATTGTGCCTATCCCGTCGGAAATGGCAAAAAGGGTCTCGGCCAATTGCCGGACCGAGGTGTTGAAATCATGACGCAGGGCCTCGAATTGTGGGGCGAAGGCGTCATTCAACTGGAAGGCCAGATCACCGGAGGCGAGCCGCTTGAGACCGGCCGCAAGGCCGGAGGTTGCGATGCGCAGCCTTTCCGAAGCGTCTTCTTCCGCCTGCCGCCGCGTTGCTTCCTGATCGGCTTCCGCCTGCCTGCGGGCCGCCGCTGCCTGCTCCTCTAGTGCCCGGTTGGCGATGGCGGCCTGTCGGAAAATCTCGACAGCGCTGGACATGGAGCCGATCTCGTCCTTGCGGTCCGTGCCTGAGGGCGGTTGAGACGTATCGCCGCCCGCCAGGGTCTCCATGTTTTTCGACAATTGCAGGATGGGACGGATAATCGATTTGCGGGTGAGCAGAAAAAGCCCGGTGGAGAAAAGCGCCGCCAGAACCAGAAGTCCCTGTAAGGCGAGGTTGATTGCCGCCTTGGTCTTTTCACTTTCGGCCGATGCAGTGTCGGAAAGCGCCTGAATCTGGTCGCCAGCCGCTTCCATCGCTTTTTCAAGCGCGGAGAATTGCTGCATGAATTCCGGCATCAGCTTGATGGCCTCTTCGGGGCTGGATTCGGCAAGTCCGACCACCGCGTTGGCGGCATCCATATAGGCGAGAAGCGGCTTTTCGACGCCGTCTATGACGGCTTTGACATTCGTGCCTGATGACAGTGACTTGTTTGCCTCGATCACTTCGCGAAAACTGGCTTCGTGTTCGGCAAGATCGGCCTTAACGGCCTTGAGGTCGAGGTCCATTCTGGCATCGGCGGAAAGAATGGCGGCAAGCACGTCTGACCGCAGCGCGTCATGCATCATGTCCGCCTGCATGTGGTTGCGAAGCACGTCCGCCGAAAGCGCCACATATTCGCTGTTACGGTTCAGCGTCTCCGCCGCCCATATGCCGACACCCGCGGCGCTGCCGGTGATGGAAAAGATTGCAATGCCTGCCAATATTATCTTTTTTTGAATCGAGGCCATATGAGCGTTCCCACGCAATTGTTATACTTTGTGAACATAATAGAACATGCTTAATAAATGTTCTATTTTCGCTGAAGGCTCGATAAATGCAAAAAAGGCTGCATTTTGTATTGCAGCCCTTTCTATATTAGAAATTTGTACTTTTATTGCGCGCGTTTCAGGGCGTCGCCGAGGATCGAAACAATATCGTCGAAATGGGATTTTTCGGCGATCAGCGGCGGCGAAAGGGCGATGATGTCGCCGGTGACGCGAATAAGCAGGCCGCGCTCGAAGCAATCCACGAAGACATCATAGGCGCGTGCGCCGGCAGCACCGTCGCGCGATTGCAGCTCGATGCCGGCGATGAAGCCGATGGTGCGGATGTCGATGACATTCGGCAGGCCCTTCAGGGAATGGATGGCGTCGTGCCAGACATCCTGCAATTCGGCCGCGCGGGTGAAAAGGCCCTCATCGCGATAGATGTCGAGCGTCGCGATGCCAGCGGCGCAGGCGACGGGGTGGCCGGAATAGGTATAGCCGTGGAACAGCTCGATCTGGTTTTCCGGCCCATGCATCAGCGCATCGTGCACCTTGCGGCTGGTGAAGACCGCGCCCATCGGGATCGCGCCGTTGGTCAGCCCCTTGGCGGTGGTGACGATATCTGGCGTAACGCCAAAATATTTGGTGGCGAAGGTGGAGCCCATGCGGCCGAAACCGGTGATGACCTCATCGAAGATCAAGAGGATGCCGTGCTTGTCGCAGATGGCGCGCAGCCGCTCCAGATAACCCTTCGGCGGCACCAGCACGCCGGTGGAGCCGGCGACCGGCTCGACGATGCAGGCGGCGATGGTTTCCGCGCCATGCAGGGCGACCAGACGTTCCAGATCGTCCGCAAGCTCGGCGCCGTGCTCGGGCTGGCCCTTCACGAAGCTGTTCTTCGCAGGATCATGGGTATGACGCAGGTGGTCTGCGGGAATTTGCGGGAAAACACGACGGTTGTTGACGAGGCCGCCCACGGAGATGCCGCCGAAACCGACGCCATGATAACCGCGCTCACGACCGATCAACCGGCTGCGGGTGCCTTGGCCGATGGCGCGCTGATAGGCAATGGCGATCTTCAGCGCCGTATCGACCGATTCCGATCCGGAGCCCGTATAGAAGACACGGTCCAGTTTCGCACCTTCCGGGCCGGGCGCAATCTCCGCCAGCCGCTCGGCGAATTCAAAGGCAACCGGGTGGCCCATCTGGAAGGAGGGCGCGTAATCCATTGTCGAAAGCTGGTGCTTGACGGCAGACGCGATCTGCTGGCGGCCGTGGCCGGCATTGACGCACCAAAGGCCAGCCGTGCCGTCGACAACCTGGCGACCGTCATTGCTGGTGTAATACATGCCTTCGGCGCTCGTCAGCAGGCGGGGATTGGCCTTGAACTGCCGGTTGGCGGTAAACGGCATCCAGTAGCTGTCAAGCGAGGTGGAATTGGATCGGCTCGGGTTGTCCATGGTGGTCTCCTGTTCGTTGCCGGTGATTGAATGCTATTTTCGCGACTGAACAAGCCCTTTTCTCTCTGTGGCCAAGCCATTGAAAATGCTATAGGCCTGAACTCGGGTTTTCGATATTTCGAACAAGGGCAACGGGGGCTCAGGCATGTCGGTGGATATAGGCGGGCGTTTGCGCCATTTGCGGCTGCGCCACAATATTTCCCAGCGAGAACTGGCAAGGCGTGCCGGTGTCACCAATTCGACGATTTCTCTGATCGAATCCAATACCTCGAACCCTTCCGTCGGCGCGCTGAAACGCATTCTCGACGGCATACCGATCGGCCTTGCTGAGTTTTTCGCTTTCGAGCCGGAGACAAGCCGCAAGGCTTTTTACCGGGCGGATGAGCTGGTTGAAATCGGCAAGGGGCCGATATCCTTCCGGCAGGTGGGTGAGAATGTCTTCGGCCGCAGCCTGCAAATCCTCAAGGAATGTTACCAGCCGGGTGCCGATACCGGTAAGGTACCGCTGGTTCACGATGGCGAGGAAGGAGGAATCATCCTCTCCGGACGGCTGGAAGTGACGGTCGACGAAGAGAGGCGGGTGCTCGGGCCGGGGGATGCCTATTATTTCGAAAGCCGCAGGCCGCATCGTTTCCGTTGCGTCGGTCCCGTGCCCTGTGAGGTCATCAGCGCCTGCACACCGCCAACCTTCTGATTCCAGCGGTTTTTGCGCCTCGTAACGCTCTTAGATCGGTCAAGTCCGGGCAATTCGGTAAAAAATGGCTGGCAGCTACGGCAATTTTGCGTGGCTGCCATGACTAGAATGCAGTTTCTCGCCACTCTTTTGCCGTGTTTGCGCCCTTTTAGCAATTTTTCCATCGCTTTTTCTTGGCGGCCCGGCAATGTCAGGCAAAAAAATCCCTACGGATATGTCAAATTTTATATGCATTGCCACAATCTTGCTGCGATGCAAAAAAATTTTATATTCTGTTACAGACGTGGCTGTTCTTAACGTTCCTGTCTCATCTCGCCAAGTCATAAGAAACACATAAGAAAAGACTGTCACCGGCACAAAACCCAATACATGCCGGGGCGGTACCCATGCTCTCAACACATGGCCGTCGGCACATTTGTTGCTTTTTTATGCAACCGTTAATATTGCCCGGACGTTGATCGGCCGCTCGCGCAAGAAATCGCATAGACGGTTATGGCCAATGTGCCTTACAAAAAATCCATTAGCATCAAATTCCGAACACAGACTTGTTATCTCTTTTAGACGGAAAGACGCGCCTCCGGGCACCGACCAATCGCAAAACATAAATGGAGTTCTCTCTATGAAGTCCGCGACCCAATCGGCTGAACAGACACTCAGCAGCTCCGAAGACTTCGATGTCAGTTTCCCTATCGGGGGCATCGCAAAGCGCAGCTTCGATATGACATCGGCTGCGCTTGCGCTGCTCATCTTCAGCCCGATATTCCTGTTGATCGCCGCGCTGGTGAAATTGTCCGATCCCGGCCCGATCTTTTATGGCCACCGGCGTGTGGGACATAATGGCCGCTATTTCCATTGCCTGAAATTCAGGACGATGGCGATGAACGGCGATGAGATTCTGCGGCAATATCTTGCCGCCAATCCGGAAGCCGCCGAGGAATGGCGCGCCACCCGCAAGCTCAAGAACGATCCGCGCGTTACCGCTGTTGGCGCCGTGTTGCGTAAGCTCTCCCTCGATGAGTTGCCGCAGCTTCTCAACATCATCCGCGGTGAAATGAGCGTGGTTGGTCCACGCCCGGTCGTGGATGAGGAACTGAGCTATTATGAAAGCGCTGCCGCTTATTATCTCAGCACCCGTCCTGGCCTGACCGGCCTGTGGCAGATCAGCGGCCGCAACGACGTATCCTACAAGACCCGCGTCGCTTTCGACACGCACTATGTGCAGAACTGGTCGATGCGGCAGGATGTCTTCATCATCGTCAAGACCATTCCCGCCGTGTGCCTTTCACGCGGAAGCTACTGAAAACCGATATTGAGTTCGGCTTTATCGATCTTCGTTTCGACACGCACCCCGACCGGGATCCCAAGTCCGGTCTTTGGGTGCGTCATTGGTGCTAATCATACCGGCCGCTTTTCGCGGCACTGTGCAGCCGGCCCTGCCCAGTTGCGCGACGGCCGGATCGCCCGTGTGGCGATCCGCTAACAGGGAGTTTCCCGATGAACGGCTTGTCTGCCGCCCGCCGCCCGTTTGTGGCCTTCGTATTTGCCGCTTCCGTCGCCCTTGCCGCGCCGCTCTCCGCCATGGCTGCGGATGGCGCTCAATATAAGCTCGGTACCGCTGACAAGCTGCGTATCCGTGTTGCCGAATGGCAGCCGGCGGATGGCAGCATCCGCAACTGGGATGTGATCAACGGCGATTATTCCGTCGGTCCGTCTGGGGCGCTGTCGCTGCCTTTCATCGGTCAGCTGGATGTTGCGGGCAAGACCCCATCGGAGGTCAGCGAAGAGATTGGAGCCCAGCTTCAGAGCAAGTTCGCCCTTCGCAACCTGCCTTCGGCCTCCGTCGAGATCGCACAGTTCCGACCGATCTTCTTGAGCGGCGACGTGCAGACGCCGGGTGAATATCCCTATGCCGCCAATCTCACCGTGCTGAAGGCCGTCAGCCTTGCCGGCGGCCTGCGGCGCTCGGATGCCGGGCAGCGTTTTGCCCGCGACTTCATCAATGCCCGCGGTGACGCCGCCGTCTATGACAACCAGCGTGCAAGGCTGCTCGCCCGTCAGGCGCGGCTGGTCGCCGAGGTCAAGGGTGACGCGACCATCGCCAAGACGCCTGAAATGGAAAAGATCGGCGAGATCGACGTGCTGCTGGCCAGCGAAAGCGCGCTGATGAAATCGCGCACCGAACGTTACACCCTGCAGCTCAAGGCGCTGACGGACCTGCATGCCCTTCTGCAGAGCGAAGTCGAATCCCTGAAGAAGAAATCAGAGACGCAGAATCGTCAGCTCCAGCTTGCCAACGAGGACCGCGACCGGGTCAACCGGCTGAACGAGCAAGGGCTCGCGTTGTCGCAGCGGCGTATTTCCGCAGAAGAACGCGCGGCCGAAGTGGAATCCAACCTGCTCGATATCGATACGCAGTCGCTGCGCGCCAAACAGGATATCAACAAGGCGACGCAGGACGAGATCAACCTGCGTAACGACTGGGTGGCGCAGCGCTCCAAGGAATTGCAGGACACGGAAGCGGAACTGGACAAGCTCAATCTGCAACTGACCACCAGCCGCGAATTGATGTCGGAAGCGCTGGCGCAATCGGCCGAGGCGATCCGTTTCGATCCCTCGGGCAAATCAGCGACGATCAGCTACGTCGTGGTGCGTGAGGAAAACGGCAAGCCGAAGGAGCTGAAGGTGGATGAAAACGCCATGCTCCAGCCCGGCGATGTCATCAAGGTCTCGTCTGAAATCCTGATGCAGTGAGGTTTTAATGCGGATCGCCAAATCGGCGCTGATCGATCCCGAACGCAATGAGATTTATGGAATGGCAGCGGTTGCGCTGTCATTCTTCGTCTTCGCTTACTCGTCGCGTTTCGGCCAAATCTCGGTCCTGGCCTATTATGGCATGTGGCTGCCGCTGGTGGTTGTCGATTACCGGCGCGTGCTCGGCAATTATCCGCGCTATCTCTGGATATTCGCCTTCGGCATCTTGACGGTTCTGTCCAGCTTCTGGTCGGAAGCGGCATCGGTGACCATGCGCGCCTCCATTCAGTATATGACGCATATCGTCTGCGCGCTGATCGCGATGCGGGTGATCTCTATCCGGACGCTGACGCGCGGCGCGCTGATCGGCATCGCCGTTGTTCTGCTCTATTCGCTGCTGTTCGGTATTTATCTCTTCGATGCGCTGGATGGCACCTATAGTTTCGTCGGCGCTTTTTCTTCCAAGAACCAGCTCGGCTTTTATGCATCGCTCGGCGTCATTTTTGCCGCCGCATCGGCGCTGGTGCTCAAGCAAAGGGGCATCTGGTTGCCGATTGCCGGCGTCACCGGGCTCCTGTCGGCCTATAGCCTCCTTGCGTCCCAATCGGCCACATCCACTATTACCACGGCGGCGGTGGTCGCGCTCATCATCGGCTTCATTCCCATCGGCATGCTTTCCCCAGCGAACCGAAAGATGACGTTTTTTGTGCTCGGTGGTCTCGGTGCATTGCTGGCGGTCGCTTCCCTGCAATTCGGCCTGCTGGACGCCATTCTCGGCATTTTCGGCAAGGATTCGACGCTGACCGGCCGAACTTACCTCTGGCAGCAGGGCATCGAGGCTGCGAAACAGAC
Source organism: Agrobacterium sp. ST15.13.015 (assembly GCF_027871645.1). NCBI lineage: Bacteria > Pseudomonadati > Pseudomonadota > Alphaproteobacteria > Hyphomicrobiales > Rhizobiaceae > Agrobacterium > Agrobacterium sp. ST15.13.015. The sequence continues at coordinate 207,380 of NZ_JAQAHF010000007.1, forward strand.
GCCGATCCTCGGCGTCGGTTATCAGGGGTTCTGGGTTGCGGGTTTTCCCGATGCCGAACGGCTGTGGAACGATTTCTTCATTACCGGCCGCAGCGGCTTCCATTTCCATAATACCTATATCGAAACCGTGGTGGAAAACGGCTTCGTTGGCATGCTGCTGCTTGGCATGGTGCTTTATGGAACGTTGCTCGGGCATCTGCGCTCGGTGCTGATGCGCAAGAGCGATCCGCAGGGCGTCATCCTGTTTGCGATCTGCTCCCTGTTTGTCGTGCGTTCCTTCGTGGAGATCGACATCATCTTCCCCTACCAGATCGGCTCGTTCCTGCTTTATTTCGCAGCCGGTAAACTGTGCCTTCCGGCAACGGCTGCGGAGGGCAGCGTTCACCTGACTGGAGTTCGTGGCGGTTTCTCTCTCCGTCATTCCGGCCTTGGGCCGGAATCCAGCCAGCCCAAGTCCTTGGGCTGAAAGAACCCGTCTTCGCCGCGCGAGAGCCGCGTCGGCTGAATTCCGGCTCAAGGCCGGAATGACGGTGGCGAGGTGGTTCTAAAGATAATCCGCCGAGACATGCGGACTGGCATGGATGAAACTCCACATGTCCTTGCTGACCTCGACGATGTCGGCGATCGATTTTTCGAGCTGTCCGATTTCCTTCTCGTCCATGCGCTCCACCTTGCCGTAGCGCACCTGGCTGTCATCCTCCACCAGCCGCATGAGTTGCGTGCTGGCGATTTCGCCTTTTTCGTCGAAGGAATAGATGCAGTGATTATATTTGTTGCGCGTCTTCGCTTCTTTCTTCAGCCGCGCCATGATGGAGAGGATGGTCTTGCGGTCCTTCGCATCGGTGGAGGGAAGCTTCGCCAGGCGCTCGATCAGATCCATGCGCGCCCGCGTGGTGTTGAGCGTCAGGAACACGACGATGGCCGCTTCCTTTTCCACTTTCAGGAGATGGACGATCAGATAGATCATCAGGCTTTCCGTGTTGGTCCACACGTAATTCAGCCTGCCTACCAGCAGCAATACATCCGACATCGCCGCCATGCTGCTTCTCCCGCCCCGACGAAACATATTTGGATATTATATGCCGACCGCTGCGGAAAAGACAGTGTAGGTTACTGATATTTCTTCATCTTTCCTTGAAAGCACGGGACATGCTGTCGGAGATCGGCTTGGTCAGATATTCGAAAAAGGTACGCTCCGAAGTCTGGATCAGCACGTCGGCCGGCATGCCGGGCACGGGGTGGAAATTGTGAACCTTGGCGATTTCCTCGTCGGGTATCTGCACCCGCACGATATAGACGTCCTTGACCTGAAGGCCGGCATTTTCCTCGATGCTGTCGGCTGAAACGTAAAAGACCTTGCCGTTCAGAACCGGTGTGGTGCGGCGGTTGAGCGCCGACAGGCGGATCGCGGCGGTCTGGCCCTCATGCAGCTGGTCGATGGAGGTCCTGAGTACCTGCGCCTCCAGAATAAGGGGCACATGAGCGGGCAGGATTTCCATGATCGGCTTGCCGGTGGTGATAACGCCGCCCGGTGTATGATAATAGGCACGCACGACAGTACCGTTGACGGGGGAGCGGATGACGGTGCGCTCCAGCACTTCGGCGGCGCCACGCACCTGTTCACGCACGCTGTCGAGATCGGATTCGGCGGTTTCCAGCGCATCGAGCGCCGCCTGCTTGTTGGCGTTGACGGCAATGACCGCTTCCTGCCGGAACTTGGCGATTTCCGCCTCGCTCTGGTTCATTTCGCCGCTCAGCCGGGCGATATCGCCCATGGCGTCGGCGATGGCGCGCTCCAGCGCCAGCATGTCGGTCTTGCGGATGACGCCGTCCTTGGCGAGCCGCTCCTTGGAATCGCGCTCCTGTGTCAAAAGCGCCAATTGCCGGTCGAAGGACTGTTTTTGGCCGTCATAGCCCGCATAGCGGAACTCCAGCGACCGGATATTTTTGTCGATCAGGTTCATCTGTTCCTCAAGCTTGATGAGTTTGCTGTGGAACACGATGTTTTGGCTCTGGATGATGGAATTGATATCCGGATCGCCGGCTTCCTTCATGACGATATCCGGCACCTTGAAGCTTTTAGCGCCCTGGGCCTCGGCGCGCAGGCGCACGACGATGGTTTCGAGGCGAAGCCGCCGCAACTGCAGCATGCGTTCGTTGGCAAGCGCTGTCGTCTTGTCCAGCGTCAGAAGAACGTCGCCTTCCTTGACCGTGTCGCCTTCGCTGACCATCATTTCCTTGATGATGCCGCCTTCCAGATGCTGGACCACCTTGTTGTTGCCGGTGGCGACGAAACTGCCCTGGGCGATGATGGCGGAGGAGAGCGGCGCAGTGCCGGCCCAGAATCCGAAACCGCCGAAGGAGGCGAGCAGCACGGCAAGACCGATCGAGCTGTGCAGGCGGATCGAGCGCGGCACCTCGCTGTACCATTCGAGCTGGCCCTGGGGTTTGACTTCGGCAATGGCGTTTTTCTTTTTGAACATGATGGTTCTCAACCCTCGATCTGCGGGGACTGGTTGGCCTGGCGGCCATTGCCGGAAAGCGCCTTCAGCACGTCCATTCTTTCGCCGAACATGGCGACCGATCCGTCCTTCAGCACCATGATCTTGTCGACGCATTGAAGCAGCGCCGGCCGCTGGGTGATGGTGACGGTTGTGATGCCCTGTCTTTTGGCGTGCAGCAGCGCCTTGGCCAGCGCCTGTTCGCCCTGCGTATCCAGATTGGAGTTGGGCTCATCCAACACCACGAATTTCGGATCGCCGAAAAAGGCGCGGGCAAGTGCGATGCGCTGTTTCTGGCCGCCGGAGAGCGGTGCGCCATCGGCAGCGACCACGGTTTCATAACCCTGCGGGAAACCGGCGATCAGCTCATGCACATCGGCCAGCACCGCTGCCTCGTAAATCTGCCGGTCCTCGATATCGTCGCGCATGCGGCAGATATTGGCCTTGATGGTGCCGGGGAAAAGCTGCACGTCCTGCGGCAGATAACCGATGCTTTCGCCGAATTGTCGCTGGTCCCAGTTGCGCAGATCCATGAGATCGAGACGTACATTGCCTGACGTGGGCAGGATGGAGCCGACCAGCATTTTGCCAAGCGTCGTCTTGCCGGAGCCGGAATTGCCGATGATGGCGAGCGATTCCCCCTTTTTCAGCGAAAAGGAAATGCCGTTCAAAATCACCTTCTTCTGCGGCGGCGGCACGAAGAGGATGCGCTCGACGTCGAGACGCCCTTCCGGATTGGGCAGGCGCAGGCGGGGGAAATTCAGTGGTGAATTGATGAGAAGCTGCTTGATGCGGCCATAGGAGGCGGCAGATTTGTTGAACTGGTGCCAGCCTTCTATCGCGCCTTCAATGGGCGCCAGTGCGCGGCCGGAAATGATGGAGGCTGCAATCACCATGCCGCCGGTCAGTTCGCCGGATAGCGACAGATGCGCGCCCCAGCCGAGCAGCGCCACCTGGGTAATCATACGCGCCGCCTTGGAAACGCCGGAGAACATGATGTTGCGATCCTGCGCCGCCACATGCGATTTAAGCGAACCGGCGGTTTCGCGGCCCCACATTTTCACCGCTTCGGGGATCATGGCGAGCGCATTGATGATCTGCGAATTGCGCGACATGGAATCGAGGTGGAAATTGGCGCGGCTCAAATAACCGGAAGCCTCGGAGAACTGTCTTGCGGTGAAGCGCTGGTTCAGCCAGGCGATGCCGAACAGCACGACGCAGCAGACCATGATGATGATGCCGAGATGCGGATGGACGAGATAGACCACCACGATGAAAAGCGGCATCAGCGGCGCATCGAGAAAGGCGATAAGCGTGCCGGAGGTGAGGAAGGAGCGCAATTGCTGCAGATCCTGCAAGGTCTGGTAGTCCTTGCCGCTGCCATGCAGGGAGGCGCGGGCGGCGGCGGACAGGATCGGCGCGCCAAGCTGCACCTCGAGTTCGACGGCGGTGCGCATCAGGATGAAGCGGCGGATGGCGTCCATGAAGGCCTGCAGCAGAACCGCGCCAAGGACGGCGACCGTCAGCATCACCAACGTATCCATCGAGCGGCTGGTCAGAACCCGGTCTGATATCTGGAACAGATAAAGCGGGATGGCGAGCAGCAGGACGTTGATGGCGACCGTGAACAGCATCACCACCACCATGTTGCGCCGCACGGCGGCGATGCCCTTGGCAAGGCTTGCCGCGAAATTGATCGGCTCGCTGCGTTTGTGAAAACCGCTCTGGCTTCCACCGCCGCCACCACCGCCGCCACCACCGCCATTGTCCGTCGGCTCCTTGCCGCCGCCGCCCGTCACCGGCCGGCGTTCGTTTTCACGGATCGGTCCGTCATTATTGTCGATGGTCTTGACGAAAGGCAGGTCGGCATTGTCGATCTTGGCCTGCGGTTCCGGCGGGGAGGCAGGTTGCCGGTCCCGTTGAGGTGCCGGCCTTTCCGGGGGAACATCCCGCAATTGTTCCGCCTGCTCCGTTTTTGCATGTGGTTGGGAGAGAACTTGTGGGGAGGCGGTCTGTGCAGGGGAGGAAACTTCTTTTGCCGTCTGTTCCGCGCCGGACAATTGGCGCAGGTTTTCGACGGCTTCATTGATTGCTGAAATACAGGCGTCCGTCAGTTTGCTGTCTTCCGCGTCCTGATCCAGCGGCAAGTCCAGCGAGCGTCCGTCGGCAATGGTTTTTCTAGAAATATGATCCATTTTATATCGGTCCCCTCGGTGATCTCACGGTGTTTGCGGTTCGGCCGTGACGGGACGCGGTTATCGCCCCGCCAGCCAAATCTACGCGGTTACCGCCTGCATGACGTCGGCCGAATGCCCGTTCGACCATGACAGGTCGTGACCGGCATTGATGACGCCATTGGATTCGTTTTCGATGGTGGCGGGATCGTCGTGAAGAAAGGCGATGACCTCGTTCGCCAGTTGGCCTTGCTGGGGTTGCGAGGTGTCGTTTTCGATGATGCCGCCCTGTATCAGTATGGCATCGGAATAAACGCCGCCGGCGACATAGGTGGTGGAGCCGAAGCTGTCGTAGTCGACGATCTGCGCCAGATTGACCACGGCGTTGCTGCCGGTATCGATATGGACTGTGGCGTCCTCGTTATTTTCGAGAACCTTGGCGGCGGCCTGCGTCACATCGTCGGAATCGCCCAGAACGCTCACCTGTTTGATGATGCTGACATCGTAGAGATTGCCGGTGATATAGAGGACGTTCAGACCCTCATAGCCGGCGAAATTGACGTCATGGGCAAGCGCATCCGGCATGTTGGGATCGCGCTCGTTGATGGCGTTCACCGTCTGGTTCATATAGTCCGGCATGGTTTCGAAACGATCGTTGCTGCCGACATTGTGAATGGCGGCGTCGTTCCACAGCAGGTTGTTGCCGGACTGGATGGTGGCGCCGTCCGGCGCATCGGGGTTGGCGCGCGCCCAGTCATTGTCGTAGAGCACGGCGATCTGGCTGATGATGTTCATGTCCAGCACATTGCCGCCGACGATGATCAGGTCGTATTGCATGCCGATGCCGAGGAAATTCGCAATGTTGAGTGCGGCGTTGCCGCCTGTCAGCAGGCTGACGGTTGCACCCGAGGTCGTTATCGTCATCGTGTCGTTGTCGCTGACGAACTGGTATTGCTCGATCCAGTGCACGAAGGAAACGTCGCCTTCCAGCACACTGACGCGCCAGGCGGTCGGAAATATCGGCGGTTCGCCGTTTTCCTGGCTGCTGTTCTCCGTGCTTTCGGCGCCCGGATAGACGCTGCGCTCGAAGCTGGCGATATTGAAGGCTGCCGTCGCCGCCTGATCTTCCGACCGTGTGAAAACGGAGTCGATCTCGTCCCGGTCGCTATAGATATAGGCCTGGGTGATCGCGTCGATCTGGTGATAGTCGCCCATGACGGCGGTTACCGACGTCATGACGCCGGTATTGACCAGGGTAGCGATGTTGGCGACGACATTGGCGCCTGCGGCGACGTCGAGGCTGTTGCCGGCAGGGCTGTCCTCATGCAGCGAAACGTCGCTCTTTTCCGGCTCTTCCGCCGGCTTGGCGATACCGCGATCGGGCATGTAGTCGTCGAGCATCGGCTTTTCGCTGGCTATCGAGCCATTGATGTAAAGCCCGTCGATGTCATTGCCGGCCAGAACGAAATCCTGATCCGCACCGGTGCCGAGCGACGTCACGTCGTTTTCGCGGGCATGGTCGATATAGTCGTGCGCGGATTTGGCGAGCGCCTGCAGGGCGTCGTAGCTGTCGGTGCGCTGGAAACCGGCGAAAGGCGTGAAGACGGACGCTTCATTGTAGAACTCGACGGTGCGCTCTGTAACGAAGCTGGTGTCGCGCCACACATAGGGGCCGTCCGTCATGTTCAGATAGTCGTCGTCCTGAAGAATATTGACCTGCGCCACGTGCGCGATGACCGAACCGGGGCCGGTGTGAACCACCAGTTCATATTCCTCCTCAAAGGAAAGCCGGCCGGGAAAACGGAAATTGACGCCGGAAATATCGACAGGGATGGCATCTGCGAGCTGCTGCATGTCGTGTTCGACCATGCGCGCGAAATGCGGCTGCAGATAATCGAAATCATAATAGCCGGCGCGGTAGTTGACGCCGGGATCGTAGTCCTTGAGCGGAACGTCATAGTTCTTGTCGAGCAGCTTTGCTGCTTCATCGTCCGGCAAACGGTCCGGATCGGAATGCGCCGGGCCTTCGCTGTAGTTGGTTCTCAGACGCGCTTCCTCGATCACCGTGTCGAACAGGCCGATGAAATGCGCAATCATGTCCGAAATCTTGTCGATATGCATTGGAGGTCCCTCCCTGATCATCGCGGCAGAGCCTTAAGGCTGCGGAGGGCACACGTCCTGGAGGCGGTGCTTCGTTTTACGCAACCCCGGTCCTTCAACCGCGAACTGCACCGGCGGGTGCCGGTGCAGCTCTTTTCGTCAAGAGGTGGTTATCAGGAGTGATCCTCACCGACATCAGACACATTCGAGTTACCGCCTGTGATCGTGACATCAACTGCGTTGGAGAGCATGTTGGCGCCCTGCACCAGTTCCAGATGGAAGCCGGAATTTGCAAGGATTGCCGATGCATCCGCAGTGCTGGTACCTGCTGCGTCGTCGCCGGCCTTGAGATCCCATCCCTTGCCGTCGATGCCCTCGGCGCCATAGGCGTCACCGGCATTGGCGCTCAGGTGGTTTTCCGCACCGCCATTCTGCATCTTGATGTCGTAGGCCTCATCCTGGTCTGCCAGGTGGTTGGCCTGCACCATGCTGAAGCCGGTGTCGTTACCATCGCCGTTGAGCGAGCCGTTGAGGATATTGTCGACATCGAGAGTGAACGAGAAGTCGTCACCCAGATTGAAGGTGAGGTCTCCGCCGGCGATGCCGAGATTGCCGACATCCTTGACGCCCGTGATGTTGCCGAAGTCGTCATCCGACTTGTAGAAACTGTCTGCGGAGTTGAAGCTGTCGGAGGTCGTCGTGGTCTTGGTGGAGGTGTCGTTGTCGGAATAGTTGGACGTCTTTGTGTCCGTATCCGTGATCGTTTTTACATTGGTGTCGTTGTCGCTGTACGACTTGCTTTCATAGCTCCAGTCGTAGTCGACCTTGATATCGGTGTTGGTTTCGGTGCTGGTCTTGGTGGTCGTGTCGTTGTCGCTATAGGACTTGCTGTCATAGCTCCAGTCATAGTCGTTGTCGCGATTGTCACCGTTATTGGCTTCAACATCGATCTTGGCGTCAACATCCACATTGGTGCTGTTGTCGCTGTTGTCGTTGTTGCGGTTTTCACCGTTTGCGGTGCCGACGTTGCTGTCTTCCACCTTGGCGTCATTGGTCGACGTGTTGGCGAAACCATCGGAAAGCGCGCCGATCTTGGTGATGTCGTCGTCGCTGCCGGATGCCTTGTGATCGTAACCCATTTCGATTTCCTCCGAAAAAGCTCGGAGCAGCTTTCGAAATCCCTCTCATCTCAAACGGGATTTTTTCGCGCTTGCCCCGGGTAGCATGAAGATTGATGTTTTGCAGATGCACTCGGTACGCATCATCTGCGGTTCGGTAGTGGCCCGTAATCGGGCTCTTTTCGTTCAGCCCTTGTGCGCTACTCGGTAAAACGGCGCACAAATCCGTTCCTCGCTCCATAAGGAGAGCGCGGTGGCTTCGTCTTTTCGCTTGCATGTTTTCTTGAAAAGGGACCGGCGTTTTTCAAACACACGTCAAGGCCGGAGGTGTCTTTCCATCGGCCGCCGTTCAGCGACGGTCAGACTGTGCCGTAGAAAAATTGCGCTTCCTAGATATCAATTCGGGTTAAACATATCGGCGCTTTACCCGAATATATATGTCGCAGGGGGTTCTCCGGCGGATCGTTTCGCCGATCTGGCCTCAAAAAATGCCGCTTCGTCAGGGCAAGGCGGCGTTTTCGAGAAACATGGTTTATTTCGGTGGAAAAAGGCCTTTATCCCGAAAAGGAACAGGCTGCAGCGCGCCTCGCCGGCGAGCTATGTAAAGGGATATCAACTAAAAGTTATATTTTCCCGGAAGGCAAAACCACAGCGAAAGCTTTTCCGATGTATTTGTTTTTGCAGCGGTTACAGAATGAATGATTCTATCCCCGCGTAACCTATTTTGTATGTCAATTGTAAAAAATAACCCGTTTGGGCCATTTATTTACACAGCTTTTCGTATTAGCGTGTGTTAATTAACGGGTAATTAATGATAGTTGACATGGCCTAAAGCGGAGAATCGCCCCCAAGTATTCAGGGGAAAGATAGCCGGCGGACGACAGACTGCACAACCAAAAGAAAGTAATGCGTAAGCGCTTGAGGGAGGCGTCAATGTTCATGGGAACGTCAGATTATGCGGCAAAACAAAAAAACGCCGTTGCTCCTATAAATGGAACTTTATTGGTCATAGCGGATCCGGACCTGTTTTCCGAGTGCCTCATGGAGGCGCTGGGCAAAAAGTTCCCCACATTCGCGGTGGTGAGCGTAAGGTCGTCGGCGGGCATCGAGGACGACTACGGTAACAATGTACGGCTGGTTTTGCCTTACAGGATGTCGGGGGACCGTCTTCATGCCGTTCTTTCGGAGGTTCGGGAAAAACATCCCGATGCGCCGATCGCGCTCGTCGTCGAAACCATCGATAAATTCGAGGAGCCGCTGAAAAGGCTGGTGGGAATGCGCGTCATCGATGGCGTGCTGCCGCTCAATCTCAGGCTCGATGTTTTCATGGCGGCTGTCGATCTGCTCATGAAGGGCGGGGAACATTTTCCTGCCGCTCTTCTCGGCAAGCTCACGCCCTATTCGCCTTCGGTCAACAGCAAGAGCGTTCAAAGCGATGCCGTGATCGCCAACCGCGCCGATGCCCTTGCCGCAAGCAGGGGCGACGTGGCGGCGCTGACGACACGCGAGGTGCAAATCCTCGACCTGCTTTGCAAGGGAACGCAAAACAAGATCATCGCTGATCGGCTGCATCTGTCCGAGAACACCGTCAAGGTTCACGTTCGCAATATCTATAAGAAAATGAACGTGCGCAACCGCACGGAAGCGGCGTCGCGCTTCTTCAACAAAGATGAAGACACGACGTTCTCCGGCGGCTGGAAGAACTGAGCGTCAGGGCGGCTAGGGCCGTCCGGACGCCAGTTCCCTCCGGTATTTCTCCAGGAGGCTCAGGGCCTCAGGAAGCAGCGGGATTTCTGCCCGAATCCGCTCGGTGAGCAGATGTAGGGAGAGGAGCCCGAGTAAGACTGCCGAGATACCGCGGGTGCGCCCGAGGCATCGGCAACAAGCGTAACGGCCGCGTTGCCGGGTTTTTGATAACCGTAGGACGCCTTCGCCGGAACGACGCTGCTTTTGGTCGTGGCGGTATTGGCCGACGCGGTCTTGATGAGAACGGCGTCTTCAACCACGGAGCATGAAGCCGTCGCGAAGGTGAAAGTTACAAGTGCTGCGGCAACAAGCGCGAAGCGACAATGGCGGGCTGCTTTGCCGCTATGGGAATAAGGCATTTCATTCGTCATGTGTGTCCCCTGAAATCGACTGTCTGTCGCATCTCGCCGGGCGGTTTTGTTCCCGGTGGACCGAGCCTTACAAAACCAGGATAGCCCCGACTGGTTGAGCGAAGCTTGCGCTAATGCTCAATAAGAAAGGCATAATAGAGGCATAGTTAAAAAGTATTAAATCAAGGGGCTATTTTGGGTAATCAATTGTAATATTTTGATAAAATGAAGTTGACCTGTTTTCTTCTGCGCCTATCATGAAAGTTGAAATTTATCTGACCGAAATATTAAACCTCCAGAAGAAGTAAAAACCGGAGGATGATATTCAGGATATCGTACAATCGGGAGTTTGATCCAGTTTAGATGAATCAGCTGCGCTGATTCCTCATGGGGAGGAGTGTGTAATGCGTAATTTCGTTCCCAACGAACACGACAACGGCGTCACCATCTACTCCGAATGGAGACCTGGCCAACGCGTTCTCGTCAATGGCGGCGCCGGTTTTCTCGGTTCCCATCTTTGCGAACGCCTGTTGAGCTGCGGCCACGAGGTGATCTGTCTCGACGATCTTTCGACCGGACGCACCGCGAATGTGGCGCATTTGCGGGACAATAAGCGGTTTTTGCTGGTCGAGCACGATGTGCGCAAACCCTATGACATCGATGTCTCGCTGATCTTCAACTTCGCTTCGCCGGCTTCACCGCCCGACTATCAGCGCGATCCGGTCGGCACGCTGCTCACCAATGTCCTGGGGGCGGTCAATGTACTGGAAGTGGCGCGCAGATGTGGTGCAACCGTCGTGCAGTCGTCGACATCGGAAGTCTACGGCGATCCGCACGTCAATCCGCAGCCGGAAACCTATTTCGGCAATGTAAATACAATCGGGCCGCGAGCTTGTTACGATGAAGGGAAGCGCAGCGCCGAAACGCTGTTTTTCGATTATCACCGTAGTTTCGGTGTCGATATCAAGGTGGGACGCATCTTCAACACCTATGGGCCGCGCATGCGACCCGATGACGGGCGTGTGGTTTCGAACTTCATCGTCCAGGCGCTGAAGGGCACCGACATCACCATTTACGGCGATGGCAGCCAGACCCGTTCCTTCTGCTATGTTGATGACCTGATCGACGGTTTCCTGCGCTTTTCGGCCAAGCCGAAGGATTGCACCGGGCCTATCAATCTCGGCAACCCGAGCGAAATTCCGGTGCGGCAGCTTGCCGATATCGTCATCCGCATGACGGGTTCCCGTTCGCGCATCGTGCATCTGCCCGCCGCGATCGACGATCCGCAGCAGCGTCGCCCCGATATTTCGCGGGCAAAGGAACTGTTGAGATGGCAGCCGCGCGTGCCGCTCGAAATCGGCCTGGAAAAAACCATCGTCTATTTCGATGCATTGCTGGCCGGCAAGGCTGTGGCGGAGGCCGTATGAGATGCCTCGCACAATCCTCGTCACGGGCGGGGCCGGATTCATAGGCAGCCACATCTGCAAGGCGCTGGCCCAATCCGGCTTCAAGCCCATCGCTTACGACAATCTCTCGACGGGTCACGCGGATTCGGTTCGGTGGGGTCCCTTCATCGAAGGCGACATTCTGGATCGTGGCCTCTTGAAAGCCACGCTCAAGGAGTTCTCGCCGGCCTTCGTTATCCATTGCGCCGCCAATGCCTATGTCGGTGAGTCCGTCGAGGATCCACGCAAATATTACCGCAACAATGTCGGCGGCAGTCTTGCGCTGCTGGATGCCTGTCTCGACCAGAATATCGGCGGGCTGGTGTTTTCTTCAAGCTGCGCCACCTATGGCGTGCCGCCGCAATTGCCCATCCGTGAGGAAACGGCTCAAATGCCGGTCAACCCTTACGGGCGCACGAAGCTGATCTTCGAAATGGCGCTGGAGGATTATGCTGCTGCCTACGGTTTGCGTTTCGTGGCGCTGCGTTATTTCAATGCCGCCGGGGCCGACCCGGACGGTGAGCTTTACGAGCGCCATGAACCTGAAACCCATCTGATCCCGCGGGCACTGATGGCGGCTGCCGCGAGGCTTCCGCAACTGGATGTCTTCGGGGCGGATTACGACACCAGCGACGGCACCTGCATTCGCGATTATATCCATGTCAGCGATCTGGCCGATGCCCATGTGGCTGCCGTCAATTATCTTGCCGAGGGCGGAGAGACGCTGCGCGTCAATCTCGGTTCCGGTCACGGTACATCGGTCGGCGATATCATCCGGGCGATCCATCGCGTGACGGGGCAGGAAGTTCCGGTGCATTTCGGCGCAAGGCGCGCCGGAGATCCGCCAGCCCTGTTTGCGGATATCAAACGTGCGGAAGAAACGCTCGGTTTTATACCGAAGCGTTCGGATATCGACACCATCATCCGGACGGCAGGTCCCGGTTTCGGACTGGAGGTGCGGTCATGAAAGCCCATTCCACCCCTTCCGTTCCATCGGCCAGTGCGGTTGCAGTCGCCAGTGACTTGCGAATGCTGCCGGTCTTTGCCGGCTGGAACCGCACGGCCTATCTTCTCGGCATTGGCGGCTGGCTGGTGACGCTCGCTTATTTCTGGATCTGGTGGCTCGATCGCGATCGTGTCATCGACTGGCCCTATTATACTGTCGTGACGATAACGCTCGCGTGGATCACGCTTCTGCCATCCTATTTCATCTTCATCTTTCTGAACGCGAAGGTTGTCGACCGGCGCTCCCCTCTGCCACGGGGCAGGGTGGCGATGGTCGTCACCAAGGCGCCGTCGGAACCTTTCGCGGTGGTGCAGAAGACGCTGCTGGCCATGCTCGAACAGAAGGGCCTGGAATTCGATGTCTGGCTCGCGGATGAGGCTCCGGATGCGGAAACGCTGAAATGGTGTGGCGCACACGGCGTTTTCGTTTCCACCCGACAGGGCGTTGCGGAGTATCATCGCAAGACCTGGCCGCGGCGCACACGCTGCAAGGAAGGCAATCTCGCTTATTTCTACGATCACTACGGTTACGAGCGTTATGATTTCGTCGCCCAGTTCGATGCGGATCACGTGCCGGAACCGGATTATCTGCGCGAGATCATGCGTCCCTTTGCCGATCCGAAGGTTGGATATGTTTCGGCTCCGAGCATCTGCGACGCCAATGCCGGTGAAAGCTGGGCCGCGCGCGGCAGGCTTTATGCCGAGGCGAGCCTGCATGGCGCGCTGCAACTGGGTTACAATAATGGCTGGGCGCCGCTCTGCATCGGTTCTCATTATGCCGTGCGCACGAAAGCCCTGCGGAAGGTCGGCGGCCTTGGGCCGGAGCTTGCCGAGGATCATTCCACCACGCTTTTGATGAATGCCGGCGGCTGGCGCGGCGTTCACGCCGTCAACGCCATCGCCCATGGCGACGGACCGGTGAGCTTTGCCGATCTCATCGTGCAGGAATTCCAGTGGTCGCGCAGCCTGATGACCATTCTGCTGCAATATTCAAGGCACTACGTGCCGAAGCTGCCGTCGCGGCTAAAGTTCCAGTTCCTGTTTTCGCAGCTCTGGTATCCGCTGTTTTCCGGCTTCATGGCGCTGATGTTCGTGCTTCCCGCCGTTGCGCTGATGCGCGGCGATGTGCTTGTCAACGCATCCTATCCGGCATTTCTGGCGCATTTCCTGCCGGTTTCGCTGATCATGATCGTGTTTGCCTTCTTCTGGCGGGCCACGGGCGCGTTCCGCCCGCATGATGCGAAGCTCTTCAGCTGGGAGGCCATGGTATTTCTGTTCCTGCGCTGGCCCTGGTCGCTGATGGGCGTGCTGGCAGCGATACGCGACACGATCCGTGGCGATTTCGTCGATTTCCGCATCACCCCCAAGGGCACGCAGGCAAAACCGCCGCTGCCGCTGAGGGTCGTGGCACCCTACATTCTTCTGGCGGCGCTCAGCCTCGTGGCCATGGTTCTGGCGCCGCGGGAAAACGGGGCGGAGGGCTTCTTCGTCTTCGCCGCCATCAATGTGGCGATCTATGCGGGCCTTTCGGTGTTTCTGCTCATCCGCCATGCGATGGAAAACGGCTTGCCAAAGCTGCCGGCATTGCGCGGGGGAGCGACTGCCGCCGCCTGTTCATTGCTGCTGGTGGCGGGCAGTGCCGTACAGCTCAGCTCCCATGCGATCGGCGGGCTGGAGGCCCTGTCGCACGGGCAGCCCTATGTCAGTTTTACCGAAACGCGGTTCACGGTCGCCGGTGCGGGCGTGGAAGGTGCGAGATCGGTGCGTCTGAAACTGCGCATTACCGTACCGGGATTGCGCGGACCGCAGGAAATGCAGGCGGAACCCATCGTGGCGCCGCCGCCGGCGGTGGCGACCGGAGAGATCATGCTGGCCGACAATAGGGTCGGACAATGAAGGAGGAGGCTGTGATGAAAACAACAATAAGCAAATGCGGATTCTCCGCTTTCGTACTCTGTCTTGCGGTGGTCGTGCCAAGCGCGGTCCACGCTGCAGGCGGCACGAAGACGCCGAAACCGCTCAGAACCAGCGAAGTCGTGGACATGTACTTCGACAAGACCTGGAAATGGGAAACGGGCGGTGGACGCTTCATCGCCCAAGACCGCAAATTCATCGCCGCAACGGAAGAAAAGGGCAAGAAGTCCATCGGTGAAGGCCGCTGGACCGTGGATGCCAAAGGCACCCTGTGCATGCGCGCCACCTGGAAAAGCGCGGCAGGAAACGGCAAGGCCGATACCTGCTTCGACCACGGTCGCATTGGCAAGGTGCTCTACCAGCGCAAGCAGGGCGGGCCATGGTACGTGTTCCGGCATAACCCGCCACGCCCTGGCGATGAATTCCTCAAGCTCGTCCGCAAGGACGATGTCACGCCGCAGATCGCCGCCTACGACAAGGCGATGACGGCAACAAGGTAGGGAGTAAGGTGTCATGCAGATAACAAGAAGAAAACTTCTGTTCGCAGGTGGTGCCGCCGCAGCCTTTACCGCCGGCATGTATCCGGTGCTCAAGCTCGACGCACAGGGTGTCGCCCCCATGACGTCGACGGGCATGAAGACACTTGCCGACAAAAGACCGACATTGCATGCGGACGGCATCCGTTTTGGTGCCTACGATCCGCACGGCGATTTCACGGCCCAGACCGGGGTGGCGACGGAACATCTGTTCCTGCCCTGGGAAGACGTGGATCTCGACAGTCTCGCACTTGCGGATGCCTACGCTCTGGAGCGCAAGCGCAACGTGCTGATCACCGTAGAACCCTGGTCCTGGGACGTTAACTGGCGGCTCACCTCCGACGAGTTGCGCCGCAAGGTGATGAGAGGCGACTATGACCAGAACATGCAGGCGATCGCCGCACGCATGTCGGCGATGAAAAGTCCGCTGATCCTGCGCTGGGGACAGGAAATGGAAGACACGTCCGGCCGCTTCTCGTGGTCGGGCTGGAACCCGCGTGATTACATCTCGGCGTATAAACGCATGGTGGACATGACCCGCAAGGCGGTTCCCAGCGTCAAGGTAATGTGGTCACCGAAAGGTCTGGACGGTCTGCGGGCCTACTACCCAGGTGACAGCTACGCCGATCTGGTCGGCCTCTCGGTTTTCGGTCTCGAGGAGTACGACAAGATCGAATATGGCGGACCGAAGACCTTCACCGATCTGCTGCGCAAGGGCTATGGACTTGTCGAAACCTTCAATAAGCCGGTCTGGGTTGCCGAACTGGGTTATGAAGGCGGCGATTCCTATGTTCGTCCGTGGATGAATGACGTGACGCTGAAACAGGCGGATTTTCCGAAGCTGGAAGAGGTCGTCTATTTTAACGACAAGGATGTTCACCCCTGGCCGCACAATCTCGGCAGACCGGACTGGCGCGTTGTGCGCCCGGCCAAGGTCTGATCTACGCCGAAAACCGGCGAGTGGCGATGCCGCTCGTCCGGTGGCCCGATACTAGTTGGCCGTCGCCAGCACGGCCTCTGCCTCATATATGGCGCAGACGATGTGATAAAACGTGCTTGCCGGCGCCGGTTCGTCGAGCATCGGCCTGTCGGCCGGCCATTTGTCGAACCACAGGCCCTTGACCGGCGTGTCGAGGAAAGGCTGCAGCGCGCCGATGGCGCTGAGACCGGAGGCGAGGTAACGCTGACGCTCCTCACCGCCCGTGACGCTCGCAAGCCGCACCGAAGCCTTCAGCCATTCCGTCTGCGGCCACAGCCGCGCCAGCCCGTCATGCACCGAAAAATCGTCGTAGAGGCTCATCACCGCCACCTTGCGGCGCGGGCAGATGCCGTAGGCCTCACCGATCTCGAACAGCCGTTTTGCCTTACCGATCGCCTCATCGTTTCCACGCAGGCTGCCCCAGCGTACCAGAAGCCAGGCCCATTCGAACTGGTGGCCGGGTTCCATGATCCGGCCTTTGTCGCTGTCATGCGGTGTCCAGTCATGGGCGAAGAATTCACGCAAGCCGCCATTGCCGCCATCGATGAAGCGGTTAAGCGCGAGATCGGCGATCTCGTCGGCCAGCGCCGACCACGGGCCGTCCGGGTCCTGCACCTCCCAGGCCAGCATCGCCTCGAAGAGATGCATGTGCGGATTGGAGCAGAGCGGCGTGCGCGGCGGGTTCGCTTCCTCGAAGCCGGCGACCGGATGTCTGTAGTCGCGTTCGAGGATGGCAAGGATATCGAGCGCCCGGCCGCGCATCTCGCCCCGGCGCTCGGGAAGGCTTGCAGCCGCCTGTGCGGTGGCAAACAGCGCAAAGGCCTGATTGTAGAGATCGAAGGAGGGATCGATCAGCCGGCCCGTCTGGTCGGCAAGGTTGCCATAAAGGCCGTTTTCAAGGCGATAGACCTTCTCGAACCAGGAAAGCCCGTGCAGGAGCGCGTCCTTCCACGGTCCCTGCCAGCCATGCTGGCCGGCGGCGGCGAAACAATAGGCCTGACGCGGCTGCACGCGGGCGCGGCGGTCATCGGAAAAAACCGGTTTCGCATCCTGACCGAGACGTTCGTAAAAGCCGCCATCCGGCCGGGCCGAACCCGCCTCCCACCACAGGGGCAGGGCGTCCTCATCCAGCCATTTGCGTAATCTTCCGATCTCTTCGGCAAGCGTCTGCGCGATGCTCGGAAATTGCAATGTCATGAGTCAACTCTCTGTTTTTACAGTTGAATAAAAAGCGGACCAATAAAAATACGTCATTATGGAGGCAAGTAGACCATGGGACATATTGCGCTGCAACCGTAAAATTATGGACCTGACAGAAAGCCAACCCCCAGCAGCGCGATTGGTTCCACCTTGTTCCATGGCGAACATGGGCGGAAATGGTGATTCGCTAGCCATAAAGTGTCAGAAATTACAACGCAAATTTGAGATTGCTTATTCGTAGTCCTCACGTATTTCGTAACAATGGTCTGCTCATTAGTGATTCGGTCTCCTTGTAACCTGGGCGACGTTGGGGAAATAAAGGGGCGTAAGGCAGTGAATTTTTCTGCCTATACTTTATTGCTGTTCTCCATTGCGGTTCTATCGGGCTGCAATACTCCCGCGGGCGTTCGGTCCTTCGGGGGATCCCAGATGCTGTCTCCTTCCGAGGCGCTGGTTTTCCCGCCGCCCGGTGGTCCTGAAATCGTGACCGTGGTCAACCGCACCTATTCCAATGCCGTGGCGCAGCAGGTCATCTTGCGCTCCGAGGCCACCACCCCCGGGCAGAACTACATCAAGGCGGAGTTTTTCGGCCCGCAACAGGCCGGCGATACCGATGGCGACGCTTTGGCTTTTTCCGGTTTCAGGGCATCTTCCGTCGCGCGGGAAATCCGCGCCGAGTTTCCGGGCGAAAATATCGCCATGTCGGCAAATTACCTGCAAAACGGTTATGGCGCGTTCTCCTATGCCGCCGGCAGCGGCCGTGGCGACGATACCTGCCTTTATGGATGGCAGGACATACGCTCGCCGGAAAGCATGCGGCAGGATTTCCGAAATCTCGGGCGCATCAAGGTGCGGCTGCGCCTTTGCCAGTCGGGCGCCAGCGTCGAGCGGCTGCTGGCGGTCATGTATAATTACACGATCACCGGCACCTATGCCTCGCCCAGCTGGAACCCTTACGGCACGCCGCAGGCGGTGGATAAAAATCTCGGGCGTCCGGGTCACCCGGTCTATCCCATAAAGGCGGATGAGGTGCCGATGCGGCCCGGCAGCGAGGTGACCGCGAGCGTGCCGCCCCGGCCCGTTCGTCGCACGGCTGCCGTTGCACCGCCCGCCCAGCCGGAACCGCAGCCGCTTCCACCCGTTGCTGCAGTCAGTATCCCGTCGCCCGCATCGGCTGGCGCACCCCTCCAGCCTGCAAGGCCCACGGTGGCGGGCAGGCGCCTGGATGGTGTGCCGGCAGATAGTGGCCGGCAACCGTCGCAGGTCCCGCAGGTTTCCATTCCGTCGCCCGCATGTCTGTCCGGTTCGGGGGGGGCGTCAGGATGCAGGTGATCGCCGGAACCAGCGGGAAAGAGCACGCCAAGGCGCAGATCGCAAAAATTCCGGACCGAAATTCCGGGTGGGGAAGACAACGGAAAGTTTCTGGATGAGCAAGGCCATCACAATCATTGTCTGGTTACTTGTGTCGCTTTGCGTTCTGGCCATCGTCACGATGCCGGTCAGCCTGCAGACGCATCTGGTCGCCACGGCGATTTCGCTCATCCTGCTGGCGACGATCAAGAGCTTCAATGGGCAGGGGGCCTGGCGTCTGGTAGCGCTCGGTTTCGGCACGGCCATCGTGCTGCGCTATGTCTACTGGCGCACCACCAGCACGTTGCCGCCCGTCAACCAGCTCGAGAACTTCATTCCCGGCTTTCTGCTCTATCTGGCGGAAATGTACAGCGTTGTGATGCTGGCGCTCAGTCTCGTCATCGTGTCGATGCCGCTGCCGTCGCGCAAGACGAGGCCCGGTTCCCCCGATTACCGGCCGACGGTCGACGTCTTCGTGCCGAGCTATAACGAGGACGCTGAGCTTCTCGCCAACACGCTCGCAGCGGCCAAGAACATGGATTATCCGGCCGACCGGTTCACCGTCTGGCTGCTGGACGATGGCGGCTCGGTGCAGAAGCGCAACGCCAGCAATATCGTCGAGGCGCAGGCGGCGCAGCGCCGCCACGAGGAGTTGAAGAAGCTCTGCGAGGACCTCGACGTGCGCTATCTGACGCGCGAGCGCAACGTCCACGCCAAGGCCGGAAATCTCAATAACGGGCTTGCCCATTCGACCGGCGAGCTCGTGACCGTGTTCGACGCCGACCACGCGCCCGCCCGCGACTTCCTTCTGGAAACGGTTGGTTATTTCGAAGAGGATCCGCGGCTCTTTTTGGTGCAGACACCGCATTTCTTCGTGAATCCCGATCCCATCGAGCGCAATCTGCGCACCTTCGAGACGATGCCGAGCGAAAACGAGATGTTTTACGGCATCATCCAGCGCGGCCTCGACAAGTGGAACGGTGCATTCTTCTGCGGTTCGGCCGCCGTGCTGCGGCGTGAGGCATTGCAGGATACCGAAGGTTTCAGTGGCGTCAGCATCACGGAAGATTGCGAAACGGCGCTGGCGCTGCATTCGCGCGGCTGGAACAGTATATATGTCGACAAGCCGCTGATCGCCGGGTTGCAGCCGGCCACCTTCGCAAGCTTCATCGGCCAGCGCAGCCGCTGGGCGCAGGGCATGATGCAGATACTAATCTTCCGCCAGCCCCTTTTTCGGCGCGGTCTCTCGTTTACGCAGCGTCTCTGCTACATGTCATCGACGCTGTTCTGGCTGTTTCCGTTTCCGCGCACCATCTTCCTGTTCGCACCGCTGTTCTACCTGTTCTTCGATCTTCAGATTTTCGTGGCCTCGGGCGGCGAGTTTTTGGCCTATACGGCTGCCTATATGCTCGTGAACCTGATGATGCAGAACTATCTCTATGGCAGCTTCCGCTGGCCTTGGATTTCGGAACTTTACGAATATGTGCAGACGGTTCACCTCCTGCCTGCCGTCGTTTCGGTGATTTTCAATCCCGGCAAGCCCACCTTCAAGGTGACGGCGAAGGATGAATCCATTGCCGAGGCACGGCTTTCGGAAATCAGCCGGCCGTTCTTCGTCATTTTCGCTCTGCTGCTGGTGGCGATGGCCTTTGCCGCCTGGCGCATCTACAGCGAGCCCTACAAGGCGGATGTCACGCTTGTGGTCGGCGGCTGGAACCTGCTCAATCTCATCTTTGCGGGCTGTGCGCTCGGCGTCGTTTCCGAGCGCGGCGACAAGTCCGCGTCGCGGCGCATCACGGTCAAACGGCGTTGCGAAGTCAAGCTCGAGGGCAGCGACGCCTGGGTGCCGGCTTCCATCGATAACGTCTCGGTGCATGGCCTCCTGATCAATCTCTTCGACAGCGCGACAACCATCGAAAAAGGCGCGACGGCTATCGTGAAGGTCAAGCCGCATAGCGAGGGCGTGCCTGAAACCATGCCTGTCAACGTGGTGCGAACGGTGAAGGGCGAGGGTTTCGTCTCGATCGGCTGTACCTTCTCGCCGCAACGCGCCGTCGATCACCGCCTGATTGCGGACCTGATCTTCGCCAATTCGGAACAATGGAGCGAATTCCAGCGGGTGCGCCGCAAGAACCCCGGCCTTATCCGTGGTACGGCCATCTTCCTCGCCATATCGCTCTTCCAGACGCAGCGCGGCCTTTATTATCTGGTCCGAACGCTTCGGCCTGCTCCCAGAGACGCCAAACCTGTCGGAGCGGTAAAATGATCGGCCGTAAACCCATCCGGGATTCTCTGGCAATGTTGGTATGGGGGGCCGTCGCCACGGGCGCGATGGCGCAGTCCTCGCCCTTCGACATGTCGCCGGAACGGCCCGCCCAGACGGCTCCGACACCCGTGCCGCCGTCCGCCGTTGCGCCTGCCGCGCCGCGTCAGCAGCCACCTGCCCAGATTCCGGCCCAAATTCCGGCCCAGACGCCGTCTCAGCCATCCGCCCCGCCGCCATTTGCGGTTCAGCCCGCGCCGCAGTCGCAACAGCGCCCAGCCGTTCCGTTGCCGCCGCTGGTTGCGGCTCCTCCGCGTCAGGAAGGCGCAAGACCTGTTCCTGCAACGGCCCCGTCGCTCGACGCCGACAGCCGCCGCCGATACATTCTGCCCTATGAAAAGCTCAGTCTTTCCGGGGAGATGGACCGGCGGCAATGGAGCATCTATCTGACGCCGGAGCAGGTAAACGCCGCCGTTTCGCTCAATATCGGGTATCAAAACGCCATCGTGGTCGCGCCGGAAAGCTCGAATTTTCAGGTCAGCCTGAACAATGTCGCGCTGGATCCGGCGCGTATCGAAGCGCCCGACAGCGAAGGCAATGTCTCCTTGAAGATACCGCCAGGCGTCTTGCAGGTCGGCTCAAATGTCGTGAGACTGGGTGTGCAGCAGCGCCACAGAACCGATTGCACGATCCAGTCCACCTACGATCTGTGGACCGATATAGACCCTGCCAATACCTATATCGGCTTTAATGCGGATGTCGCCGGAAGCTTTGCCAATATCGACGACATTCAGGCAACGGGGCCGGATGGCAAGGCGATGACGTCTATCGAGATTGTCGCACCGGCGCTCGGCAATCCGGCATTTGCGGATTCTCTCCTGCGTCTTTCACAGGCGCTGGCGCTCAGAACCCAGATGCCGAACCAGACGATCCGTTTCGTGGCCGCTCCTTCCGCTGAACGCAAGGCGGGCACGCTGACGGTCTTCGTCGGCACCGCCCGCGAGATTGCCGGAATTGCGGGAACGCTGCCACCCGAGGCTTCGGCAGGCGCTTTTGCCGGCTTTGGCGTCGCCGCGCCGGGCGGTCTTTCGCCGCTTTTCGTCAGCGGCCCCACCCCGCAGGCGGTGCAGGCGGCAATTGAGACGCTGTTTTCGTCGATATCGCGCACACCCGGTGCGCAGAGAACGACTTTTTCGACCCGAAGCTGGCATGCGCCGGATGTGCCGCTCGTCATGTCGGATCGCCGTATCGCGCTCTCCGAACTTGGTTTCGAAAGCACCGAATTTGGCGGCCGGCGTTTCCGCAACGAATTTTACGTCGGCATGCCAGCCGATTTTTATGCGTCCGCTTATGGTGAGGCGTCGCTTCTTCTCGATGCCGCCTATTCGTCGCAGGTATTGCCGGGCAGCCATGTCGATATCTACGTCAATGACCAGATCGCCTCGACCGTACCGATTTCCAACAATGGCGGCGGCATTTTCCGGCATCTGCCGATCAATGTGACGATGCGTCATTTCAAGCCAGGGCCGAACAAGGTCACCATCGAGGCAGTGTTGATGACGGCGCAGGATCAGGCCTGCGCCCCCGGCGCCCCTGCCAGCACAACGCCGCGTTTTGCATTGTTCGACACGTCTGAACTTCATATTCCGGACTATGCGCAGATCGGCCGCAAGCCGGATCTTGCCGCGATGGCGGGGGCCGGACAGCCCTATCGGACGGGCGGAGCGCCTGTTGCCCTGTCGCTCGACCGTTTCGACACCGACACCATGTCTGCGGCAGCCACGCTGATCAGCCGGCTGGCAAGCGTGGCGGGGCATCCCATCGACATCGAGACTGTCGCCTCGCCGCTGGTGATCGGTGATCGCGACGCGCTGTTCGTCGGCACGATTTCGCAATTCCCGCAGGCATTGATCGGCCAGTTCAATCTTGTTCCCTCCAGCCAGATATCCTGGAAAATGGGAACCGGCGTCCAGCCGCCCGCCCAGAGCAGCGAAACCCTTTTCAACGACTGGCGCGAGCGGGTGGATGGCGGCGTATGGGAGGGGCAGGTGTCTTCTCTCGAGGAATGGATGAAGCGGAATTTCGACCTGAGTTCGGATACGCTACGCTTCCTGCCGGCAGCCGAACAGCTCTATGCGCCGCCAAGCAATGTTTCCTTCATGCTGGCCCAGGGACTGAGCCCCTCCGGCGAAGGGGTGTGGACGCTTGCCACTGCGCCAACGTCCGCGGAACTTCTTGACGGGATGGCGGCGATGACGCGGGAAAACCGCTGGCGCGGTGTCACTGGACGTGTTGCCGCTTACGATGCCGCTGCCGAAAAACTTGAAACGGTGGAGGTGGAACGGCCGTATTTTTACGTCACGCGGGCGTTTTCCTTTTCCAACTGGAGGCTGGTCGCGGCCAACTGGCTTTCTTCCAACGTTCTTTCCTATTCGCTGGCGTTCATCGGCTTCGTATCTCTCCTCGGCCTCGCCACTTTCACGATGCTGCGCATGATGGGACGGCATCGATGAAGAACGGGATCTCGAAACTGGCCGGCATTTTCTTCCTGTCCATGATGACGGTGATTGCAGGTATTTCCGTCAGCCGCGCCGCTTCGGTTTCGCCGGAGGCGTGGTCTGCCTATAAAGGCGCGTTTCTCGATCCCGGCGGCCGCGTCATCGATACCGGCAACGGCAATATCAGCCATAGCGAAGGCCAGGGCTACGGCATGTGGCTTGCCGTGCTTGCCGACAACCTGTCCGACTTCGAGCTGATCTGGAGTTTCACGCGCACCGAGCTTTTGGTGCGTGACGACGGGCTTTCCGCCTGGAAATGGGATCCGCGCACCAGACCGCATGTAACCGATATCAACAACGCTACGGATGGCGATATCCTGATCGCCTATGCGCTGGCGCTGGCGGCAGGGCAATGGAACCGGCAGGATTATGCCGAAGCATCCGCGGCCATCGCATCCGCCATTCTCAGGAAGACGGTGGTGCAACGCGGCGGGCGAACGCTGCTTCTGCCGGCGGCCAGCGGTTTCGACGAGGATGACCGGGAGGATGGGCCAGTGGTCAATCCTTCCTATCTGATTTTCGAGGCCTTTCCGGTGCTCAATCTTGTTGCGCCATCGCCGCTTTGGAAAGCGCTTGCCGATGACGGTTTGGCGCAGATCGGGACATTCGCTTTCAGCGATAGAAAACTGCCGGCCGACTGGGTATCGGTGAAGACGAAGCCGCAGCCGGCATCGGGCTTCCCGCCGGAATTCGGCTATAATGCGGTGCGCATACCACTTTATCTCGCAAGGGCGAATATGGGGTCGCCGGAGCTGCTCGCCCGGCTGAAAGGCGGCATGACGCTGGAAAGCGGCGCTGCCGGAACCTTCGACCTGAAGAGCGGAGCGGTCAAGGATGTCCTGTCCGATCCCGGCTATCGCATCATTCCGGCGCTCGCGGCCTGTGTCGGCGGCGGGCCGGCCGTTTCCGCCGAACTCAAAAACTTCCAGCCAACACTTTATTATCCTTCCACATTGCATCTTCTGGCATTGTCGTTTCTGGCAAGGAATAACGGGGAATGCCGATGAACAAGCCACTGTCGACCTCGGCTTTCATTCTGCTTCTGATAGCGCTCGCCGCCTTTCACTGGCGCGATAACATTCTGGGGCGGGTGTCGGACGTGCATACCTCGGCGGTCGGCGACAACCGGGCGGTACAGCGTGTTTTGCCGACGGCGGCCAATCCGGCGCAGATCAACGCTTTCGTCAAGAACCGTGAAATGGCGCAAGTAACACAGCCCGCGACACCGCCGGTCACGGTGCCGGCGACCGACCCGTTGCCGGTGACACAGGTTGGCGGGCAGGCGCCGCAAACACAGACGGCGCAGGCGCCGGACCCTCGCGCCACCCAGCCTGCATCGGCTGATATGCCCGAGGTCGATCTGAGTGCGTTGCGCTATTTCGCGGCGAGGGGCGATACGCAGCGTCTTCAGGCCGAAATCGCGCGCCTGCGCGCGCTTTATCCCAACTGGACGCCGCCTGCCGATCCTCTCGCCATTCCCGAAAATGGCGATCCACGGCTCGACGCCATGTGGCAGCTTTATACCGACGGCCGTTATGCCGAAGTGAGGAAGGCGATTGCCGACCGCCAGCAGGCGGAGCCCGGCTGGCAGCCACCCGACAATCTGACGGGCATGCTTTCCCTCGCCGAAGCGCGCCAGCGACTCGTCAATGCTTCCGATCTCAAGCAATATACGACAGTGGTGGATACAGCCGCCAATAATCCCAGCCTGCTGACATGCGGCGAGGTCGATGTGCTGTGGCGGGTTGCCGATGCTTTCGCCAATACCGACCGGATGGGACGGGCGCGCGACGCCTATCTCTACATCCTCAACAATTGCACGGTCGCCAGCGACAGGCTCGCCACCGTGCAGAAGGCATCCGCGCTTTTGCCGGCGGAAATGATGGACGAACTGCTGGCCAAGGAAAAACCGGGCGCCGACGGTCAGCTGGAATTTGAACCGGTCAAGAACGATCTCGCCCGCCAGTTCGTGGCCAAGGCAGGGGAGAAGGAGGGCATTGCCGTTCCTTCGGCCTATGTGATGCGGCTTCAGCGGCTTGCCGAGACCGATAAGCTTGCAAGCGACGCCCTGCTGCTCGGCTGGTACAATATCCGGCAGAAGAACATGGCGGAGGCGGAAAAATGGTTCCGCAAGGCGCGGGAAGAGGAAGACAGCGCATCGGCTTCGCAGGGGCTGGCGCTGGCGCTGATCGACCGTAACGAGCCGCGTGAGGCCGAGGACGTCATGTATAAATGGCGCAAGGCATCCGACGATGCGCTTGCGACCTATCTCGCCGCAACGGCAAATCTTCTCGCGCTGGAGCCGCCGGTGGTCCTGCCGCCGGAGGTGCTGCAACGTATCGCCGCCGAAACGGTGGCGCAGAAGGATGCGGCGACGGCGCAGCAATTCGGCTGGTATTCGCTTGCCTTCCGGCAGACGCCGCTTGCTTTGCAATGGTTCAGCACGGCCCTTGGCTGGAAACCCGACGATGAGCCATCGGCCTACGGCATGGCGGTCAGCTATCACGATCTTCGCAATCTCGCCGGCCTGCGTGGCATCCAGCAGCAATGGGGAGGCCGTTCGCAACGTATCGCCGATGTCGGAACGGCGCGCATGGTGGACCAGCCCGGGCAGGCGGTTGCTCCCATAACCGCGCCGCCGGTTGTCGCACAGGTAACGGCGCCGCCCGTGCAGACGAATGCACCGCAGGGTGAGACGGCGGTGGTTTATAACCCGCCTGTCGTCCAGCAGCCTGAGCCTTCGCGCAAGCAGGCGCGCCGCCCCGCGCAGGTGCAAAGGGAAGCCGGTGCTGCATCGCGCCCGCGTTCCTGCGCGGCCTATCCCGATCCGCAACGTCTGCCGCCACAGCAGGCGCTCGATCTCGGCTGGTGCCTGATGGAGACGAACCGTCCGGCAGAGGCTCTGAAAGCTTTCGAATCCGCGATTGAAAGCGGTCAGTCCAATGTCAAAAGCGATGCAGCCTACGGCCAGAGCCTTGCCTATCTGCGCATGGGCTTGACGGACCATGCAGCCGTCTCGGCGACGAAATCGCGTATGGATCGCCCACGCGCGACGGAGCTGCAGGTTTCGATCCTTGCCGATCGAGCGGTTTCCGCGTTCGGGTCGAAGCGATATGCCGAAACGCTTCTCCTGCTCGACCAGCGGGCGCGGCTGGCGGATGAGCGCACGGACCTGATGGTGCTGCGCGGTTATTCCTACCTCGCCATGCGCCGTTATGGTGAGGCCGCCCAGATTTTCGAAAGCCTCACAGCTATCGGAAACAAGGATGGCATCCGGGGCCTGGCTGCGGTGCGCGCCGCCCGGCCCAGCAACGGTCCACAGGGCGGCTGACGGGCGGCTGATCGCGGCTGGATATAGCAACAGTCGCTGCTATCTCGCGTCGGTGAGGTTGCGGATGATGCGCATGAAGATGCGCGCGCCGGTGCCGATCAACGCATCCGGAAAGTCGTAATCCGGATTATGCAGGTTGGGATAGTCCCGGCCTGCGCCGAGAAAGAACATCGCCGATGACGAAACGGCGCGAAAGCGGCCGAAATCCTCGGAAGCCCGCATGGGCAGCCCCTCCGAACCGTGGGAGATTTTTTCCTCGTCCAGCGCGCGCCGGATATGCCCGACCGCGTCAGGCGCATTTTCGCAATGCAGGAAAATATCGTCATAGGTGATGTCGAGGGTCAGCTGCTGTTCGTCCGCCACCTTTTTAGCCAGAGTTTCCGCAGCCTCGCAGAGTTTTTCCATCCGGTCGTCGGTCAGTGTCCGCAGTGTCGCCCAGATTTCAGCATCGGCCGGGGAAATTCCGAAGGCGGCTTCGCCCATTACGGCATGGGTGATCGTCACCATCGAAAAATCGGGCTCTGGCGGAAAACCGGAGCCCAGTTCGGCCAAGGCCGGCATCAGCCGGGATATTGCCCGCATCGGGGAAATGCCATGTTCAGGTGAAGACGCATGCGCCGTCTTGCCGGAAAGGTGGATTTTGACCCCGCGCGACGCGCAGTTGACCGGGCCCTCCACCACGCTGACATGGCCGAAAGGCAGGCCGGGCAGGTTATGGAGCGAAAAGGAATAATCCGGCTTTATCTGCCCAAAACGCGAGTCGGCGAGGACGGCGGCGGCGCCCGCGCCGGTTTCTTCCGCCGGCTGGTACAGAAGGATGACGCGACCTGTCGCGGGCCGCTGCCGGGAAAGGCCGAGCGCCAGCGCCGTCAGAATGGTGGAGTGGCCGTCATGGCCGCAAAGATGGCCTTTGCCATCAGTGCCGGAGCGGTATTCGGCGTCACTCTTTTCGTGAATGGGCAGGGCATCGAGTTCCGAACGGATGAGGATCGCCGGGCCGCTTTTACCGCTGTCATAGACCGCAGCCACGCCATGGCCGCCGAGATCGGCGAAAAGCCGGTCGGGCTGCGCCTGCTCGAGGAAAGCGCGGATGCGCCGCGCCGTTTCCTTCTCCTCGCCGGAGATTTCCGGATGACGGTGAAGATCATGGCGAAGCTCAATAAGATCGAGCATGTCCTTGTTGGTCAGAAACATCAAAAATCCTTGTAAGTCGTCCGGCCGGTTTTTCCTGCCGCAACTTACAGGGCGTTGCCTTTAATGCAAAACCTTTGGCGGGTGCCAGCGTTTGCCCGCCGCTTTCGGCTTGATGGCGAGCGTGACGACATCGGCTGGCAGCGGAACCTTGGCTTTTGCCAGTTCCAGCCGGGCAAGGGCTGCACGGGCCTTTTCCGCATATTCCAGATGTGCCGCATCGTCCGAATGATAGTGCTGCAGCCTGTCGAGGATTTCCGCACCTTCCATTGTTCTTTCGGCGGCAATCAGCGCCACGGCGCATTTGTAAAGCGCTTCCCGGTGGAAGGGCGCGCGATTGGTCACCTGGCGGAAGGCCTCGGACGCCTCGTGGTAGTGCTGCTGCGCCAGCCGGGCCTCGCCGATGCGCAGCCAAAGGACAACGGGTTCCTGCCCGGCGGCCAGAAGGCTGAGAAAGGCGATTTCGGCCTCTCGGAATTCACCCCGGTCGAACAACAGATTGGCGAGCCCGAATTGCGCGCCGAGATGGTCCGGTGCCGCAGTCAGCACCTGGGCGAAGGCAATATTGGCGGCCGCCTTCTGGCCGGTCTTATAGAGTTTGAGGGCCTGTTCGTAGACAAAACGGATGCTGCGCGGGTGAAGCGTGCCGCCGAGATTGTCGCCCGAGCGGGTGCGGAACAGCGTGCAGCTCAGCTTCTGCTCCTCCGGCCCGAAGAAATATTTGTAAGGCTCGTTGCCGCGCAGGAAATCATAGGTTTTGAAACCCTGCTCGATTGCCCTGCGAATGCAATGGCCATGCAGCACGAGCCCGGGGGAAGGGGTCTTCCAGTTCTCGTCGCGGCCGGTAATGTAGAACAGGACCGATTTCTTCTGGCGGTCGATGATATTGGCGAGCGCGCCGAGCGGCTGGTCGTCGAACCACAGCACCGGCACTTCCAGGTCGCCACGGATATAGACGTCCATCAGCATCTGCCGTGTCGCACCGATCAGGAGTTCCGTGCGTTCCTTGCCTTTGTGCGGCGCCCAGCGGATGCGCCAGAAATCGAACAGGATGTCCATGTCCCGCTTGATTGTTTCCCTCGTTGCAAAGGTGATGCGATATTCGTCGCCGCCTTCCACTTTTCTCAGGAAACGCCTCAGCTTCTGCCGGGTCTGGCTGCTCATATGACTGTCGAGATAGCCGTCGAACGTGTCCGGCAGCGTCACCACCGGGCAGATGCAATTGTTGATGTTGTAGGGGTTGGTTGGCATGTTGTCGCGAAACATGACGAGCGGGCCCTGAAGTGCCCGGATCATAGCGTCGCGGCGTTCCGGAGGGCCGGAAAGATAATCGAGCTTCAGCTCGGTCCAGTTTTGCTGGCGGATATAGGAACAGAAACCGGCGACTGCGTGATTTTCATAGTCCGGCAGGGTGATGAAACCGGTGTAATCGGCCGCCGCATTGCCGGCCATGACGATGCTGTCGTGGAAACGTCCGGTTTTTTTGTCCGGTTCGGTGACGATGCGCAGCGGGAAAAACGCAACATAGGGCGAGCCTTCCGCCCGTTCGCGCAGCGCAAGAATGAACCAGCGCCTGCGGCGCGGCATATAGTCCCTCAGCCACCCCCAGGAGAGGAAATGCCGGGCATGGGGATCGGCCATGAACACCGCATCCCAGTTTTCGCGGATCGCCTCGAAGCCGGCGTCCGTGTCGATGATATCGATACGCATTCGTCCCCCTCCCAATACTGATCACACATTCGGGAGGCTTCATTTTATGGGTAAACGGTCGGCTTCAAATATTCCCTTCGGGTGAAAGCCGTGCATCAAATGGGATTAGCCCGTCGCCGATCCGCCATCGCTGCGCCGCGACAAAAAAGACCTTGTCAGCCGGTGGCAGCGCTCTAACATGTGGGGCTGAATGCGCGGCCGGCTCAACGGTCCGCATGGCACAGGAGTTCTCATATGGCTGTTCCTTATATGCTTCTGACCGGCGCAAGCCGTGGAATAGGGCACGCCACCGTCAAGCTGTTTCAGGAAAAGGGCTGGAGAATTCTCACCGTATCGCGGCAACCCTTCTCCGAGGAATGCCGTTGGCCGTCAGCGCGGGAGAGCCACATTCAGGCCGATCTGGAGGACCTGTCCCGCATTGACGATCTGGCGGACGAGGTGCGTTCACGCCTGCCGGAGGGAAAGCTTGCGGCGCTTGTCAACAATGCCGGAATTTCGCCGAAGGGCGAGGGTGGCAGCCGTCTCGGTGTCATGGATACGACGGCGGAAATCTGGACGCGGGTGCTGAACGTCAATCTTGTTTCGACGGCGCTGCTCGCCCGCGCGCTTTTGCCGGAACTGGAAGCGGCAAAAGGCTCAATCGTCAACGTCACGTCGATTGTCGGCTCACGGGTGCATCCTTTTGCCGGCGTGGCCTATGCCACATCGAAGGCGGCGCTTGCGGCGCTGACGCGCGAGCTGGCGCATGAGTTCGGTCCGCGCGGCGTGCGCGCCAATGCGATTGCGCCGGGCGAGATCAACACCGCCATCCTCTCCCCCGGAACGGCCGAGCTGGTGGAAGCCCAGGTGCCGCTCGGGCGGCTCGGCACCACGGCCGAGGTGGCGCAGACCATCTATTTCCTGTGCTCGGAACAGTCGAGCTACATCAACGGCGCGGAAATTCACATCAATGGCGGACAGCACGTCTGACACGCCGAGCATCAACCGAAAATGGAGCCTTCATCGATGACCATCCTGCCGAATTCCGTCGAGGCACGCGATATCGCCTATCAGATGCATCCGAACGTCAATCTGCGCAAATTCGAAAAGACCGGCGGTCTGGTGATCGAGAGCGGCGAAGGCATCTATGTAACCGACAGCAGCGGCAAGCGCTATATCGAGGCGATGGCGGGGCTGTGGTCGGTGGCGCTCGGCTTCGGTGAACAGCGGCTGGTGGACGCGGCGACGAAGCAGATGCAGAAGCTGCCCTATTACCACACCTTTTCCTACAAGACGCACGGTCCGTCGGTTGATCTCGCCGAGCTGCTGATCGAGCTTTCACCGGTGCCGATGTCCAAGGTGCATTTCACCTCCTCCGGCTCCGAGGCCAACGATCTGGTCGCCAAGATGGTCTGGTATCGCTCGAACGCTCTGGGCAGACGAGAAAAGAAGAAGATCATCGGCCGCATCAAGGGGTATCATGGCGTGACGATTGCCTCGGCCTCAATCACCGGCCTGCCGCGTAACCATGAAAGCTTCGACCTGCCGCTGGACCGCATGTTGCATACGGCCTGCCCCTCCTATGTGCATTTTGGAAAGGAAGGGGAAAGCGAGGCGGATTTCACCGCGCGTATCCTGAAAGAGCTGGAGGATTTGATTCTTCGCGAAGGCCCGGAAACCATTGCCGCTTTCTGGGGCGAGCCGGTAATGGGCGCCGGCGGCGTTCTTTTGCCGCCCGAAGGTTATTGGGAAGGCGTTCAGGCGATCCTGAAGAAATACGATATTCTGCTTGTGGTGGATGAGGTGATCTGCGGTTTCGGCCGAACCGGCAAGATGTTCGCCTGCGAGACCTATGGCATCAAGCCGGATGTGCTTGTCGTCTCCAAGCAGATTTCGTCGTCCTATATGCCGCTTTCGGCGATCATCATGAATGACAATTTCTACCAGCCGATTGCCGACGAATCCGACCGCATCGGCTCCTTCGGCCATGGTTACACCGCCTCCGGCCATCCCGTCGCAACAGCTGTGGGGCTGGAGAACCTGAAGATCATTCAGGAGCGCGATCTGGTCGGTAACGTCGCCCGGCTGGAAGGCAAGTTTCTCGATCATCTGAAGGCGCTCGCCGATCACCCGCTTATTCATTCCTCGCGCGGTATCGGCCTGATCGGCGCGCTGGAGGTGAAGCCATGGGAGGGCATGAAGCCCGGCGATACCACGCTCGCCCTTGCCGCGGCCATCGAGGAGGAGGGTGTCATCACGCGGCCTATCGGCGAGTCCATCTGCTTCTGCCCGCCGCTCATCATTACGGCCGAACAGCTGGACGAGCTGTTTGCCGGTGTGAAGCGTGGTCTCGACAAGGTTGCGGCTGCCCGAGGCTGATGACTTCAGCAATTGTGCCGGCCGGTTTATCCGGCTGGCCTATCCCCGATAGGCCACAAGCACCGCGCCGCAGGCGATCAGCACCACGCCGAGCCAGTTGGGCAAAGACAGCCTTTCGCCCAGAAACAGCACCGCAAAGACGGCAACAAACACGACGCTCAGCTTGTCTATGGGCGCGACGCGGGCGGCGTCTCCGAGTTTCAGCGCCCGGAAATAACATATCCACGATGCGCCGGTGGCCAGTCCCGAAAGCACGAGGAACAGCCAGGTTTTACCCGAGATGGTGGAAGGCTGCTGCCAGTTGCCGGTGATGTAAACCATCAGGCCGGCGGCGGCGAGAATGACGACGGTGCGGATGAGAGTGGCGAAATCGGAATTGATATTTTCGACGCCGACCTTCGCAAAGATGGCGGTGAGCGCCGCAAAGGCTGCCGATAGCAGCGCCCAGAATTGCCAGGCCAGAAACAGGTTCTTCATGCCGCCACTCCGCTTATCGCATTTGTTCCGCTTCGGCTCTACCGCATCTTCCGGCCGATAAAAACCCCGTTTAGTGGGCGCGAGCCTGAACAAAGAAAGCCCGGCGCATCCTGTCGATGCGCCGGGCTTTCCATATGTGCCTGCCCGGAGAAACCGGGACAGGCCGGACCTTGGGAGGTCTTATTATTCGGCGGGCTGCACCGAAGCCGGAAGCTGATCCACATCGGCGATTCCGGTGAACTCTTCCTGGCCGCTCAGCACGCGGGCAAGCTGATCCTGATCCAGTTCGCCTTCCCAGCGGGCGACGACGATGGTGGCAACTGCGTTGCCGACGAAGTTGGTGAGGGCGCGGCATTCCGACATGAAACGGTCGATGCCGAGGATCAGCGCCATGCCGGCGACGGGAACCGAAGGCACAACGGAGAGGGTTGCCGCGAGCGTGATGAAGCCCGCGCCGGTGATGCCGGCCGCACCCTTGGAGGAGAGCATGGCAACGAGCAGCAGCAGAATCTGTTCGCCGAAGGAGAGGTGAATGCCGGTCGCCTGCGCGATGAAGAGGGCCGCCAGCGTCATGTAGATGTTGGTGCCGTCAAGGTTGAAGGAATAACCGGTGGGGATGACGAGACCGACGACGGAGCGCTTGCAGCCCGCCTTTTCCATCTTGCTCATCAGGCCCGGCAGGGCGGCTTCGGAAGAGGAGGTGCCGAGAACCAGCAGCAGCTCTTCCTTGATGTAGCGGATGAGCGCGACGATGGAGAAACCGTTGTAACGGCATACCGCGCCGAGAACCACGAACACGAACAGGAAGGACGTGACGTAGAAGGTGCCGATCAGCATTGCGAGGTTGGTGACGGACGAGATGCCGTATTTGCCGATGGTGAAGGCCATGGCGCCGAAAGCGCCGATGGGGGCGGCCTTCATCAGGATCGCGACCAGTTTGAAGATCGGATACATCAGGGCGTGCATGAAATCGGTGACGGGCTTGCCCTTTTCGCCGACGATGCCGAGCGCGATACCGAACAGAACCGAGAAGAACAGCACCTGCAGAATGTCACCGCTGGCGAAAGCGCCGACGATGGTGGTCGGGATGATGTTCATCAGGAAGCCGGTGATGGTCTGCTCATGGGCCTTGTCGGCGTAGGTCGCGACTGCCTTTGCATCCAGCGTGGCGGGATCGATATTCATGCCCGCGCCCGGCTGCACGGTGTTGGCGACGATGAGGCCAACGATGAGCGCGAGCGTGGAGAATACGAGGAAGTAGATCATGGCCTTACCGGCCACGCGACCCACCTTTTTCATGTCGTTCATGCCGGCGATGCCGGTTGCGACGGTGAGGAAGATGACGGGAGCGATGATCATCTTGACGAGGCGGATGAAGCCGTCGCCAAGCGGCTTCAGCTGTTCGCCGAAGGCCGGATAGAAATGGCCGAGCGCGATACCGGCGATGATGGCCACCAGAACCTGGAAATACAGGTGCTTGTAGAATGGCTGCTTGGCGTGGCCTGCGGCCACGGCTGTCGTATCGATCATGTTTTTTCCTCCTCGGCCTCACCCTGCCTTTATTGGCCTCCCGGGATCGCCGTGACGTTGACGGCTTCGCGCCGATTGCGGAGTCATGTGCAATACGCATGCCAGACTTGCTTATTTGGTGTAACTGGCTGATTTCAAAAGTAGTTTTTATTGGCGCTTCATCGGCCCACATGTATTTGTGCGGAATTCCGGACAAGATCTCTTGCGGTCTGTGTGTAAATCCGCACAATTGCCGCATGACTTATCAGGATCTGGCATCTTATTCCCATGCGAAGCGGCGGGCGCAATGGCTGGCGCTGGCGGGCCTGTGGCTGCTCGTCAGTCTTGGCGTTCTGCTGGTGGCCGATGAGTTCGCCCGCAATCAGGCGATGCGCATGGCCGGTTCCGAGGCCGCCACGGATGCCGAACTGAAGATCGCGCTCCTGAATGTCGCGCTGGAGCGGCCGCGCGCCATTCCGCTTGTCCTCTCCGGAGATCCCGATCTTGCCGCCGCGCTGGATGGCGGCGGTGCTCCTGCCCTCGACCGGTTGAACCGCAAGCTGGAGGGGCTGATTGAAGGCACACAATCCTCGGTGATTTATGTGACCGGGCCGACCGGATTGACCATTGCGTCGAGCAACTGGCGGCAGGATGACAGCTTTGTCGGCTCCAATTATGCTTTCCGCGAATATTTCCAGGCCGCGATGAAGACCGGCATGTCCGAACATTATGCTCTCGGCAATGTCAGCCGCCGGCC
This sequence comes from Agrobacterium sp. ST15.13.015, assembly GCF_027871645.1. Classification (NCBI taxonomy): domain Bacteria; kingdom Pseudomonadati; phylum Pseudomonadota; class Alphaproteobacteria; order Hyphomicrobiales; family Rhizobiaceae; genus Agrobacterium; species Agrobacterium sp. ST15.13.015. Next base: position 241,952 of record NZ_JAQAHF010000007.1, read on the forward strand.
GGGTCTTTATATCTCCCGCCGCATCGATGCCGCCGATGGGCGGCCGCTTGGCGTCGTCATTGCCAAGGTCGAGTTCAACCGGCTGGAGACAGACTGGAACATCGGCGGCAAGCCGGTCTATGTGGTCGACAGAAACGGCGTCGTGCTGATGACCAGCGTGCCGGAATGGCGCTTCAAGACCGTTGCGCCGATCGATGAGGCGCGGCGGAAAATCATCTCCGAGAGCCTGCAATTCGGCAATGAGGCGCTTTCAACGCTGCCGTTTCGCGCGGCGCGGCGCGCGAGCGAGGATGTTCCGCTCATTCATGTCGATGAGCCGGGGAGGGAACGCGGCGATTATCTGCGGCTGGAAGTGCCGGTGCCGACCACTTCATGGACGCTGCACTATCTCCAACCGGTCGCGCCGGCGCTGAATGCCGCCATCCGCGAGGGCAGGGTGGTGGCGCTGGCGACGCTGATGCCGCTGATGGCGCTTTCGGCCCTGTGGCTGTGGCGCAGGCATAAGGCGCTCAAGGAAAAGGAAGAGGAGCAGCGTGCCCGCGCCGAGCTGGAAATGAAGGTGCAGGAGCGGACCCGCGACCTGACGAAGACCCGCGATCATCTGCAGGCCGAAATCGCCCTGCATGAAAAGACCTCGGGCGAGTTGCGCAATGTGCAGCACGAACTGGTGCAGGCCAACCGCCTTTCCATTCTGGGGCAGGTGGCGGCGGGTGTGGCGCATGAGATCAATCAGCCGGTCGCGACCATCCGCGCCTTTGCCGACAATGCCCGCACGTTGCTGAAGCGCGACCGCATGTCCGAGGCCAACGAAAATCTCGAAAACATCGCGGCGCTGACCGAGCGTATCGGCACCATTACCGGCGACCTGAAAATATTGGCGCGCAAGGGCCGCACCGCCGCCGAGCCTGTCAGTGTTCGACTGGTCATCGAAGGTGCGGTCATGCTGTTGCGCAGCCGCTTCTCCGGGCAGATGGATGCGCTTGATATCGTGCTGCCGGATCAGGACCTGAAAGTGCTCGGCAGCCGTATCCGGCTCGAGCAAATTCTCATCAACCTTCTGCAAAACGCGCTGGAAGCCACTGAAGAGACTGGGGCGGCGCGTGTCGAAGTTCGTGTGCGCGAGGAAGGCGACATGGTCGTGCTTTCCGTCAGCGACAATGGCACGGGCATTCCTGAAGCCATCCGCGCCCAGCTTTTTTCGCCCTTCAACACCTCAAAGGAAAGCGGCCTCGGCCTCGGTCTCGTTATCTCCAACGATATTGCCTCGGATTATGGCGGGCGCATCGAGGTGGCGAGCAGCAAGGCGGGCACATGTTTTTCCGTATTTCTGAAGCGAGCATGACATGACGGTGGACGGAACCATATTCCTGGTGGACGACGACTCCCAGCTGCGCAAGGCGATGGTGCAGACGCTGGAACTCGATGGATTGCCGGTCACCTCCTTTTCCCGTGCCGAGCAGGCGCTGGCGGCCCTGAACGAGGATTTCGACGGCGTCGTCATCACCGATGTACGTATGCCCGGCATGACCGGGCTCGAATTTTTCGACCATGTTCGCAAGATCGATGCCGATCTGCCGGTCATTCTCATCACCGGCCATGGCGATGTGCCGATGGCGGTCGATGCGCTTCACAATGGAGCTTATGATTTCATCGCCAAGCCGTTTCCCGCTGAACGCATGGTGGAAAGCGCCCGCCGGGCGCTGGAAAAGCGCCGCCTCGTGCTGGAAAACCGGGCGCTTCGCCGGGCGGCGGGACAGGCTGAGGATGATTTACCGCTGATCGGCCAGACGCCCGCCATGGAGCGCCTGCGCACCACGCTCAGGCACATTGCCGATACGGATGTGGATGTGCTGGTGGCGGGCGAGACCGGCAGCGGCAAGGAAGTGGTGGCGACGGCCCTTCACCGCTGGAGCAAGAAACGCTCAAAGGGCAATTTCGTGGCCCTGAATTGCGGGGCGCTGCCGGAAACGGTGATCGAAAGCGAGCTCTTCGGCCATGAGCCAGGGGCTTTCACCGGCGCGCAGAAAAAGCGCGTCGGCCGCATCGAACATTCGAGTGGCGGCACCCTGTTTCTGGACGAAATCGAAAGCATGCCGCTTGCCGTACAGGTAAAGATGCTACGCGTTCTGGAAATGCGTGAGGTCTCGCCGCTGGGGTCGAATGAGGAGCGGCCCGTCGATATTCGCGTGGTCGCGGCGGCCAAGGTCGATCTCGGCGATCCGTCCGAGCGCGGCACGTTTCGTGAGGATCTCTATTACCGGCTGAATGTGGTGACGCTGTCCATTCCGCCGCTGCGCGAACGCAAGGCGGATATTCCGCTGTTGTTTTCCCACTTCGCCACCAAGGCGGCCAACCGTTTCAACATGGCGGTGCCGCAGATCAGCGCCGGCATTTCCCGCCGCCTCAATGAGCATGACTGGCCGGGCAATGTGCGCGAACTCGGACATTTCGCTGAAAGGGTGGTGCTGGGGCTGGAGGCGGAACCGGCGACGGCGCCTGCGTTGCAATCCACAATCCCCGCTTCCGGAACGCTGCCGGAGCGCATGGATGAGATCGAGGCGCGCATCATCCGCGAAACGCTGGAACAATCGAATGGCGACGTGGCGGAAACCATCGCCACGCTCGGCATCGCCCGCAAGACCTTTTACGACAAGCTGCAGCGCCACGGCATCAACCGGGCGGATTATGTGAGAAGCGGCACGGCGTAAGATGGCGCAAAGCGAGCATGAAAAAGCCGCGGACGTTTCCGTCCGCGGCCTGGCAATAACGGTAACCGTGTTGAATGTCTTTCCGATTAACCTGCTACGCAGAAATGGCGCTGGCCATCATAATCCGTATAGGTACCGGTGCGGGTGTTGAAGCTCCGGTAACGCTGCGAGCAATAATCGTACCAGGCGTTGGTCCAGGGCTCGATGGTGCGATAGGTGCGGCGCTGGTTGTAGACCGGGCGGCTGTCGTAAACCGGCTGGGCGCGATAGACGGGTGCCGGGCGGTAAACCGGCTGGGGTGCTGCGCGATAATAACGGTAATCCGGCTCTTCATCGATATAGCTCGGCTCGTCGACATAGATGCGCTCTTCGTAAGCTGGCGCCGGACGCGACATTGCGGAGCCCACGGCGACACCGGCGGCAAGGCCGAGCACGCCACCGAGAATGGCGGCATCGCGACGGTCGCGGCGGTCCCAGTCGCCAGCGGATGCGCTGCTCAAGGGAACAATGGTGGCGGCGGCGACGGCGACGGCCAGAACGGTTTTAGCTGCAAAGGACGACATGGTGTGTTCTTCCATACAGGTGGCAGGGCGCTGCCAGTTGCAAATTCGATGGTTAAGGAAATACAGCCCGGCTGCTGAACGGGCGCTGAATGAATTGTGGCAGACCGGCGGCGGCCCGCAATTCCTGTTTGCGCGCGACGCACTTCGCGCTAGAACTCAAGAACAAACAGGACGCACCGATGAGCCTTTCCCAGATAACCGTCAATTCCGACACCTCGCATGAAGACCGTGCCCAGGCCATTCGCGATACGCTGCGTGACGCCATTGTCGACCGGCGGCTGGCGCCGGGAACCAAACTGTCGGAATCGGAAGTGGGAACGCTGTTCGATGTCAGCCGCACGGTGGTGCGCGCTGCACTTCAGATGCTGGCCTATGAGGGGCTGGTGAAGGCCGAGCGCAACCGCGGCGCCTTCGTCTCCAATCCAACGCCGGATGAAGCGCGGCAGGTGTTCGCGTCGCGACGGTTGATCGAACCCGGCGTCGTGGATGCCGCAATCGAAAAAATCACACCTGCGGCGGTGAAGCGGCTGCGTGAGCATCTGGTGCAGGAAAGCCGCCACCAGCATGAGCGCGGCCCGAGCGCCAGACGCGCGGAAATCAAGGCATCGGGCGATTTCCACCTGATGCTGGCCTCGCTTGCCGGCAACGCTATCCTTGAAAAATTCATGGACGAGCTGGTCGCCCGCTCGTCGCTGGTCATTGCGCTTTACGGGCGCTCGGGTGTTTCAAGCTGCGGCCACAACGATCACGCCGATCTCCTTGATGCGCTTGAGGCGAAGGATACGGCAAAGGCCCGCGCGCTCATGTTGCAGCATCTCGACCACATCGAGGCCGATCTTGATCTGCGCATGATGGAAGGTCTGGCGCTGAAGGATGCGCTGGCGCTCTGATTGACCGCCATCCCCGTCGCGGGACGGGAATGGCGGGTTGATTGCGCGTCAGGCGGCGTAACGGCTGATCGCCAGATCGTGCGTGTCGATCTCCGGCTTATTGCCGCTGATGAGATCGGCAAGCACCCGGGCGGAGCCGCAGGACATGGTCCAGCCAAGCGTGCCGTGGCCGGTGTTGAGATATAGATTGCTGTAGCGGGTGGCGCCGATGACAGGCGTGCCGTCCGGCGTCATCGGACGCAGGCCGCACCAGAATTTCGCCTGGGTCTGGTCGCCCGCGCCGCCGAACAGGTCTTCCACCGAGTGGGCCAGCGTTTCCTGCCGGGCCGCTGGCAAATCCTTGCTGAAACCGGCGATTTCCGCCATGCCGCCGGCGCGGATGCGTGAGCCGAGGCGGGTAATCGCCACCTTGAACGTCTCGTCCATGACCGTGGAAACGGGCGCGCGCTCCTCATTTACGATCGGAACTGTGATGGAGTAACCCTTGACCGGGTAAACCGGCAGGGTAAGGCCAAGCTGGCGCACGAACTGCGGCGAATAGCTGCCCAGTGCCGCCACGAAAATATCGGCCTCCACCAGCCCGCGGGTGGTCTCCACAGCCTTGACGCGCCCTGCCTCGACGATGGGGCGCATTATGCCGGTATCGTAAAGGAAGGTAACGCCCGCCGCTTCGGCCATGCGGGCAAGTTCTGTCGTGAACATGAAGCAATCGCCGGTCTCGTCGCCGGGCAGGCGCAGGCCGCCGACGATCTTCTCCTTCGAAGGGGAAAGACCGGGTTCGATGGCGGCGCAGCCGTCGCGGTCGAGAATCTCGAAAGGCACGCCGCCCGCCGTCAGCACGTCGACATCCTTGCCGATGGCGTCGAACTGCTTCTGGGTGCGGAACACCTCCAGCGTGCCCTGCATGCGCTGGTCATATTCGATGCCGGTCTCTTCGCGCAGCGCCATCAGACAATCGCGGCTATATTCGGCAACGCGCACCATGCGGCTCTTGTTGATGGCGTAACGCGCCGAGGTGCAGTTGCGCAGCATCTGGCTCATCCAGCGCCAGGCCGCCGGATCGGCCGTCGGGCGAATGATCAGCGGCGCATGTTTCATGAACAGCCATTTCATCGCCTTCATCGGAATGCCGGGGGCAGCCCAGGGCGAGGAATAGCCGGGCGAAACCTCGCCGGCATTGGCGAAGCTGGTTTCGAGCGCTGCGGCCGGCTGGCGGTCGATCACCGTCACCTTGTGTCCGGCTTTGGCCAGATACCAGGCGGATGTCACGCCGACAACGCCGGCTCCGAGGATAGTGACGTTCATGATCGTCTCACTTGTGATTGACTGATGTTGAAGCGGCTGCCGGGGTTTCTCCCGGCTGAATATAAAGGCGTCGATAGCGGCGTCCGAGGCCGGTCAGGATTTCATAGGCGATCGTGCCCGCATCCTCGGCAATGTCTTCCAGCGTCTGGTCCGGACCGATCATCTGCACAAGGCTGCCCTGGGTCAATGTTCCCTCGGGCAGGGCGGAGATGTCGAGAATGATGCTGTCCATGGAAACGCGTCCCGCAATCGGCAGGCGCACGCCGTTATACCACGCCGCGCCGCGATTGCTGAGCGAACGCGGCAGGCCGTCAGCGTAACCGGCGGCGATGGTTGCCAGACGCGTCGGCCCGGCCGCTTCGAAGGAGCCGCCGTAACCGACCAGCGAACCGGCGGGAACGGTGCGGGTCTGGATGACGGCCAGATCGAGGCGAACGACCGGCTTCATCGGGTTGGGGCGTGCAACGGAGGGCGCGCCGCCATAAAGCGCGATGCCGGGGCGCAGCAGGTGGTTGTGGTAATCATTGCCCAGAAAGATGCCGCCGGAATTCGAAAAGCAGACGGGCGCTGCGGGAAAGGCAATGGCGGCTTTGCGCATCACCGCAAGCTGCGCGGCATTGGAGGCATGGTCCGGTTCGTCGGCGCAGGCGAGGTGGCTCATGACGAAGGTGATGTCGATACCATTCAGCAATTGCGGCCGGGAGGCTAGGATTTCAAGTTCTTCGGGAGAGAGGCCGAGACGGCACATGCCGGTATCGATCTGCACCGCGGCGGTGAGCGTCTTGCCAAGCTTCCTGGCGTGGGCCGACCATTGGGCGATCTGCTCCAGCGAATTCAGAACCGGAGTGATGGCCATGGCGGCGCAGGAAGTCTCGTTGCCGGGCTGAAGACCGTTGAGAACAAAAATCCGCGCTTCTGCCGAAAGCCGCAGTCGCAACGCCAACGCTTCATCGATATGGGCGACGAAGAAATTGCGGCAACCCGCCTCGAACAGGACCTGCGAGACGATATCCGCGCCGAGACCATATGCATCGGCCTTGACCACCGCTGCCGTCTGCGACGCAGGCGCCATGGCCGCAAGGGTCAGATAATTGTCGCGCAATGCGCCGAGATCGATGGTCAGATGACCGCTTGCACCACCGGCGGCCTGCTGGCGGCTGATCTGCATGTCCATGGTCGTTCACCCTCATTTTTATCCCATGAAGGTATTGCAACGATTGTCGAATTTCTTGGCGATTGTTCGAAGAAAATGCGATAGAATTCGCGATGGCGCAATTTTCTTTTGCTGATTGGAATCTTCTATGTCGTCACTCGATGCGACCGACCGCCACATCATCCGCCTGCTTCGGCTCAATGCCCGCATCAGCAATGCGAAACTCGCAGCAGAAGTCGGGCTTTCCGCATCCGCCTGCCTTCGCCGCGTCGATATTCTCGAGCGGGAAGGGATTATCCGGGGATATACGGCGCTGACCAGCGGCCTTGCCGGTGGCGAGGTGATTTCGGTTATCGTCCAGATCACGCTCGACCGCCAGACGGAGGATTTTCTCAACCGTTTCGAAAATGCGGTGCGGCGCTATCCGGAAATCCGCGAATGTTATCTGATGACGGGCGGTTCGGATTATTTCCTGCGCTGCGAGGCGGAAAGTGCTGGGGATTTCGAGCGGATTCACAAGGAAATTCTGTCGAAGTTGCCTGGGGTTTCGCGCATTCATTCGAGTTTTGCGATCCGGAATGTGTTGGCGACGCCGAAGGCGCGGTAGCGTCGGAGCTCGCGGCCACCCCCCTCTGTCCTGCCGGACATCTCCCCCTCAAGGGGGGAGATCGGATGGAGCGCCCGCTCGTTCCCTCGCAACTGCCTTGCTATCGATACAGTGGCTTACTCAATGCGGTGGGCAAGCCACTTGTCGATCTCCCCCCTTGAGGGGGAGATGTCCGGCAGGACAGAGGGGGGTAAGCCCACACTCCGCCCTCTCATCGCTAACCCCACCACCGATAAAAATGATGCACCGGCCCCCGCCCATGCCCGACAGCAAGACCCCGCCCGGCATCGAGCGCCCCATTCAGATAATCCTTCGCAAGCCCCAACGCCTCCCGCAACTCACGACCCTGTGCAAGATGAGCCGTAATCGCCGCCGCCAGCGTGCAGCCGGTGCCGTGGTCGTTCTTCGTCTCCACCCGTGCCGCGGAAAGCGCCTGCATGGCGCCATCCGCAAACAGATAATCCGTGCTCTCCGGCCCATCACCATGGCCGCCCTTGATGAGCACGGCTTTTGCGCCCGCCTTCAGGATCGCCTCGGCCTGGCGGGCGATCTCCGTCTCCGTTTTCGCCATCGAAGACCCGGTCAGCAGCGCCGCTTCCGGCAGGTTCGGCGTAACGATGGTCGCGAGCGGCAGCAAGTCGCGCCGCAATGTCTCGATGGCGTCTTCATGCAGCAGCCTGTCACCCGAGGTCGCTACCATGACCGGGTCCAGCACCACCGGCTGCGATTGCCGCCGGAGCCGTTCCGCGATGGCGGCGATGGTTTCGATCCGCGAGACCATGCCGATCTTCACCGCATTGACGGCGAGATCGGAGAATACCGCATCCATTTGCGCGATAATGGTGGCGACCGAAATATCCTCAACCGCCGTTACGCCTTTGGTGTTCTGGGCGGTGATGGCGGTGATGACGCTGGCGGCGTAGGCGCCGAGCGCGGAGAAGGTCTTGATATCCGCCTGAATGCCCGCGCCGCCGCCGCTGTCGGAGCCGGCAATGGTCAATGCAATGGCTGTCATGGCTGTCTCGCTTTCAGCGCCGCGTCAATCTTGGAGCGGAAGTCCTTGGTCGCACTGGCAATATCGCCCGCGCGGAAAATGGCGGAAATGACCGCGACACCATCCGCGCCGGCGGCAATGACGGGTGGCACACGGGCAAGATCGATGCCGGCGATAGCGCCGACCGGCATATCCGGTTTCCACTCCTTCAGCAGGGCGCGCAGCGTGGTAAAACCGTCGATACCGACCGGCTTGTCCGGATTGATCTTGGAAACGGTCTCAAAGACGCCGCCAATACAGGCATAGTCGGCGGGCATGGAAGCTGCCCGTTCGGCATCGGGGCGGTTCTTGACGGTGAGGCCGATGATCGCCTTTTCGCCGAGAATGCGCCTTGCGGTTTTGGCGTCCATATCGTCGGCGCCGAGATGCACTCCGTCCGCGCCCGAGGCGAGGGCTACATCCACCCGGTCGTTGATGACAAGCGGCACGCCTGTGCCGGCGACAGCCTCGTGAATGGCGCGGGCGTTTTCGATCATCTCGCGCGTCGAGCCGTGCTTGTCGCGATATTGCAGAATGGTCGCGCCATTCAGCGCAGCGGCGAGAGCAAGCTCCGGCAGCGGCGCGACATCGCCAAGGCTCGCATCGACCAGCGCGTTGAGGCGGTAATCAACCTTGTTCATGCTCTATCCTTGCGTGATTTGTGATGTCTTCACCGGAAATTTCGGAAAGCGCATCCAAAAATGCCGGTTCGAAGCTGCCGGGGCCTCTGGCGTGCTTGGCCGCAAGTTCGGCGGAAACGCCGGTGACGGCAAGGGCGGAGGCCGCCGCCGTCAACGCGTCTTTTTCGACAGCCATGAAGGCGGCGATGACGCCGCCCGAAAGGCACCCCGTTCCCGTCACCTTCGCCATCCACGGATGACCGTTGACGATCCTGACGCTGCGGGCGGCATCGCGCAGATGATCTACCGGCCCGGTCTCAATCCTCACCACGCCAGGCACATCGCCGATCAGGTTCATTTCGGCGCGATTGCCGCGTACGATGGTGGGGGAAAGTGCAATCAGTTCGCGCGCGAATTCCAGACGCGACGGCGAATAGTCGCAATGTACGGGGTCGACGATCCACGGCTTGCCGGATGCATTGGCTATTTCGATCGCCAGCCGGATAACCTTGCGCCGCTCGGCATCCAGTGTGCCGAGATTGACGGTCAGCGCATCCGCCTTGGTGACGAAGCTCTCGATTTCCTCGAGCGAGGTGGTCATGGAGGGGATGCCGCCGACCACGGTGATGCCGTCTGCGGTGAATTTCTGCACCACCGTGTTCATCAGGCAATGCACGCGCGGGCGCGTCTGCCGCACGCGCTCCAGAATCTCGGCGGCCTTTGCCGCTGTCGGAAAAGTCGTGGTCATGGCTGCTGCAGCTCCACGGCGATGTCGTCTGCCGCCGGCGCCTGCTTGATCAGTTGCATTTCCTGCATGAAAGCGCCGAAACGGGCATAGCGCGCGCGGTCGAGCGCGGCCGGGCGTTTGGCGAAACGCGGCAGCGTGTCGAAGAAGGCCTGCTTGTTCAGCGCATCGTCAAGGTTCGGATAGGCTTTGATGAAAAGCTGCCAGGATTCCTGCGGATGGTTGGTAATGAAGATCGCGGCCTGTTCCACGGCGGAGAGGAAACGCGGCAGGCGGTTGTCTTTTGCGAGATCGCGGTGGGTGACGAAGATCAGCTCGTCATAGGCCGGCACGCCGTGTTCCTCCGGGAAGAAGGAGCGGCCTTCATGTCCCTCGAGCTTCATCTGCGTCAGCTCGAAATTGCGGAAGCCGCCAAGCGTCGCATCCACCTTGCCGGCGATCAGCGACGGCGAGAGCGAGAAGTTGACGTTGATGAGTTCGACATCGTCCTTCGTCAGGCCGTCCTTTTCCAGCATGCGCTTCAGCATGGCATCCTCGAAGCCGGAAACGGAGAAGCCGACCTTCTTGCCCTTCAGGTCCTTCAGGCTCTTGATAGGCCCATCGGCCAGAACGGTGACGGTGTTGAGCGGGGTTTCGACCAGCGTGCCGAAACGCACGAGCGGCAGGCCGGCATCGTGATCGAGATAGAGGTTCGGCTGGTAGTGCACGCCTATATCGGCCTGTTTGGCCGAGACGAGACGCGGCACGGCGGAGGGGTCTGCGGGCGGAACCAGTTCCACCTCTAGCCCCGCATCGGCAAACAGGCCGCGTTCCCTGGCGATCACCATCGGCGCATGATCGGGGTTCACGAACCATTCGAGCAACACGGTCAGCTTGTCTGCCGCATGCGATTGCATGGGTGAAAGCACGCTTGTCGCCGCGACGACGAGGGAAAGAAGAGTTCGTTTCATGGTGCCGAAAGTCTCCGTAAAGATCTGAAAGGAATGGTGTGTTCTGTTTCCTTGGCCCAGGGGGCCAGATTGGCGGTCGCCCGGTCGACAATGAGCCGCAGCAGCACCGCCATGATGGCGAGAATGGCCATGGCGGCGAACATGGTGTCGGTCTGCATGCGGGCATTGGACTGGATCATCACGAACCCAAGCCCCGCCGATGCGCCCACCCATTCGCCGATGACGGCGCCGAGCGGGGCAAGCGGCGCGGCCACCCTCAAGCCCGAAATCAACGATGGCAACGCCAGCGGCACGCGCAACCGGGTGAGGATCTGCCAGTGGCTCGCCTCAGTCAGCGAGGCGGCGTCGAGGATGGCACGATCGGTGCGGTTGAGCCCGTCAGTGAAAGCGGAGGCAACGGGGAAGAAGATGATGATCGCCGTCATGACCACTTTCGAAGCCATGCCGAAACCGAACCAGAGGACGAGGATGGGGGCGAGCACGAAGACCGGAAAGGCCTGCAACACCAGAACCATGGGCCATACGAGGCGGCCGAGGCGAGGGATGGCGGCAATCGTGAAAGCGACGAGAATACCGGCGGTGATGCCCGCCGCAAGCCCGAGCGCCATTTCACCGAGCGTTATCAGCGCCTGCCCGAACAGGAAGCCCGGCTGGCGCCAGAAAGCGCCGGCAACATCGGCGGGCGATGGCAGGATGTAGCGGGGCGGTGAAAACAGCCACGTTCCCGCCTGCCAGAAAACCAGCAGAAGACCGACACCGTTCAGCGCATGGGTGGCACGCATGAGCCGGACCTCAGACGCAGACGCACCGTGTGCGAAGGGCGGAAGAGTTCAGCATCATCATTCGTCTCCAGATATGACAATCTCGGAGATCAGGCAAAGCGGAGAAGAGAAAGGGCAGCGCCTCCTGGCGCGGCAGTTCCGTTCCTACGCCGGCATGACCCGGATCAGGTAGATAAGGGTTCGGCGCAATGCCGTCTCAGTGCCGCAGCACACCCCTCGGAAGAGATTGATTTCTTAGGAGAATTCAAAACTCATGTCAAATGTTCTTCTTCAAATGTTCTTATCCAAGCCGTCCATTGGAAAAATTGCTAATGAAATTGCTAATAAGTCTACCGTAGGGATTAAATCAAAAACAAAATATCAGTCGAAATCTAAGTTGTTTTCAAAATATATTTCAATATCCGACTTGTTTTCAAAACGAATTAAAAGTAAAATATTCAGTTTTAGGAAATTTATAGTTGACGAATATTCTCAGTTTCCGATATGATCGTCGCAATCGAAGGAGGTTTATTCCAATTACATTGATGAGGTGTTAGTCCCATGATTACGCAAAATTACATTCATAAACGGCAGAACGGTTATTATTATTTCTGCGTCAACGTCCCAACGCGATTGCTATCGTCCACGACGAAACGACAAATTCGTCGCCCCTTGAGGACCAGAGATTTAGCGACGGCGAAGAAGCGGGTGGCGGCTCACGTTGCTGAAATCCTGCCGCTCTTCGATGAGGATCGTCTGCCCGATGAAGCTCATATTGAGTACAAGCGTGTCAAAGCAGTCGCTGAAAAGCTGACTGCAAAGTATGAGCCCTATACGGCGGTTTCCGAGCAAACCGTCGATCAGTTGATAGAGCGTATCAATGAAATCGTTGATGTCCGCGCTGTCATGCCGACGCCAAATGTTGTGCAGACCGCTGCTTTAGTCGGCGCACTGGAGACGCCGCCGCTTTCTTGGGCAGAGGCATTCGAAAAATTCAAAGCTCTCTCTTCGGAGAAGGTGAAGGGCAAGAACGAGCTTCAGACCAAACGTTTCTGGCGGCGCTACGAAGTTAAGACCGAAGATTACATCGCGGCGATGGGTGACACTGACGTGTTGAAGATCACCAAGAACGATGTGAAAAAGTACCGCAAAATTCTGAAGGAAAAGATCGATAGCGGCGAGTTTCTAAGCAACGAAGCTAATAAGAAGATTAGCTGGCTCGGCGTGATCTTAGAGACCGTCTTTGATGAGGAATACGAAGGGATGGAAAATCCTTTCGCGGGCATCAGAATTTCTGGCTACGAAGACGATGGCAAACGAGCGCCGCTCACCGCTGCGGAGATAGCAGCAGTTACGGAAGGCTTGAAGACATCAGGGGCACGACCTGAAATCAAAGCTCTTATCCGCATTGGGATGTGCACAGGTGCGAACGCGAAGGAACTCGCGCTTCTAACCCCCGCCGATATCCATCTGGATGCGTCTGATCCATACATTTCCATTCGCCCCAATGAACTTCGCGGCAAGGTCAAGCGGGGAGGGGCACGCCATAGAGATGTTCCGTTGGTTGGTGACGCCCTCGCCGCCATGCGTGAGTTCCCGAACGGCTTTACCATTTTCCATACGAATGAAGGACCAACTCAGGTCAACTGTGCGATGTCCGACTATTTCAGGAAGATCACGCCGGGAAAGGGTAAGGGCTTCGGCAGCTTCCGCCACAACATGGCTGATTGGCTTCGCAGGAGCGGGGCGAATGACACCCTCAAGGATTCAATTCTCGGGCACACCAACACCAAATCTCATTCGATGCACTACGGCGATGGATACGACATTGAGAACAAAAAGGAGGCACTAGAAAAAGCTCTTCAATACGCAAATCTACCAATCTAAAAACATGAATATCAACTCAATATGCTGAGACGTGAAATGAAATTATATTATGAATACCGGCATATTCCTCTTATGGAATATGAAAATTGCAGAAATTTACATTTGAAAAGCTCGTTAAGAGCGAGAAACTTCGAAACGAATTCTTCGATCACTGTGATTGGCTAATTCGTATCGCCAAAGAAAAAGGCTTCATCGACGCGGCAATTTCACACGCCAAGGCGAAAAAACGGGTTCAAGACGAATTGAACCTGATCATCGATTACTGAAAGGCTACTGAAGTTGACCAAACGCGATATGGACAAGCTGGCTGAAATAGAACGAACAGTAAACAAATTTGAATGAAAATGCCGAAATCGGTGTCTAGCGACTAGAAAGTGTGTCTACTACACGCGGTATGTTGACCTAACAACCATTCCTCGCCACACTGCGAAGCAGCAAGCAGCACCTTCATTTTGTTTTTTAAATGAAGAGGTGCGCCCATGGATCAGCAACTGTCAGTCAAATTCCTGTTCTTCGAAGCCAGTGCGTCTGGTCTCGTTGCTGTAATTCTCATTTTCATTCTTGCGCTCTTGGCTATGGGAATCGCGGCGCGCAGGAGGTGACCGCCTCTGCAACGCGTAATATTAGCGCCTGTGGATAAGATCATGTTGCAACAATATCATTGACGAATTTCGCCCGCCTCCCACTATGCGAAGCAGCAAGCAGCGCCTCATTTTTTTAAATGGAAAAGTGCGCCCAATGCCCAAGATCACCATCAAGTTTCTCGGACTAAAAGTATCCACCCGTGGCGTACTTTCCGTAGTGCTTGCGTCGGTCATCGCCCTGACTGACTTGGCAGTATTATGGGCATATCTCGAAAATCGCGACTTTCCGCGCAAAAATAGCATTGCAAGGAAAACTCAACGCATGATTTAGTTCGTCTTGGGTAAAGTTAGGTATTGGGTTTGGCTGAGAATGTTTCGCGATAATACTGTGTTCGTAGTTGGTGCTGGTGCAAGCCACGAGTTCGGTCTGCCTGTTGGTGAGGCGCTCATGAAACAGATACAGACCAACTCACGCTTTCATTTTGACTTTGGCACGATGAAAGAAGGCGTGGAGCCAATTTTTCGATGCTTGGTCAATAGATATACGAAAAACAACGAAGCAATTAATGCGCGTTTTTTGGCAATGGCTGAAATACATCGGGCGATTGACCATGCTGGCTCAATAGACGAGTTTATAAACCGCCATAACGGCGACGAGATAATCGCAGAGGCAGGAAAGCTACAAATCGCCTACGCAATCTCGAAAGCAGAGCGGCTATGCTTCGCCAACGATTCCCAGGTTCTGCCATTGAAGATCATTGACTCAAGAACGCACTGATCGCCATCGCGCCTCGTTACGATCAGAAGCAGACTGTCCGCACTGTGTTTTAGCGTCATGGGTCCAGCTTCATCACCGCCATACGGAAAGGGAAACTGCTGACCTGTTTTGAGATCGCCTACGAAGGCTATAGAACAACTCGACCCGCAGCCAATTTGCGTAATCGCGTACTGACCGGAGAAATTGACTCCCGCCTTCATGCCGTTGGTAATCCGAGTGCGAAAGATCGCGAAGTCGCGGTCCCGCCCTTTGAAATCCGGAAGCCTTACTGGACCCGCATAGATGCCGGATACAGGAAATCGATCCATCGACAGGAAGGACAGATCGGAATTCGAGGCGATTTCAGTATCGTCGCCTTCATTCATTCCTTCATTGTCGAGAGCTTCTTCTTGAGCAATGGCGCGCTCATCCCAGAGCGAAGCCATGAGATCATATTTTCGATCCAACTCGTCAGCGCTCAGGACTTTGACAGTGACAATACAGCGGTTTTGACGAATGACCTCGACAAAGCGTGCGCTGCCTTTTTGTCGGTAGATGGAAACGACGCTGCCATCCTTTCGCCCGACATTCTCTGAATGGGATTTCAAATCCGCATTATGGCGATGAATATCTGTTTCTTTCAGGCATGCAGAATTGGCGGCTATCGTTGAGGCGACAACCGCGAGAAACGAAATGCCAGAGAGTTTCGCAAGCATTGGCGATCCACCAGTCGATTTAAACGCAGAGGCTCACACGGGCGAATGTCTCATCCGTGATCTCATTAGATTAGACGACCTTCGGTCTGGTGAAGAGTACGAACATTCCAAGGACGATTGCGCCTAATACCCACACTGTCAGCACCATCGCCATACCGATACCGGTTCCGATTGCCGCTCCGGCTTGTTCCGCACCTGTAAGTGACGCCATATCCTTCGTGGCGGCATTGAAGCCTGTAATAGCCCATAACAGCATTAGGGCGTTAAATCCGATGAAGGACCATTTGAACAGTTTCCCAAAGAAACCGCGCTTTGGCTTGCGAAGCTGTGTACCGCAAGATGGGCATTTGAATGCCGCGTCGCTGACGTTGTTATTGCATTCGGGGCAGCTAATAAGCGCCATGGTCAATTCTCCTATTTGGAAATGTCAGTAAATTTGAAAAGGAATTCTGGAGCGGTCATTGCGCCGCGAATGGTAATGCTCTGCTCGAACAAGCCATCCGCTTCAGCGCGGATGAAGTTCCCGGAAACCTTCACCTTGTCGCCAACCGACATGTTTACGAGGGCAGCGTAAAGCGGAGTTCCCTTTTCGATCAGGGTCGAATGCAGGACGTCGGACATCGCGTTGTTCCATGTCGCCAGATCGATGTTTGGTGCGACGCGAACGACGACGACCGCATTGCCGTCGCCGTTGGTTTCCAGCTTGCGAAGCGTACCTGACCATCCATCGGCGCGAAGCTGCCCACCCACTGCTTTCAAGATCGCCATACGACGTTCGTCTCGCAGAACACGTTGCTGAAGCTCATTTCCGGCAGCGTCAAAACGGGTTTTGTAATCGCTGATTGCCTCGATGAAAGTTGCCTGCTGTTCTGGTAAAGGCGCGACGGTGGATTTTACGGCTGACGCAGGAGCAGGACTGTTGCCCGCGACTGCACCTTTCAACGCCGCCTAGACGTCGTTGAGTACATAGCTATCGCTAAGGTAATTGGGTTTGACCCGGCAGCGGAGCTTCACGTTTTAGCCGCTCAATTTGATTTGAAATCGTTCCGTGGGTAGATCGTGGTAGATACGGCTACCTTACCGGCTGAATTCACCGCCGTGAATCCCGCGCCAGCTTCCAACCCGATCACCGTCGCAGGTATCCGTTAAAATTGTCCGTTGGTTACGCGAACTTTCAATTGCGGGCAGATTTCAACAAAAGCGGCTTCCATTATCTGCGAAACCCTATCGGAAGCTTCTTCGATTTGGTTATTTCCCAACTGCATGAGTATTGCGTCGTGCATCGGAAGCAACATCGAGTCTATTCCAAATTCTTTATCAATTTCTATCAATGATTTTTTAAATATGAGAGATGCCGTTGATTGGACTGCATGGCTCAGTGCCCATCTTTTTTCTTTATGACTTAATGCTCCTCTTTGAGCACGCCTACGGTGATTACCAAGAACGCTCTTCACATAGCCGTTTCGGGATAAATTTGTCTCCGCGTCAGCTTTGAATTTTCTCACGCCACGAAACTGCTCAAAAAACGCATTGACTGCCCGCTCGATCTTTAATCGGCTTGTTTCATCAGCGTTCTTTCCTGCCACCAAGGATGAGATACCGGAGGCAGACATTCCGTAGCTAAACGCCAAAAAAACCTTCTTTGCGAGGTCTCGTGAAACTCCCGAACCAAATAGGCTCGTGCTAAGCGCGCTGTAAACATCACCTGTATTGTAGAGTCGGATCAGATCAACATCTTCAGACAGAGATGCCATTATTCCCGGTTCGAACTGCGAATAGTCGAAGTATACAAGACTGTGCCCGTCTTCTGAAGCGATGACTGACCTAAAACGTCGTCTCATTTCTTGGAGGTAGGGATCTGATACCAAGATTCTTCCGCTGATGGTGCCGAATGGATGAAATACCGGGTGAACACGCTCGTCTGCGTCCGAGAGCCTCGTAAGGACCGCGACGTCTCTGCTCGCTGCCTGATATTCGGTGAAGGATTTGGCGAATGTCGACGTGTGAACAGCGAGTTTCAGCTGATCGCGGAGGGCATAGCCCTCGATTTGCTCATCAATTGCAGGAACATCGGTTTTCGGCAGATGTTGTCCAATATTCCAGTAGGTTAATCCTGTGGCGCTGATTTGGAGAGTTGTCGCGACCTCTCTGTACGCCTCGTACTTGGCAACCGAGGCCTCTTCCAATGCGGCGGATATGCGAGCTTTGTCGATCGGCAAACCCTTGAATTGGCGGTGATAAAAAATCTGTGCGACAGGGACTTCAACCTCGTAGAAGCGCGCAACTTCACCGTGAGTGATAAGCAGTTCTTCGACTTCTCTCCACAGCGAGGTAACGGCGTTCGCGACCAATCCAAACGTCGCTATCAAATCGTCTTCCGGCGGATGAAGTTCTCGTCCTTCATGAAGAGCTTGAGCCCGCCTCCAATCACTAGGTGAACCGAAGTGTGATTTTGCCCGTTTCCAGAAACTCCACCGTTGCTCTCCGCCATCCGATTTCGCGAGCCCGCATACAAGTCGTATCGCTTCGCCCATGTCTATCAAGACGCGTGGAAGCGAACCGCCACTTCTCCGCAAGTCGTCAACGAGCGTCATCGCATCGTAAGTTATTGCAACATCAATTGCTTCCGATATATTCTGGGCAGCGACGGGGACGATGTCTGTAGGACTTGCGATGGCATATTTTGAGCCACCAACACCATAAGGGTCGGGAAAATAAACCAGAAATTCAGTCATAGTCGCGCTCTTGTTCGATATATCTAGTGATCGAAACCGGCTCAAGTTTTTCCGCGTAAACACCGCCTCGATTTAACGCACGGTATGCTCCTTTTAGATCATCCCTAAGATAAGCGCTAACGTGGGTATTGATGCCTACTTCCTTGCCGTTTGCCGGACGAAAATGAAGTTCCTGAACCGCGATGATAGCATTTCGCTGCCCCAAAAAGCTTTTTAGCTGATGGAATTTAGTCGCTATTAGTTCACGATCTTCGACGGTCCCAAACGCGCCCAGATATAGGGTTGCTCCAGCCCGGGTTGGATTATCACTGTGCTCCGAAATGATGATTCTGGCTCTCTCCAATAGAGCGTCCGAACGAAATTCCTTCTGTGTCATCAGAACCCAAAGGCGGTAATTCTTCCAATTATAGATTCCCTTCGAGTCATCGATCAAATGCTCCACGATCGCGGTGAAGTCGCCAACATTCAGCTCAATCGCTCTGAGATATCTGCAAATCTGGTCCGTAGCTACGGGGGCAGCATCTAAGCCACTTATAACAAGTGGTGTGAGGTCGTTGAAGTAAGCCCCCGGAACCTTAAACTCGCTGCATCGCGCCAGCGTTTCAAGGCGATTTATGCAGAAGCGAAATTCTCGACTATGGAATTTTCCAGCTGTGAGTGTTTCAGTCGCCAGCTTCTTGAGTGGAACAAATGAACGCGAAATGGGGTTGAGAGCCTTGCTCGCCCATGCTGAATCTATCCGCTTCATTTCAATGCTCGGCAAATCCAAGCAATCACGTATGCGGCATTCATCTTCTGCGGCGACGATGTTTGTCTTTCCGCCGTTCACGAACTGTCCAAGTGGACGCAGTGCCAAGATTAGTTCTTTCAAGGCGAGCTTGGCGGCACCCTCAGATGGACAAACGATCTTTATGTCGTCCATGTACCGAAAATAGGTATATCCTTTTTCCAGCATAACTTGATCAACGGATCGCATATAAACATTTGCGAGAAATGACGACGCGTCACGGTTCTGCGGTAGTCCCCTTTCTATATTAAACGACCAAGATGACAGACAACTAAATAACTGTTCGATATATTGGCGAAGCTGCGATTTTTGCCCGGCGTCGGCATCCAATGACGGAACCGACTCCAACATAATTTCTTTTAACTTCTTGAGGTTGATGTTCTCGAAGTAATTTGCAAGATCGGTAGAAAGAAGGACAGTTCCGGGCTTGATTGCCGACTGAACGCAGCCAAGAAAGTCATTCCACGCCTGTATTCCGTTTCTAAACACGTACTTTGAGTCGCTTCGATCACCAGCTGCACTTCCATTCGCTCTATGGCTGAAAACCCATTGGGATATCGTTCGATCGTAAAATGGAAGGAGATGCATTGCCAAGGAATGATAGATTGCGCGATCGGTAAAACTTGTTTCCAAGGCATATCTAAGCGTAAAATTGCTCTTTGGGACATTGAGCAATAGCGCCTGCGCGGGACTATATGTACCGTGGTTCTTTTGGAAATTTTCCAAAATTATATTCGGCAGCAGACCCCCTGAAATGAAATCGTTATATCCGATGGGATCAGGAAACCAATCGTCCCTGAAATCGGTTTTCAGCTGTTTAATTACGACTGTCTCATCAAAAGAAATGCTACCAAGCTGAATCGCCATCGAAGCCCCCAATTACCACCGAGGCTAACACGCAAAAGTTGATTTGAGGAGAGTGGTCTGAAAATTGTCCACCCTGTATCGACGTATACAGACGGCGGCTCCAGTCTCTCGTGTGGGCACGTTTTTGAAAGACCCTCACATGCTACGCAAGTTGCTACAAAACTTGACGTCGGGCACGAGGTTGAGCGGAAGCCGTGTTTCCAACGACGAATATCACCGTGACAAAAAAGATCCATTTACGCACAGAGAAACTCGGCATCGGGACCTTGTGAACACCTTAGGGAATGCAAGTTTAAATCCGGTGCAGCATTGCTTCAATTAGCGGCGAATTGCTAATGAAATTGCTAATAAGCTGTTCTATAAAAACGCTGAAAAATCAATTAAAACAGTAGCGATCGTCACCCGGATCAGGTTCAAGGGTCCGGCTCATCGCCATCTCAGCACCGTTCGGTGCTCCCCTCGGAAGAGTTTGTTTTGTAGGTCAAGTTTCATAAATGTCAACGTCCCGCCGCCGATCCGTCGTCAGGCGTGATCGTGAATGCCTGAACGGGCCTGCGCTGGTGCGCATCTCCCACTAGCGTATTAGTTATTAAGGAAATTAGATTTATCGAAAATTAGTTATCTCTTGAAACTGCCTTTCAATATTGTTCGGCTAACTTTCGCTCCGGGGAAAAGTTCCGGGGGCGAATTTGAAGAACATCTGGCAGGATAAATCGGGAAATTTCGGCATTCTCAGCGCCCTGTTGATGGTGCCCCTGATTGGGGCCGCCGGCGTGGCACTCGATGTGACGCATGGCATGGCCGTCAAATCGGACCTGCAGATGGCGGCGGATGCCGCGGCGCTTGCTGTGGTTGCCGATACGTCGGCGAGCGTTCAGAAGGCAAAGGAAATGTCGGGTGACGGTGTCATTTCGCTTGGCAGCAGCGAAGCCTCCGCATTCTTTGAAAGCAACGAGCGGGCCAATCCCGACTATAAGCTCCTGTCTCTTGATGTGTCGGTTATCAAACACGGTAACGCGATCGAATCCTCGGTCAGCTTCAAGGCATCCGTCGGCACCACGCTTTCACGGATACTCGGAGAGGATCTCATCACCATTTCGGGCAAGGCGACGGCAAAATACGAGACGGAAACATTCAGCGACTTCTATGTCCTTCTGGATAACACCCCCTCGATGGGTGTCGGCGCGACGCCAACCGACGTTGCTAAGATGGTTGCGAATACGAGCGACAAATGCGCTTTCGCCTGTCACATCGTGAAAGACGGGGTGGTGGATAAGAACAGCTATTACTACAAAGCCAAAAGCCTCGGGGTCACAACGCGCATCAATGTGGTGGCGCAGGCCACGGCAAGCCTGATGGATACGGCGAAGTCCATGCGCAAAAGCAGCAATCAATATCGTATGGCGGTTTACTCCTTCGGAGAGAAAGCGGAAGATACGAAGCTGCTCGAAGTCGTTCCCTTGACCTCGGATCTGGCGACCGCGAAGAAGAAAGCCGCGGAAGTCGACCTGATGTCGATCCCCAAGCAGGGTTTCAACAACGACCAGCAGACCGATTTTGACCGGGCACTGACCCAGATTGGAGACAGGATCGGCTCTTCGGGCACCGGTGCGAGTTCGGCGAGCCCGGAAAAGATCGTCTTCTTCGTTTCGGACGGCGTCGGCGACAGCTACAAGCCATCCTCCTGTACCAAAAAAACGACCAGCGGCCGCTGTCAGGAACCGATCGATATCAAATATTGCACGAAGCTGAAGGAAAAAGGCTTCCGCATAGCCGTGCTTTATACCACCTATCTGCCGCTGCCGACCAATGGCTGGTACAATAGCTGGATCGCGCCATTTCAGCCGGAAATCGGTGCACGCATGCAGCAATGCGCTTCGCCGGGCCTGTTCTTCGAAGTCAGCCCGTCGCAGGGCATCAGCGAGGCGATGACCGCCCTTTTCAAAAAGGCCATCACATCACCCCGCCTGACGGGGTGATGGCAGGGACGATCTCGGCTATCTTTCAGCCGATGGTGCGGAGTTGTTCAAACAGCGGCCGATGGCTGCTATCTGCACGATAAAACACCGCAGGCTCGCCGAGCGGCGCTTCGACGGTGACGTCCTGTCCGCCGGGATAATGCGCGCCGCTCCACAGGTGCACCCATTCACCGTCGCCCGGAAGATAGAGCGAGCATTGCGTTTCGCCCGCTTTCCAGACGGGTGCGACAAGCATGTCCGCCCCGAACAGATAGCAGTCCTGAATGGTATAGGTCCGCCGGTCATTCTCGTAGTGAAGAAAGAGCGGACGCTGCACCGGCAGGCCCGTCCTGGCCGCTTCCGCCGAGAGCGATTTCAGATAGGGGGCCAGCGCGACATAGATGGATGTCATGCGGGCGAAATGGGCAAGAACCGCCTCATCCTGATCGATCTGGAGATTGTCGCGCGGCCGGTTGCCCTCATGGGTACGCATGACCGGCGTGAAGGCGGCCATTTCCGTCCAGCGCATGATGAGTTCTGCCGTTCTGACATTGCCGAACAGGCTGGTGTAACCGCCAATATCGGAATGGTGATAGGCATTGCCCATGAGGCCGGAGGAGAGCGCCCCGCAGATGACGGTGACCAGACCGTCGTGACGGGAGAAGTCGACAGACTGGTCGCCGCCCCAGATGAGCGGGCAATGGGCCTGCACACCGGTGAAGCCGGCGCGCATGAAGAACAGCGCTTCGCCGGTCTTGCCGCGACTTTCGACGGCCTTGGCGTTGACCTCGGCCCAGAGCGTTGGCCAGGCATTGTGCATCAGCTTGGCGTCGACGCCGTTGGAAAGGGTAATGTCGATCGGCAGATATTCGCCGAAATCGGCCATCCAGCCGGAGAGGCCGAAATCGAGCATGTTCTTGCCGATGATTTCCTCGGCAAACCAGTCGGCAGCGGCCGGATTGGTGAAATCGACCACGCCGCAATCGAACTCGCCGAAATCCACCAGCGCTGTCTTGCCCTCGGCGTCGGTGGCGAAATAGCCGGCTTTTTCAGCCACCGGGAACAGCGGGCCATCGACGCAGAGATAGGGGTTCACATAACCCAGAAAGCGGATGCCCTGATCGGCAAGCTCGGCGATCTTCTGGCGCAGATGCGGATAACGCGTATCATTCGCCTGCCAGTCCCAGAACAGGCGCGCGCCGAAGGATGTCTGGCGAAGACCCACCCAGTCTTCGCACCAGAGGCCGGACACCTTCGTTCCGGCCGCGCGGATTTTCTCCAGTCGAGCAAAGGAGTTGACGCCGTCCTTTAACCCGATGATCGCACCGTTATAGACCCACTCCGGCAGTTCCGGCTGGCGTCCGAACCGCAGCGACAGGGCGGAAACGATATCGGTGAAATGATCGCCGGCGACGAATTCGATCTTTTCGGGGATGGCCCAGATTTCGATCTCGTGGAAATCGCCGTTGCGGAAATCGAAGACCGAATAGGCGCTTGTTTCCACATGGAGGGCGTATCTGCGCGACGACAGGTAAGTCGGCTGCGGGTAGTTGGTGTTGTAATAATCACCGCCCGCCTTGCCGCTGACATCGGACTTGAAGGTGATCTCGGTGGTCTTGTCGCGGCCGACCCCCGGCTCGGAGGTCCAGAGCGGAAAGCGGCGACCGCGCATGTCGAAATAGGATATCTGCTCGCCGCCGCCCCAGACGTGCTCATCCGTTTCCGCAACGACGCGCAGCCAGAGGCGGTTGATGGTGTCATCCAGCGCCGTTAGCCGCATCGCGCTGCCATCGAGCGTCAGGCGAAGGCGCGGTGCCTGTCCCGGCGCGGATGAGAGCGTGATGCTCTCGCCGCTGACCTCGGCGTGGCGCAGGGCGGTTCGTTCGATAAGGTAGTCCTCGATATCGAAATTGCCGCGATACATATCCATCCTCTCCTTGCCGAAACCGGCGAAGAAGGCCGGGTTTTCGGATGAATGGGAAAGTATGGTGCGATTCCCGATGGTGAGCGCAAAGCCGTCTTTGGTCTTTTCGAAATGCATGACTGTACCTGTTTAGCCCTTGAGACCGCCGGCGGTGAGGCCGGAGACAACCCGTTCCTGAAAGATGACGATCAGGATGGCGACCGGCACGATACCTACCACCAGCGCCGCCGAGATGACCGGCCACGGGAAGGCGAATTCACCCTGATAAAGCTGGATGCCGACAGGAAGCGTGCGGAGCGCCGGATTGGAATTGAAGGAAAGCGCCAGCAGGAACTCATCCCAGGCATTCACGAAGGCAAGGATGCCGGCGGTGAAAACGCCCGGCGCGCAGAGCGGCACGACGACCTTGAACAGCGCGCCAATGCGAGTGCAGCCATCGATCATGGCGGCGTTTTCGAGATCGCGCGGGATGCTCTCGAAGAAGGAGACCAGCATCAGCGTGCAGACCGGCAGCGAAAGCACCGTGTAGGGCAGGATCAGCGCCGTCCAGCTGTTGAGCAGGTTCAAGGCACGCATGATTTCGAACAGCGGCACCAGCAGCGTGACGAGGGGGAACGTGGAGACGGCGATGATGAGCGAGAGGATCAACGCGCGATATTTGAGGTTCAGCCGCGCCAGCGCGTAAGCCGCCAGCACCGAAATCAGGATGGTGAGGGCGGTGGAAAGCAGCGCCACCATGAAGCTGTTGAACAGGAAGAGATGCAGCGGCTGATCGGAAAAGGCCTGCATGTAATTGGCCAGCGTCGGCGCATGCGGAAACCAGGTGATCGGCTTGACCGTCAGTTCCGCCTCGGTCTTCAGCGAGGTGAAAAGGATCCAGATCGCTGGAAACAGGCCGTTGACCAGAAGAATGGAGGCCGCGATGAAGCGCAGCGGCTTGCCGGAAAAGAAGGATGACAGACCGGAATTCGCAACGGTGCTCATGGGATCAGTCCTTCGTCCTGATAATGCGGAGATAAATGGCGGTGACGCACATGGAAAGCGCAAACATCATGACCGCCAGCGCCGAACCGTAACCCAGATCGAGGAAGGAAACGGTGTTCTGGTGAATATACATGGCAAGGGTCGTGGTGGATGTGCCGGGGCCGCCGCCGGTCATCATGTAAGGAATATCAAAGGTCTGCAGCGCTGTGATGGTGCGGAAGATGAGCGCGACGACAATCGAGGGCTTGAGAAGTGGCAGGGTGATTTCGAAGAACTGCCGGATTTTGCCGGCGCCATCCACATCAGCCGCCTCGTAGAGCGAACGCGGAATGGTCTGCAGGCCGGCAAGGATCATCAGCGCCATGAAGGAGGATGTCTTCCAGATGATCGTCAGGCAGATCGCCGCAAAGGCCCACTTCGGCGAATTGAACCAGATGATCCCTTCGAAGCCGAAACGGTTGAGAACATCATTGACCACGCCATATTCGTAATGGAAAAACCATGCGAAGATGAGGCCGGCAAAGGACAGCGGCAGCGCCCACGGGATCAGCAGCGAAAGCCGCATCGGCCATTGCATGGAAAAAGGCAGGTTGGCGAGCAGTGCGAGGCCAAGGCCCATGATAAGCGCGCCGGGCACGGTGATCAGCGTGATCAGCACCGTGTTCCAGGTCGTTTCCCAGAAGATCGGGTCGTCGAACATCGCCGTGTAGTTTTCAAAGCCGATGAATTCCGCCGGCAGGCCCGACGTCAGCGAAAGGCTGAAAAACGAGGTGTAGACGAGCCGCGCCACCGGATAGACGATGATGAGCGACAGCAGGATCGCCGCCGGCGCCAAGAGAAGCACGGCCAGCGGCCGGTCGCCGAGATCGAGCCACCGCGTCCAGCGCGGCTGCGGTTTCTCGTCCACCCGAACCATGTTTCTTTCCGGCATTGTCACGTCTGCCACTCCCGCAACTGGATTCACGTCGTCGTCTCCCGAGCGGACGGGTTCTACCCGGCCCGTTTATCGCGCCCTTCAGGCGGCTTTATTCCTGTCAGTCGAAGCGGCCGGAAAGGGCATGGCAGGCATGCCGCTTTCCGGCCCATAGCTTAGCGCAGAACGCGCCGCAGACGGCTTTCCATCTGCTTTGCGCCATCCTCCGGCGTCATAACGCCGGCAAGCACGCCGTTGACGGTGGTGCGGATGGTTTCGCTGACCTCGTTGTAACGCGGCGTCACGGGGCGGGCCTTGGCGGTCTCGACGACGGGCAGGGCATCCGCGAACCACGGGATCGCCTTGGTTACCTCAGCATCCTTGTATAGTGCGGCATAGGTCGGCAGAAGCGCAGCGTTGATGGCCATGAACTTCGAAACATCCTGACCGGAAAGATATTCCACCAGCTTCTTGGCTTCCTCCTGCTGCTTGGAATAGGCGGAAACGCCGAATTCCCAGCCGCCGAGGCAGGTCGTCTGCTCGCCGCCCTTGACGGCCGGCAGGCGGGCGACGCCAACCTTGTCGTTCACCTGCGATTCCTTGCCCTGGAAATGGGTCCAGGCATAGGACCAGTTGACCGCGAAGAGCACTTTACCTGCCTGGAATTCCTTGCGGGTGTCGTCGGTCGCCACTTCCGAAATGTTCTTTTTGGAAATGCCTTCGTCCACGAAGCTCTTCCAGAGCTTCAGCGAATCCACCGCCGCCTTGTTGTCGAAATTCAGTTTGCCGTTTTCAACCAGCGACTTGCCTTCGCTCCAATAGGGCAGGAGGAAGGTGCAGACAGCGCCTTCGATCGCCTTGCCCTGGAAGGACAGGCCCTGAAGCTCGGGGTTCTTTTCACCCTCCATCACCTTCTTGGAGGCTTCCTTCAGCTCGTCCCAGGTGGTTGGCGGCTTGATGCCGTATTTGTCGAGCAGGTCCTTGCGGTAATAAAGGAACATGGAATCGGCAAAGGCGGGCAGCGCCACGATCTTGCCGTCCACCGTGTTGGCTTCGGCATAGGTCGGCAGATAGGCCGACATGTCCTTGCCGGAGAAATCGCTTGTCCAGCCAGCCGTGGCGAATTGTGCGGGGCGGATGACGTCGAGCATCAGCACGTCAAGGCTCGAATCCTTGGCCGACATCACGGTGTTGAGATATTGCGCCTGCATTTCCGAGGTGTTGCCGCCGGTCTCGATGACCACCTTCACGCCGGGCGTCTTGGCCTCATATTGATCGAGCGCCTTCCGCCACACATCGGGCTGATGCTGGCTGGAAACGAAGATCTTCAGTTCGGCATCGGCAAAGGCCTGTCCCGAAAAGGCGAGCATGGTTGCGCAGAGCGCGGCACCCATGAGGGCTTTGCCCTTGATGGTTTTAAATGTCATGTGTTCCTCCCATTATTAAACCTGTTGGCCGCAGCGTTTCCTCGCCCGGCGATCAGTGGATCGAGCGTTCCGTCGCGGCGTCGAAAAGATGGACCTTGGACGGATCGACGCCGATCTTCAGTTCCTCATTCGGCGCAGGCCGCAGATGCGGTGGCATGCGTGCGGTCAGCGCCGCATCGCCAAGGCTGAAATGGACGAGCGTGTCCGAGCCGAGCGGCTCCACCACCTGCACCTTGACCGCAAGCTGCGTGTCGAAGCCCTCGACGGGGCCGAAATGTTCCGGGCGAATGCCGACGATGACTTCGCGCCCTTCGAGACCCGTTTCGCGAGATGGCCGGATGGCTGCCATCGGCAGGGAATTGCCGTCGGAAAATATCAGCCGGTCGCCGCTCACCTTTGCGCGGGCGAAATTCATCGCCGGCGCGCCGACGAAGCCGCCGACGAAGACGCTTTCCGGACGGTTATAGACCTCGTCCGGCGTGCCGACCTGCTCGATATCGCCGCCGCGCAGGATGACGATACGGTCGGCCAGCGTCATGGCCTCCACCTGGTCATGGGTAACGTAGATGATCGTTGTGCCGAGCTGCTGGTGCAGCCGTTTGATTTCCGTGCGCACCTGTCCGCGCAGCTTGGCGTCGAGGTTGGAAAGCGGCTCGTCGAACAGAAACACCTGCGGGCGGCGCACGATGGCGCGGCCCATGGCCACGCGCTGGCGCTGGCCGCCGGAAAGCTGGCCGGGCCGACGGTCGAGGAGGTGCTCGATGCCGAGCATCTTCGCCGCTTCATCGATGCTGGCATTGGCCTGGGAGGCGCTGACACCACGCACCTTCAGGCTGAAACCCATGTTTTCGCGCACCGTCTTGTGCGGATAAAGCGCATAGTCCTGAAAGACCATGGCGATGTCACGCTCGCGCGGCGGCAGCCGGTTGACGACACGGCCGCCGATCTTCACTTCGCCGCCGGTAATGCTTTCAAGCCCGGCGACCATGCGCAGCGTCGTCGATTTGCCGCAGCCGGAAGGGCCGACGAACACGACGAATTCGCCATCGTTGATTTCAAGGTCTATGCCCTTGACGATGCGAAGCGCACCGTAACTTTTGTCCAGCTTGCGCAGGCTGACCGAAGCCATATTTTCCTCCTCACGACCGGCGCGTCCAGAATTCGGATGGACGCCATTGCCGGTATCAACCTTCAAGTTCCACGCATCGCATCGTCGAAAATCGATCCCGATTGTCTGGCGATATCGTGGGATGGCGAAACGCCTGTCTCCCTGAGGACGTGATATTACCTTTCAAAAAAAGGAAATCAATAGTGTATCAATTTTATTTCTGACAGAAATCAAAAACTATTAAGTCATTGATTTAAAGAAATATAGTCGCAAAACTGCCCGCAGGACAGGCCGCTGCTTGCTTGCCTCCCGTCAAATTTCTCCATTCACCTGGATCACGCGAATTTTGTGCAGTCTCAACGTATGCGAGAAACGTATCGGGCAACGGTATGATCGAACCAGGTCCATGAAACTTCGGCCACCGCACCGTCCTGCGCTTGGCTCAGGCGCAACACCCGCGGCACCAGCGCGCCTGATTTCTGACCGAAGACCTCGGGTGTCCATTCGGGTACTTCGCCGAGATCGATGCGATCCTCCGCCTTCGATATCCAGAGGTTGAGACGGGTGCGGTAATAGAGATAGAGGGATTCCGACATGTTCTCGATGGCGATGGTGTCGACGTAAGAACCGTCCAGCCAGATTTCTTCGATGGCCGCCGGTTTGCCGGCAATGCGCCGCAGGCGGCGAATCCTGTGTCCTTCGGTCGATGTGCCGAAGGCGGGCAGGTCGGCGGGCTTGGCAAGGCGGGCCACATCCAGAACCTCCGCCGTCGGCAGGCCGCCGCCCTCGATCAGTTCAAGCCGGAAGAAGGCGTAGACGCTTTGCGGATCGCTGACGGCGCGAATGTAATTGCCCGAACCCTGCACGCGCTCCAGCAGGCCGCGCTCCTGCAATTCGGCGAGCGACTTGCGAAGCGTGCCAACGGCGATGCCGAGGTCGGCCGCCATATCGCGCTCCGGCGCGAGCTTCTCGCCATCGATCAGCCGGCCCGCCGCCACTTCGCGCACCAGCATTTCCGCGATCTGCATATACATTGGCAGGCTGCCGCCAGTGTGTTTCATATGCCGTTTCCTCCCCCGAAACAAAAATTGATACATCATTGATTTACATATTTCTTGATGTTATGCAAGAAAAACGAGAGCGGCCCTGAGGAGGAATTGCATGACCGTCGTACCCGTTACATCCGCTGATCTCGATGCTGCCGAGGTCTCCTGGTTTTCCGCTTTGTGTTCCGATGACTACGCCTATCTTGGCGTGCCGGATGGCAGCCTGCGCTCCAGTTTTGAGCATTGTTCCGATATCGTCAAAAAGGCCGAAGAACTCGGTTTTCGCAACATTCTCTGCCCTTCATCCTATCAGGTCGGGCAGGATACGCTGAGCTTCGTCGCCGGCTGTGCGCCGATCAGCGACCGCATCAATTTTCTTGCTGCTATCCGCTGCGGCGAGATGCAGCCGATCATGCTGGCGCGCACGGTGGCGACGCTCGACCACATGCTGAAGGGCCGCCTGACGCTCAACGTCATCAGCTCGGATTTCCCTGGCGAAGTGGCCGATAGCGCGTTTCGCTACAAGCGCAGCCATGAGGTCGTTGAGATTCTGCGCCAGGCCTGGACGCGCGACACCATCGACCATGACGGGGAAATCTACCAGTTCAACGGCGTCTCCACCGAGCCGGCAAGACCCTACCAGCAGAATGGCGGACCGCTCCTTTATTTCGGTGGCTATTCGCCGGATGCGCTCGAACTCTGCGGCGCGCAATGCGACGTCTATCTGATGTGGCCGGAAACGAAGGACCAGCTTGCAGACCGCATGCGTGCCGCAAATGAACGCGCCGCCGCCCATGGCCGCACGCTGGATTACGGCCTGCGTGTCCATATGGTGGTGCGCGATACCGAACAGGAAGCCCGCGAATATGCCGAGCATCTTGTCTCGAAGCTCGATGACGAATATGGGCAACTGATCCGCAACCGCGCGCATGACAGCGGCTCGCTCGGCGTATCGCATCAGGCGCGTGCCCGCGAACTCGCCGACAAGTTCGGTTATGTCGAACCCAATCTGTGGACCGGCATCGGCCGGGCGCGTTCGGGCTGCGGTGCGGCGCTGGTCGGTTCCACCGACAAGGTGCTTTCGGCGCTGGAAGAATACCAGAAGATGGGCATTCGCGCCTTCATCCTTTCCGGTTATCCGCATCTCGATGAGGCGGAGCACTTCGGCACCAAGGTTCTGCCGCAGATGAAAACCTGCTCCCTGCCGCATGCCTATGGCCGGGTGCCTTCTGAAACGCCGGCCACGCCGCTCGGCAAAGGGGAACGCCACTGATGGAACGCATCGCTCTTTCCGACAAACTCGAACTCAGCCGCATCGTCTACGGCATGTGGCGCATAGGCGACGATGCCGATACCTCGCCCGCCCACGTGCAGGCCAAGATCGAGGCTTGCCTCGCGCAGGGCATCACGACCATGGATCAGGCCGATATTTACGGCGGATACACGGCGGAAGCCATTCTGGGTGCCGGCCTGAAAGCCGCTCCGGGGCTGCGTGACAGAATAGAAATCGTCACCAAATGCGGCATCGTTGCACCCGCAGGCCGTCACGCCGCCGCCCGTGTCAAACATTACGACACGACGGCCGGCCACATCAACGCCTCGGTCGAGGCGTCGCTTCGCGACATGGGTACGGATCACGTTGATCTGCTGCTCATTCATCGTCCCGATCCTTTGATCGATGCGGAAGAAACCGGCAAGGCGCTCGATGCGCTGGTGGCATCCGGCAAGGTCAAGGCCGTCGGCGTCTCCAACTTCCGCCCGTGGGATTTCTCCCTGCTGCAATCGGCGATGAGTAACCGGCTCGTGACCAACCAGATCGAAATGAGCCTTCTTGCCACGGATTGCTTCACCAATGGCGATCTGGCCTTCCTGCAGGAAAAGCGCGTTTCTCCAATGGCATGGTCGCCGCTTGGCGGCGGCTCGCTGTTCTCCGGTGCTCATGGCGGCACCATGGCCGCCTTGCAGCGCATCGGCAAGGAGCAGGGCGTGGATGCCACGGCAGTGGCGATCGCCTGGCTTTTGCGGCATCCGGCCAAAATCGTGCCTGTGCTCGGCACCAACAATATCGAGCGTATCAGAACGGCGGCCGATGCGCTCAACGTGACGATGGACCGCCAGACCTGGTTCGAACTCTACACCCTTGCGATTGGAAAAGAGGTGCCGTGATGACAGTGGCAGAGGCGATCAAAATGCCCAATGAGCATGTATTCGTTCCCGGCGGCGAAAACAGCCGCAGCTTCCGCAATGCGCTCGGCGCTTTCACGACAGGTGTGACGGTGGTGACCGCCACGACGCCGGAAGGGCCGATCGGCATGACGGTCAACAGCTTTGCGTCCGTGTCGCTCGATCCGCCGCTGGTGCTGTGGTCGCCGGCGAAAAGCTCGTCGCGTTATCAGGCCTTCAGCGGTGCAACCCATTTCGCCATCCACGTGCTGAGCGCCGATCAGGATGTGCTGAGCGCCCGCTTCACCCGCAATGGCCGCGCTTTCGACGATCTCGACTGGGAAATGAATGACGAGGGCGTTCCCGTCATTCCCGGCACGCTCGCCCGTTTCGAATGCCGGCAGGCAGCGTCCCACGATGCGGGCGACCACACCATCATCGTCGGCGAGGTGCTGCGCGCCGCCCATCGCGACGGGGACCCGCTGTGCTTTTCGGGCGGAGCCTTTGGAAGGTTTTCGCGGCAGTAACAGACGCTGCTGGTTTGCCTTCCGGCTTCCGGCGAGACAATGTTACTCCGCCCGCCTTCTGAAATATTTCACGGAGCGCGCCATCGCGCTCCGTTTATATTTATTCAGTCAGTAAAAACGACATTTTACGCTCTTCATACTGGAAAATATCTTCCAAACCGGCCTAGTTTACCTTTACGCGCGAACGGTGATTCGTCGGATCGAAGGCCGCCGTCTGTGCGGGTAAGGGAGAGTGAATGTCCGCTTGTTTCTGCCATGTCCTGGAAGGCGAAAGCCGTCCGATAGCGGGGACAGGTCAGGAGCCACGACGCAAAGTCGTCATTCTCGACGCAAAGGGTCTTCTTGTCCTGTTGCTTTCAATGGTCCCGGCACATGTCGCCGTGGCGGAAACGCTGCGCTGGACGGGGCCTGATGGAGGTGACTGGTTCACCGCCACGAATTGGGGGCCAACGCAGCGCGTGCCGAATGCGGACGATGACGCCATCGTCGATAGTTTGGGGCCGGCGATAACGATCGGCAACAGCGGAAGCATTGGCGGATTGTCGGTCGGCCTCGGCGCCGGTGGCAACGGTACGCTTGTGGTCCGTGGTTCACTGGATACGAAATCGTTCTACCTTGGTCTAACGGATGGGGTCTCCGGTACGGCAACTTTTTCCAGCGCGACCTGGAGTAACAGCAATCTTCTTTCCATCGGTGGTAACGGCACGGGAACTCTTGTTCTGTCGAATGGTACAAGGGCGGCGTCGGGCGACATCCACATAGGCGGATTCGGGACAGGAAACGGCTCCCTCACGCTTGATAATTCATCCAGCCTCTCCAGTTCCAATACTATTATTGTCGGTTACGGCAGCGGGACTTCGCTTGCAACCGGCCTCACAGGCAGCCTCAAGGTTTTGGCAGGCAGCACGCTGAAAAGCGTGAACAGCGTCATCGGCGACGATGTGGGCTCCCATGGCGTCGCTATTGTCTCCGGCGCCGACAGCCGCTGGGTGACATCGGACGAGATGGTGATCGGCGAAGCCGGTGTCGGCACTCTGACGATTTCGGGCGGCGGTACTGTTATCAATCGGACGACTGTCATCGCCAGTCTGGATTCGGCGGGCGGAAGTGGAGTGAAGGTCAGCGGTCGTGGTTCGTTATTGCAAAGCGATGGGGGGCTGAAGATCGGCGATGGCGGAGCGGGGACGCTTCTGGTTGAGGCCGCCGGAAAGGTCAAAAGCGGCGACGCCGTTGTCGGCTTCCAATCGGCCAGTTCGGCAACGGTGACCGGGGATAGGTCCAGCTGGTCGACCGACGATCTGGAGATTGGCAACGGAACGCTTAACATTACGGCGGGCGGTTCCGTAGACAGCGCCAGAGCGCGTCTCGATGCCGCTGCCGGGGCAACCGGTGCGGCCGTCGTCGATGGTGCGCGTTCCCTGTGGTCCGTGAAGGATGACATGGTGGTAGGCGAGAACGGCGCGGGCTCCCTGGTTGTCACCGCCGGTGGCCGTGTCGATGCCGGATATGTCGTTCTCGGCGAAAATGCCGGCGCGACCGGCTCAATCCGCATCGCTGGTGATGGAAGCATCTTGCGGAGCAAAAGCGATTTAGCCGTCGGTCATTCGGGCAACGGCTCGGCGGCGATCGAGGCTGGAGGTGCGGTTTTTAGCGACGATGGATATGTTGGGGAGCGAAATGGTTCCAATTCGACCGTCGCCGTGGCCGGCGACGGATCCCGCTGGACGATGACCGGAGAGTTTTTCGTCGGCTATGACAAAGGAGCAACCGGAAACGCCACGGTCAGTGCTGGCGGCGATATCCGGGCGGCGAATATCGTGCTTGGCAATATCGACGGCTCCTCCGGCGCGCTGACCGTCACCGGCACGGGCTCGACCGTTACAGCCGATTCCGCTGCGACCGGTTCCGGCGCGATTTATGTCGGCTTTGGCGGTTCCGGCAGCCTGACGGTGACGAATGACGCGTCACTCGATGCACATAACCTTTATGTTGCCAGTAAAACCGGAGCGGACGGCACTGTTCTGGTAACCGGCGTCGGATCACGGGCCACGGTGGCCGGGGGTATGGTCATCGGCGGTTCCGGAACCGGGGCGCTGGAGGTGACAGGCGGGGCATCCATCGCCACGCCCACCATCATCATCGCCATGTCGGCGGGTTCCACGGGGGTTTTGAACATCGGGGCGGCGGCGGGTCAGACGGCGCGTTCGGCCGGTGCTGTCGATGCGCGGACCATAAGCTTTGGCGCCGGCAATGGCAGCATCGTCTTTAATCATTCCGAGACCGGCTATCTTCTAACCGCCGATATTTCGGGGACGGGCAGGGTGGTGGCAGAGGCCGGCGTCACAACACTTTCGGGCAATAACAGCTATTCCGGCGGCACCACAATTTCGAGTGGTACGCTGAGGGGCACGGCGGGAAGTTTCGGCTCCGGCGGCATTGCCAATGATGCGCAGCTCGTTATCGATGGCGCGGGCACGCTATTCAATAGCATCAGCGGCACCGGCACCCTTAAAAAAACGGGAGATGGCAATATCGTCCTGACCGGAAACAGCACCTATTCGGGCGTAACCGAGGTTTCCTCGGGCAAGCTAAGCGTCAACGGCTCACTCGCAAGCATGGTGACCGTCGGCAGCGGTGCGGTGCTTGGCGGTTCCGGCACCATCGGCGGCCTGACCGTTGCTTCCGGCGGCACGCTTTCGCCTGGCAATTCCATCGGCACGCTCACCTCCACGGGCGATGTGACATTCGCCAGCGGTTCGGCCTATGCCGTCGAAATCGACGCATCAGGCAGTTCCGACAGGCTTGATATCAATGGCGCTATTACCATCGGTAACAATGTCAGTCTCGTCGTCACACCGCTGTCGAGCCCTTCGGCCTATAGTCTCGGCACCCCATATGCGATCCTGACGGCAACCGGCGGCATTAGCGGCGCATTTTCCAGCGTGGACGAAAATTTCGCCTACCTGATCGTCGGCGTCACAAAAAGCGCCGATAACAGCAAAGCCTATCTCTCTTTCAACCGTGTATCGCCCGAACCCGGGCTTCTTGCCGCGGCGACTTTGACGGAAAACGCACGCAGCGCCGCGAGGGCTGTTGAGGCGAGCGGGGATGCCTCACCGCTTTATCAGACGGCGGTGTTTCTCCAGTCAGACGAAACCCAATCAGCCTTCTCACAGCTTGCCGGTGAACTGCATCCTTCACTTGCCATGGCATTGATAAATCGCAGTCAGTTGACCCGTGATGTCATTCTCAACCGGTTGCGCAGCGCGTTCAAGGGTATTGATGCGCGTCCGATCCTGCCTGCTGTCGAAAGGGCGGGGGCATCGGATCCGATGAATATCGATGAAGGCTCCCTCACTTTCTGGTCAAATGGTTTCGGGTCGCGCGGACATATCGATGGCGATGGCAACGGCTCGTCGGTCAGTATGAAGGGTGGCGGCGTCTTTTTTGGTCTCGATGGTGATTGGGGCGACGGTTGGCGCACCGGTGTTGCTGCCGGTTATGGCCGTGATGTCATCAGCCAGAAGTCTTTTTTGGCGTCAGCAGATGTGGACAGCTTTTATGCGGCTGCCTATGCGGGCGCGGCAATTGGCCCGGCCTCGCTGCGCTTTGGAGCTATTCACGCATTTCAGGACGTCGAAACCCGCCGGGCGGTGTCGTTTTCGACATTGCAGGAAAATCTGGCCGCTGGCTATGACGCCTCCACCACGCAAGTCTTTGCCGAGGCAGCCTGGCGTTTCGATTTTGATCTCGTCCAGTTCGAACCCTACGCCAATATCAGTTATGTGAATACGAAGACGGATGCCTTCGGCGAGAAGGGCGGCATGGCCGCCGTTTCTTCCGGCTCTGCCAGCCATGACCAGCTTTATTCAACGCTTGGTGCGCGTTTCAGCCGTGATATCGCATTTGAGGGTATGGCTGGGCAGGCGATGTTCGATATCGGCTGGCGTCATGCCTATGGCGATCCGGCGGTTGAGAA
Organism: Agrobacterium sp. ST15.13.015; assembly: GCF_027871645.1. Lineage (NCBI taxonomy): Bacteria > Pseudomonadati > Pseudomonadota > Alphaproteobacteria > Hyphomicrobiales > Rhizobiaceae > Agrobacterium > Agrobacterium sp. ST15.13.015. The sequence goes on from NZ_JAQAHF010000007.1 coordinate 277,649, forward strand.
CACCTTGTTCTACACGGGTGGCCAAGGCTTTTCTGTTACAAGTGCGGCGATGGCGCAGGATGCGGCGTTGATCAATCTGGGACTGCGCTACGACCTCAATCCCGCCGCCACTTTGACATTCCGTTATGGCGCTGTTTTCGGAGCAGGCATGCTGGATCAATCCGCCTCTGCCGAACTGGGAGTCCGTTTTTGATGAGGCGTTGTCAAAACTTGGTTGGGAAGACAGCCCTCGCTGCCTTCCTTTCCGCCAATGTTGCAGCGAGTGCGCTTGCGCAGGAGGCAGCGAAGGTTGCTGGGCTCATGCACGAGGTTTATGGAAGCTGGCAGCTCGCCTGCGCGGCGCCAGCGAAAAAGGACGAGGCCGACCCGAACGCTTCAGTGGCGGTGGAAAAGCCGGCCTGCGCCATAGCCCAGGTCCAGCTTGAGGAGAAAACCCGCAAGCTTGTCGTCTCGGTCGAATTCCGGATTGATGATCCGAAAATGCCTGACAAATTGTCCGGCACCATCGTCATGCCTTTCGGCCTTGCCGTCACAAAGTTGTTTTCGGTGAAATCCGGAACTGTGCGGCTGCAGGAAGTGCAGGTTAGCACCTGCCTGCCCGTCGGCTGCATCGTGTCCTTCACGCCCTTTGTCGAGCTTGTCTCGGCGCTTGAGGCGGGAAAGACATTAACGATCGAAGCCCCCGATCTGCAGGGCCGCACGGTGTCGTTCCAGTTGCAGGCGGCGGGTTTTTCCGAGGCGCTGAAGCGCCTCGGAAATCTGCGTTAGAGCGTTTCCAGTGAAAGTGGAAACGCTTTTACGTCCGGACAAGTCGTAAAATCAAAATGATCTAGGCAGCGACGGAATCAGGTTCGCCTTTGCCCTCTGGCTTTTGCGGCTCGGCGTGCTTCCCGGCTGATTTCTTGCGGGAAAACAACCCGGTGAGGAAGTGGCCGAACCGGTCCATTTCCACGAAAATGACAGGCGTGATGAACAACGTCAGCAATTGCGAGACGATAAGGCCGCCAACCACGGCGACGCCGAGCGGCTGGCGCAGTTCCGAACTCGCGCCCGAACCGAGCGCGATGGGAAGCGCCCCAAGCAGCGCGCAGAAGGTCGTCATCATGATCGGCCGGAAACGGCGCACGCAGGCCTCGTGAATGGCGGTTGCGGGCGGCTCGGCCTTTTCGCGCATCAGTTCCACCGCGACATCGATCATCATGATCGCGTTTTTCTTGACGATGCCGATCAGCATCAGCAGGCCGATCAGCGCGATGATCGAGAAATCCATGCCCATCACCTTCAGCGCCACCAGCGCGCCGAAGGCAGCAGCCGGCAGGCCGGAGAGGATGGTCAGCGGATGGATGAAACTCTCGTAAAGCACGCCGAGAACCACATAGATGGTCAGAACCGCCGCCAGAATGAGAATGCCGGTATTGCCCTGGCTCTGCTGGAAGATCGCCGCCGTGCCGCCATAGCTGGTGAAGACATCCTGCGGCAGGCCTATCGTGCTCTTGATCTGATCGATCCGGCTCGTGGCATCGGAAAGCGCCACGCCGTCCGGCAGGTTGAAGGAGATGGTGGTGGAGACGAGCTGGCCCGTCTGGTTGATGGTAACGGGCGCCTGCGTGCGGGTGAGGCTGGCGAAGTTTGAAAGCGGAACCAGAACGCCCGATTTTGCCGAAAGAATGTTGATATCGCTGAGGAAATCATCATTCCACGGTTTCGAGCTGTCGAATTCCACAATCACGTCGTAGCTGTCGCCGGTCGACTGGATCTGTGCCGCCGTATAACCGCCAAAGGACATTTCCAGCGTCTTGCGCAACTGGTCGTTGGTGATGCCGAAGGCAGCCGCCTTTTCCGGGTCGACGGAAATCGTCGCGGCGATCGCGCCGTTCTGGGCGTCGGAGGTGACTGACGTGAAGGTGTGGTCGCGGCGCATCGCTTCCATCAGCTTGTTCGACCATTCATTGGTCGTGTCGGCATTCAGGCCCTGAACGACGAGCTGGTACTGGCTGGCGGAGCTGCGTCCGCCGAAACGCAGGCTCTGCTGCGGATTGATATAGGTGCGGATGCCCGCCACTTTCGATGTGGCCTGCCCCAGTTCCGCCAGCACCTGGCTGAGCGGCGCGCGCTCTTCCTTAGGCTTCAGCTCCACGAACATCGAGCCGTTGTTCAGCGGATTGCGGGAATTGCCGCCGACTATGGAGGTGACGTGCACCACGGCCGGATTCTTGCGAATCTGATCGGCGACCTGGGCCTGGAGATCGCGCATCGCCGTATAGGAAATATCCTCACGCGCCTGCGTCGAAACCGAAAGACGGCCAATATCTTCCTGGGGAAAGAAGCTGGAGGGCAGGGTTTCGAAGAGATAGAGCGATGCCGCGACCGAGGCAAGAAACGATGCCAAAACGATGCGGCGATGGGAAAGGCACCAGCCGACGGCGCGGCCATAGGCGCGCAGCGTGCGTTCGAAACCCGCATCGAACCAGCGGATGATCGCCGGTGGTCTGGAGGAGTGGCCGGAGAGGCGCGAAGCGAGCATAGGCGTCACCGTCAGCGAGACCAGCGCCGAGGCCATGATCGCGAGCGTGACGACCATGCCGAACTCGTTGAAGAGCCTGCCGATGACGCCGCCCATCAACAGGATGGGGATGAAGACGGCCACCAGCGAGATGGACATGGAGAGAATGGTGCTGCTGACCTCTGCCGCGCCCTGAAGGGCCGCTTCGCGCATGGGCAGGCCTTTTTCATGCAGGCGCAGGATGTTTTCCAGCATGACGATGGCATCGTCCACCACCAGCCCCACCGAAAGTGTCAGACCGAGCAGCGAGATATTGTCGATGCTGTAGCCCAGAACATACATCATGCCGAAGGCGGTGATGAGAGACAGGGGGACTGCAAGACCCGGAATGATGGTCGCCGTCAGGTGCCCGGTGAAGAGATAGATGACCGCAACCACCAGCCCGATGGTGAGAAACAGCGTGAACTGCACGTCCGAAATCGCGTCCTTGATGGCGGTCGAGGCGTCATTCATGACGTTGATATTGACCGAAGGCGGCAATTGCTGGTGAAGCGCCGGCAGCTTGGCCTTGATGGCGTCCACCACGTCGACCGTATTGGCGTCCGGTTGGCGCTGCACGGCGAGAACGATGGCCTGTTCGCCGTCGAACCAGCTGCCGGCATTGGTGTTGTCGATGCTGTCGGTGACATTGGCGATATCGCCGAGATGGATCGGCGCGCCATTATTCGTCGAGACGACCAGCGAGCGGAAGGCGGCCGCATTGGTGCGCTGGGTATCGGCCTCGATCGTCAGGCGCTGATTGTCGTTCTGCAAAGCCCCGACGGGCACCTGATTATTCGCCTGGGCTATGGCCGTGGTGACGGTGTCGACGCCAAGCCCTCTTGCCTGAAGCTGGGCCGGATCGAGGCCGATACGCACGGCATAGGTCTGCGCGCCATAGATGCTCACCTGCGCGACGCCCGATATGGTGGAAAGAAGCGGAGAAATGATGTTCTCGGCGATTTCGTCCACCTTGCTAGTCGGCATCTCCTTGCTATTGACGGCAAGCAGCAGCACCGGCGCATCGGCCGGGTTGGTCTTGCGATAGCTTGGTGTTGTCGTCATGTTGCTCGGCAATTGCCGCTGCGCGCGTGAAATCGCGGCCTGCACATCGGCCGCCGCTGCATCGATATCGCGGTTAAGATCGAACTGCAGCACGATCGAGCTGTTGCCGAGCGTGTTGGTGGCGCTGATTTCGCTGACGCCGGGAATGGTCTCGAACTGCTTGACCAGCGGTGTGGTGACCGATGTGGCCATGGTTTGCGGCGAAGCGCCGGAAAGCGACGAGGAAACGTTGATCGTCGGGAAATCCACCTTCGGCAGGGCGGCGACGGGCAGCAGGCGGAAGCCGGCAAGTCCGGCCAGCACCAGGCCGATGGCGAGAAGCGTGGTGGCGACGGGCCGGTTGATGCAGAAATTCGGGATCATTGGCCGCCAACCTTTTCCTGCGGAATATTGGCGGCCAGATTGCCGGCCGCACCGCCCTTGTCGGAAAATTGCTCGACCACGAACTGGCCGTCGGCAAGTTCGGATTGACCCTCGATAATCACATGCTCGCCGCCATTGAGACCGCTTGCGATGGCGGTAAGATCGCCATTCGAGCGGGCGACTTCCACCGGCGTCATATGGGCATGATGCTCGCTATCGACGGTATAGACGAAATTGCCCTTCGGCCCCGGCCGCACGGCAACCGTCGGTACGACGATCATTTCATCGTCCGAAACGAAGTGCGCGGTGACATTGACGGACTGGCCGGGCCATAAAAGACCGCGATCGTTCTTGAATTCCGCCTTGGCCAGCACCGTACCGGAGGTCTGATCCACCGTATTGTCGTAGAACCGCAGCACGCCGCTCATCGGTTCGCCCCCCGTCGCCGCGGGGTCGACATCGACTGCGGTATTTTTCGCCACGCCTTCTCGCAATTGCGGTAGATAGCGCTGAGAGAGCCGGAAACTGACCGAAATCGGATCGTATTTGGTGATCGTCACGATATTGACGCCGGCGCTGAGATAGGCGCCGGGGCTGACACTGATATCACCGAGCCGCCCATCGAAGGGGGCACGGATTTCCATGTGCTCGAGCGTCACCTGGTCGGAGGCAAGCGTTGCCTTGTCGGCATCGATCTTGGCGCTGGCGCTATCCCGCGCCGCCCTTGCCTGATCCAGCACCTGCTGGGATTCCGCGCTCTGCTTGACGAGATTGGCGGCGCGCTGGAAGGCGGCCTCCGTCTGCTCCAGCGTTGCCTGATCGGCGGCGATATTGGCCTTGTCCTTGTCGACAGCGGCGCGGGCGATGCGGTCATCCATCTTGAGGATAAGGTCGCCCGCCTTGATATGCTGACCGTCCTTCGCCTCGATTTCCATGACGAGGCCGGCCTGAAGCGGCGCGATATTGGTGATGTCGGCCGCAACGGCCCAGCCCGTCGCCGTTGCATCCATCGGCAGCGTCGCCTTGCCGACGGCGATGGTGCTGACGGTGGGTGGCCCGCCATTGCGCCGCCCTCCACCCTGTTTTTGTCCCTGCTGCCGGGCTGGTTGGCCGCTTTGGGAGGACTGCGTCGCCGTTTCGGCGTCGGCCCTGGGAGACACGCTGGCAAATTGCTTGATATAGGGGACTTGATCGAGCGGCAGGCGATCCTTGAAATACCAGGCACCGGCGGCTGCGATGGCAAGAACGCTGAGAGCGGTCCAGAAACGTTTCATCTGACGATTCCGCGTAATGAGAGCGATACATGTTTCCCGAACATGTGCGGTAAGCCTTGGGAGCAGCTTTCCCCCACAAGACACCCAATGCGCTGCGAAATCACCTTAAACTTTTGTAATGGCGGCGACAATGACAGTCGCTATATCCCTTGCCTTTCAGGAGGCAGACGGTTTCGGTTCATGCCCAAGGCAATGCTTGACCATGTTTTTCTTCGCCGCTGGTTCCGGCCAAAGAAAAAGCCGCCTCGTTTACGGGGCGGCTTTGGTATGAACGGCGAGAAGCCGCCGATTAGAAGGCCCGGATGGCGTTGCGGGTTGCCAGCACGTCCTCGGCGACATTGCCCGTCGTTGCCGGTACGGAGCCGACGAGATCCAGGAACTTGTAAAGTTCGGTGGCCTGCGAGTTGGTGACATAGATGATGTCGCGATCCTGCATCGGGAACTTCGTAGCGGCGAAGAAGGTCGACGGATCGCGCAGATTGGCGCGGAAGATGACTGGAACGTCCTGTCCGGGGAACTTGGACGTATTGATGCCGAGCTTCACGAGAAGATCGCGCTTGACGATACGATAGACATAGACCTGAGCCGGGTCGGCACGGGAATCGAGCAGTCCGCCCGCTTTGCCGAGTGCATCCGAAAGCTTGAGATCGGCATCCTCGAACTCGAAACGTCCGTTGAGGCCCGAAGCGCCGAAAGCAAGATAAGTGCGGCGCTCACGCTCCACCATGATCGTGTCGCCCGGAACCACATAGATGTTTTCGGACGGCGTGCTGACGAGGTGGTTGTAGTTGACGCGGGCGGTCTTGCCGCGACGGATCAACGTGACATAGGATTCGATATTCGGGGCGCTGAGGCCCTTTGCATAGGAGATGACGTCGAGAACCCGATCGCCCGCTTCCGAAAGCTGAACCTTCGTCGGTTCCTTGACATCGCCCAGCACGGAAGCCTGTGCGGAGCGGCTGGAAATCTTGGTGATAAGAACCTGCGGCTCGATGGCGCGGTTGGCGAGCCGTTCCTCGATTTCGCTCTGCACATCCTCGACGTTGCGGCCGGTGGCGCGAATCTTGCCCGCATAGGGAACGCTGATATTGCCTTCCCGGTCCACGGTCTGGTTCGGCAGGCTGATGAAGTTTCCGGGACGGCTGCCCGCGTCGTTCGGAATGAACAGGCCGCCGGCCTGGCTTTCAAAGATCGCGACCTGCACCACGTCGCCGACACCCATCGGCAGCGCCGGAACACCGCCCTTGCCGCCGCCGAAACTGCCGAGCAGGGTGGTGGTTGTGGTGTCGCCGACGTAATTGAGGACGGAGCTGTTGATGTCGAGCAGCGCGTAGTCGACACCGGCGGTTTTCTGCTTGTCCTTGGATGCGAATTTCACGGAAGCGTTAGATTCGATCGAGGCTGCATCGGGGCCGGAGGCCGCAGTAACCGTGCAACCCGCCAGTGCTGCAGAGGCAAGCAGAATCGAAACATTCAATAAACGCATTTGGTCCTCGAAATGAATGCCGTCCGAAAAGCAGAAATAATTCGGACATCGTATAAGTTTTTAAAAATAAGCGCTTCATAAATGACACCGGTAAAGGAAATCCAAACCGGCATTACATCCGTTCAGCGGAATCGCATCCCCGGATGTTTACGTCCCCTATCAGGCATATGCCCAATTTCAGACGATGCTTCAAGTTCATCATCGCTCAACTGCGCCGAAAAATTCCGGGCGAGGCACGATGTTTGAATCCCCTGATGGTGTCAGTATTGTTGCGCTTCAATATTCAGTTGGATGCCATAATCTCTTTGATTGCTGCATTGCGCTAGTGCAGTTTTGTCACGCTTACGCGGTTTCTTTTGTCGTTTACTGACGCGAAGACTAATCAATTGTTTTGTAAATGTTTTTTTATGTGCCTGTCATGCCCGCTCAGCCAGTGCGAAATTCACCGTGTCCGCGAATTCACGCAGGAAACGCTCGCGTGAGAAGCGGGCGGCATTGTTGATGCAGGCGTTCTTGTCGAAGCGGTCAGAATTGTCGACGAATTCCTGCACGGCGGCGCAGATTGCCTCCGGTGTCTGCTCACCGAAATAAAGGCCGGTCGGATGGTTGGAGGCGCCAAGCGGAACGACGGTTTCCAGCACGCCGCCCTTACCATAGGCGATGACCGGTGTGCCGAGCGCCTGGGATTCGACCGGCACGATGCCGAAATCGTCTTCTGCCGCAAAAACAAAGGCCTTGGCCTCGGCCATGTATTTGTGAAGCTCGTCATTGCCGACGAAACCGAGAATTTCGACATTCGGCGTGGCGATTTCGCGGATGCGTTTCATGTCCGGCCCGTCGCCGATGACGACCAGCCGTTTGTCGGGCATCTTTGCAAAGGCTTCCACGATCAGGTGCACTTTCTTGTAGGGCACGAGCCGCGATGCCGTGACGAAATAGTCACCCTTAAGCTCGGACGGGGAAAGATGGGACGTGTCCACCGGCGGATAGATCACGGTGGAATCGCGGCCATAACACTTGCGCACCCGGTTACGGATGAATTTGGAGTTGACCGTCATCAGGTCGACACCGTTGGCGGTGCGGATGTCCCACATGCGGATATAGTGCAGAATGGCGCGCGCGATCCATGAGGTGAAGCCGCGCGTCAGTCTGGTTTCCTTGAGATACTGGTGCTGTAGGTCCCAGGCGTAGCGGATGGGGCTATGGATATAGGAGACGTGAAACTGGCCCGGGCCGGTGATGACGCCCTTGGCAACCGCATAGCTCGAGGAAATCACCAGATCGTAGCCGCTCAGATCGAACTGTTCGATGGCAAGCGGCATCAGCGGCAGATAGGAGCGGTATTTTTTTCGCGCGAAAGGCAGCTTCTGGATGAAGGAGGTGTTGACGGGACGGCCGCCGAGAAACCCCCGGTCGCGCTCGCTCATGAAATCGACAAGGCAGTACAGATCCGCGTGAGGATAAATTTCAAGAAGGTTGTGAAGCACTTTTTCGGCCCCGCCTCTGTCGGTGAGCCAGTCATGCACGATTGCCGTCTTCATAATTTCCTCAATAATTTCAACGTAATAAAAATTTGTGTTCCGCCGTGGAATAAAGTTTGGCGGTGTAGAATATCAGGTCTGTCTGCAGCCCTTGAAAATACGGCTGACGGCGTCAAATAGCGTAACGATTAATAAGAATATGCGGGTATGTCTGTGGTGGCCTAGCGTTAGTCCGCTCTTTAATAGCACTTTGTTCGCAAATGCGAAATATCCAACCTTCTTAATTCCCTTTCTTCCTTTGCAGTTAGACGACGGTCGTCATTCCCTCTCTCCCAGCCGGAAGAGATGGATATCACCGCGCGCCGTATTTTGGGCGAAAATCCTGTTTTTTCATTGTCTTAAACGGTGCTGCCACTTCTCCTGAAGACTTGTCTTGCGTTTTGCCGATCATGGAAACCCATCATCGCGCCGCATTGTCATTGACAAGGCGTCTTATCGAGATATTCTGTTATAAAGATGCATATAACATAATAATGGAACACATAAGAGCTGGGAGCTTGACCATGAGACGTAAACTTGCATTTCTCGCCACCGCCGCTTTGATGTTGGCGCCGGGTGTAATGATGGCTGCGGAGAAGGGCGGTGTTATCAATGTCGCCACGATCGGCGAGCCGCCGACCCTCGATCCCATGGCGTCTACTGCCGATCTCGTCGGCATCGTCACGCAGCACATTTTCGAAACGCTCTATACCTTCGACAAGGGCTGGAAGGTGACACCGCTTCTGGCGGAAAGCCTGCCCGAGATCAGTGCGGACGGCAAAACCTACACGATCAAGCTCAGGCAGGGCATCAAGTTCCATGACGGCAGCGACATGACATCCGAAGATGTCGTCGCCTCGCTCGGCCGCTGGATGAAGATCGCCTCGCGCGGCAAGCAGGCAGCCGGCTTTATCGACAATATCTCCGCGCCGGATGCCGGAACGGTCACGATTGCCCTCAAGCAGCCCTATGCGCCGCTCGCCTCGCTGCTCGCCTTCAACAATTCCGCAGCCATCATTCTGCCGGCCGAAAAGCAGGCGGAGCCGATGGCCGAATTCATCGGCACCGGTCCCTATATGCTGAAGGAACGCAAGGCCGACCAGTATATCCAGCTCGTCCGTTTCGATGGCTACAAGTCCCGCAATGGCGAAAGCGACGGTTATGGCGGTGCACGCCACCAGTATCTCGATGAAATCCGCTTCGTTCCGGTGCCCGATCCGAATACTCGCGTCGAAGCCGCCGTTTCCGGGCAATATGATTACGTCGATTCCATTCCGGTGGAATCCTTCGACAAGGTGAAGTCGTCGTCTGCCTCGCAGCCTTTGATGCTGAAGCCTTTCGGTTATCCGGTCTTCGTGTTCAACACGAAGGAGGGGCTTTCTTCCAAGCTGGAGGTCCGCAAGGCGGTGACCGAAGCGCTGAACATGGAAGACATGCTGGCGGCCGCTTTCGGCAGCACGGATTTCTATGCGCTCGATGGCGCCTATTATCCGTCCAATTTCTCCTGGCATTCGGAAGAGGGCGTCAAGGGCACTTACAACGTCGGCAACCCGGAAGCTGCTGCCGAAAAGCTGAAGGCTGCCGGTTATAATGGCGAGCCGCTGCGCATCCTCACCAGCCGGCAGTATGAGTTCCACTACAAGATGGCGCAGGTTGCTGCGGAATATCTGAAACTTGCCGGTTTCAAGGTGGATATGCAGGTGGTGGACTGGGCGACGCTGACACAGCGCCGCGCCGATCCGAAGCTCTGGGATATCTACATCACCCATAGCCCCTTCCTGCCGGAGCCGGCGCTGATCGGTGCGCTCTCCACCGGCTCGCCAGGCTGGTGGGATACGCCGGCGCGTAAGGCGGCGGTTGACGCCTTCACCTCGGAAGCCGATCCTGACAAGCGCATCGCGCTCTGGGCCAATGTGCAGAAGACGATCTATGCCGAGCTGCCGCTCATCAAGATCGGCGACTTCAATGCCGTGGCGGCCAAGTCCAACAAGCTGGAAGGCGTCGATCCGGCTCCATGGCCTTACTTCTGGAATGCATCGGTCCCGAAGTAAGGCCGGCACCGCACGCCGTCACCCCGGCCTTGAGCCGGGGTCCAGCGCGATCAAGTCCTTGATCGCAAGAGACCTTTTCACCACGCGGACGCGTGGTGGCCGGATGCCGGATCAAGTCCGGCATGACGGAAGTGAGCAGTCGATCTTTAAGCAACCCGGTTCAACCGTCGCCTGGTCGCGGCCTATCACCCGCTTCGGAGCCTTGATACGTGATACGGTATATTTTCCAGAGACTTGCGGGAATGATCGTGGTGATGTTCCTCGTCGTCACCATCGTTTTCGTCATCCTGCGCGTCACGCCCGGAGATCCGGCGGCCGTGATGCTGGGGCCGGATGCCTCGGCGCAGGATATTGCGGAGCTGCGCGGCCGGCTCGGCCTCGATCAGTCGCTCGGCGTGCAATATGTCTATTATATCGGGCAATTGCTGAAGGGCGATCTCGGCCAGTCTATCTTCCTCAATATGCCGGTGGGATCAGCCCTGCTGGACCGGGCCGAACCGACCTTTTTCCTGACGATTTTTTCGCTGCTGATCGCCAGCGTCATCGCGCTTCCCATCGGTATCTATGCCGCGTACCGGCGTGGCTCTTTTGTCGATCAGGCAGCGACGACGGTGGCGATGCTGGCGGCGAGCATTCCGAGCTTCTGGCTCGGCCTCATCCTCATGCAGGTCTTCGCCGTGCGGCTCGATATGTTCCCGGTATCGGGTTATGGCGGGCCGGGTGCTAGCTTCCTTGAGCGCATGTATCACCTGACCCTGCCGGCAATCGCGCTCGGCCTCGTTTCCTCCGCCCTCATTTTGCGCTTCACCCGCGCCTCGATGCTGGATGTTTTAGGTGACGACTATGTCCGCACCGCCCGTGCCAAGGGGGTCAAGGAGCGCCGCGTGGTGATGAAACATGCGTTGAAAAACGCGCTTATTCCCATCCTCACCGTGCTCGGACTTACCGCCGCCGTGCTGATTTCCGGCGCGGTCGTCACGGAAACCGTTTTCGGTCTGCCGGGCGTCGGCAATCTCGTCGTCTCGGCCGTTCTCAGGCGCGATTATCCGGTCATTCAGGGCGCGCTTCTCGTCATCGCCGGGCTTTACGTGCTCATCAATTTTGCAATCGACATGCTCTATCTGCTGGTCGATCCGAGGGTTCGTTACTGATGGCCGATATCGTTTCCACCGCTCCGCCGGCACGCAACCCGACCGTCCTGTTCATTCGGCGCCTCGTGAAGCGCAAGACGGTCGCTGCCGGTCTCATTGTGCTGCTCGTCTTCGTGCTGCTCGCGGTTTTCGCGCCGATGATTGCGCCCTATTCGCCGTCGAAACTGTCGATCGTGAACCGCCTGAAGCCGCCAAGCGAGCTTTACTGGTTCGGCACCGACGAGTTCGGTCGCGACGTCTTCTCGCGCACCATCTATGCCGGAAGGCTGTCGCTTCTGGTCGGCGCCGCCGTGGTGGCGCTTTCGGCGCTGATCGGCATCACCCTTGGCCTGCTCGCCGGCTTCTTCCAGAAATTGGATACGCCGATTGCGCGGCTGATCGACGCGATGATGGCCTTCCCGGATATTCTGCTGGCGATTGCGCTGGTTGCAGCACTCGGCCCGTCGCTGACGACGGTGATCATCGCACTTGCCGTGGTCTATTCGCCGCGCCTTGCCCGCATCGTGCGCGCCTCGACCCTGGTGATCCGCGAATTGCCCTATGTGGAGGCGGCGAAGGCGCTTGGCATTTCCACCTTCCACATCATGACGCGGCATGTGCTGCGCAATCTGGTCTCGCCGATCCTCGTTCAATGCACCTTCCTTTTTGCCAGCGCCATGCTGGCCGAGGCCGGCCTGTCGTTTCTGGGGCTCGGTGTCAGCCCGGAAATTCCGACCTGGGGAACCATGATCTCCGCCGGTCGCCAATATATCGGCCAGGCCGACTGGATGACCTATTTCCCCGGCTTTGCCATCATTCTTTCCGTGCTGTCGCTGCAAATGGTCGGTGACGGGCTGCGGGACATGCTCGACCCAAGACTGCGAAGGGATTTGTAATATGACGTCCGGTGAACAGGCGAAAACGCCTCTTCAAGCTCCCATTCTTCTCACCAATGTCAAACCCGTCGGTTTCGAAAAGGGTGCACCACAGGCTTCGACCGATATCCTGATCGGCGGCGATGGCAGGATTGCTGCGGTTGGGCTTGGCCTTCAAGCGCCTGCTGATGCGCAGCGCATCGATGCCAAGGGTGCCTTCGTCTCGCCCGGCTGGGTCGATCTGCACGTGCATATCTGGCATGGCGGCACCGATATCTCCATCCGCCCCTCGGAATGCGGGGCCGAGCGCGGCGTGACCACGCTGGTGGATGCCGGTTCGGCGGGTGAGGCGAATTTCCACGGTTTCCGTGAATATATCATCGAGCCCTCGAGGGAACGCATCAAGGCCTTCCTCAATCTCGGTTCCATCGGTCTCGTCGCCTGTAACCGCGTGCCGGAACTGCGCGACATCAAGGATATCGATCTCGATCGTATCATCGAATGTTACGCCGAAAACAGCGAACATATTGTCGGCCTCAAGGTGCGGGCGAGCCATGTTATCACCGGCTCCTGGGGTGTTACGCCGGTCAAGCTCGGCAAGAAGATCGCCAAGATCTTGAAAGTGCCGATGATGGTGCATGTGGGCGAACCGCCCGCACTTTACGACGAGGTGCTGGAAATTCTCGGCCCCGGCGATGTCGTGACCCATTGCTTCAATGGCAAATCGGGTTCCAGCATCATGGAAGACGAGGACCTGTTCAACCTTGCCGAACGTTGTGCGGGCGAAGGCATTCGGCTGGATATCGGCCATGGCGGCGCCTCCTTCTCCTTCAAGGTGGCGGAAGCGGCGATTGCGCGCGGGCTGCTGCCGTTCTCGATCTCCACGGATTTGCATGGCCATTCGATGAATTTCCCGGTCTGGGATCTGGCGACGACCATGTCGAAGCTGCTCGCGGTCGACATGCCCTTCGAAAATGTCGTCGAGGCCGTCACCCGCAATCCGGCCTCCGTGATCCGCCTCGATATGGAAAACCGTCTCGATGTCGGCCAGCGCGCCGATTTCACGGTTTTCGATCTCGTGGATTCCGATCTGGAAGCGACCGATTCCAATGGCGACGTCTCGCGCCTGAAGCGCCTGTTCGAGCCGCGTTACGCGGTCATCGGCGCGGAGGCGATTGCTGCCAGCCGTTACATTCCAAGGGCGCGCAAGCTCGTGCGCCACAGCCATGGTTATTCCTGGCGCTGAACCCAAATGGACAAGGCGGAGGAGGGCAATCCCCTCCGTCTTCCGCAGAGATTAAGGGATACCCGTCCCTGTATTATGAGGAATTCGCGTGAAACAGTCTTCGCTTGAGGCAGAGGGGCGTCATTCGCCCTATGACCGGCTCGCCGCGCTCGGCATTTCCCTGCCGCCGCCGCCGCCGCCGATCGCCAATTTCGTCACCCATGTGGTGGAAGGCAACATGCTTTATCTTTCGGGGCAGGGGCCGCGGGAGGAAAACGGCCATCTTTACGCCGGCAAGGTGGGCGCGGAAATCGGGCTGGAAGAGGCCTATAACCATGCGCGGCTCACCGGCATCAACCTGCTTGCCGTCATGCATGAGGCGCTGGGGGACCTGTCGCGGGTGAAGAAGGTGGTCAAGCTGCTCGGCATGGTCAATGCCGTCAGCGATTTCCGCGATCATCCGAGCGTCATTAACGGCTGTTCCGATCTTTTCATCGATGTGTTCGGCGATGCGGGACAGCACGCCCGCTCCGCCGTTGGTTTCGGCTCACTGCCGGGCAACATCACCGTTGAGATAGAAGCCATCGTCGCACTCAAGGATTGAGGCCGTTCAATGGTTGCGCCAGCCCATCAGCTTTTCGATCCGTTCCGCCGAGACCCTGACCTGTTCGGTATAATGGTTCTCGTCCGCCAGCACCTTCTGCTCCGGCAGCACGATGGAAATCGTCGCTACGCATTCGCCCCTGTTGTCGCAGATCGGCGAGGCGATGCAGGCGACGGCGTAGTCGGATTCGGCGACCTGTATCGACAGCCGGTCATGGAAGGCGGCGCCTGCCGATTGCGACAGGGTCTCCGGGTTGATTTCCGCACGGCCCGTGGGAGAAGTGCGGGCGCAACGGCGGAAAAGCTCGACGCGTTCGGCCTCCGGAAGATGCCCGACGAGCAGGCGTCCGGATGCCGTCCAGTTCAAGGGAACGCGGGTGCCGACGCGCGAGGCGACCTGAAAATGGCTCGGACCGTCGGCCATGGCCAGCACCAGCATATGGTCGCCGTCGCGGCCGCAAAGCTGAACGGTCTCGCCGGCGTGGCGGCACAGATCGTGCATTTCGTGGGTGGCGACACCCATGAAATCCAGCGAGCGGGCATAAGCAAGGCCATAATGGTAAAGCCGCGCGCCGAGCCAGATGTTGCCATCGGCATTGCGCGCCAGCATGTTCTTTTCGACGAGATCGTCAATGATCACATAGACGGTGGAAAGCGGCGCCTTGATGGCCTTGGCAATAGCGTAAGCGCCCGCTGGCGATCCGGTTTCATAAAGGTAATCAATAACCTGAAGGGCGCGGTCGATACCGCTGACGCGCGAGCGCTTGGCCGCCTTCGCGTCCGCGTTTTCGGCGGCGTCGGACAGGGCGGTTGAAGGCGTTTCGTCCAGTTTATGGGCGTCCAATTTTGGCTCCTCATGAATTTTGAGAAGCTATTACATTATTATGGCATATATGTCGATGCCCATCGCATCGCAAGGACAGGAGAAAGACATGACCGAGGATATCAGAAGCAGGATCGGCCTTCGCCCGGTCATCAACGTCTCGGGCACCATGACCTCGCTCGGCGCTTCTATCGTCGTTCCGGAAGCGGTAGAGGCCATGGTGGCCATCCTGCCGCAATTCGTCGAGATCAACGATCTGCAACGCAAGGCAAGCGCGGTGATATCGAGGCTGACGGGCGGCGAGGCCGGTTTCGTCACGGCCTCCTGCTCCTCGGGCATAAGCCTTGCGGTGGCGGGCGCCATTACCGGCAATAATCTGCTGGCCATCGAAAAGCTGCCCGATGTCGCGCCCGAGAAGAACGAGGTTTTGGTGCAGATGGGTCATGTGGTGAGCTATGGCGCGCCGGTGGATCAGGCAATCCGTCTCGGCGGCGGCAAGGTGGTGCTGATCGGGCAGGCAACATCGACCCATCGTTTCCACATGGAAAACGCCATCACCGAAAAGACGGCTGCAGCGGTCTATGTCGTCTCGCACCATGTGGTGGATTACGGCCTGCTGCATCTTTCCGAATTCGTCGAGATCGCCCATGCCAGGGGCGTGCCTGTCATCGTGGATGCGGCGTCCGAATATGATCTGAAGCTGTTTCTGGCGACGGGCGCAGATGTGGTGCTTTATTCCGGCCACAAGTTCCTCGGTGGCCCGACTTCCGGCATCGTCGCCGGCAAAAAGGAGCTGGTGCGCAGCGCCTTCCTGCAGAATATGGGCGTTGGCCGCGGCATGAAGGTCGGCAAGGAAAGCATCTATGGCGTGATGGCTGCGCTGGAAGCCTGGGAAAAGCGCGACCATGCCGGCATTCGCGAGCGTGAAACCGGCTACCTCAACCTCTGGAAAAAGACGCTGGACGGACGCCCGGGCGTGACGGCGCTGATCGAGCCCGACCCGACCAACAACCCGCTCGACCGTCTGCGTGTCATCATCGATGCCGAGGAAGCGCATATCACCGCCTGGGACCTGACGACGGCGCTCGCCAAAGGC
Organism: Agrobacterium sp. ST15.13.015; assembly: GCF_027871645.1. Lineage (NCBI taxonomy): Bacteria > Pseudomonadati > Pseudomonadota > Alphaproteobacteria > Hyphomicrobiales > Rhizobiaceae > Agrobacterium > Agrobacterium sp. ST15.13.015. Next base: position 293,702 of record NZ_JAQAHF010000007.1, read on the forward strand.
AGCCCGCCGATCATTGTCCGCGACCACGAGGTGGAGCACCGCTATTTCTATCTCGACCCCTGCAACCTGCATCCCGGCCAGGAAACCATTGTGGCTTCCCGGCTAGCCGAGGAGCTGGACAAGGCGCGCGCCTCCAACGAGGTGATTGCAACACCGTTCGAGGACCGCAGCCGCCACCGTTTCGACGGCATGCTGCGCTGGCCGGACTAAGTAACGACTGCATATGGAACGAGCGGGTGCCATGAGTTTCTTCTCCCCGAGGGGGAGAAGTCCGCGGCAGCGGGATGAGGGGGCAAGGGTGCGGTCTATCGCTGGCGTTGCCCCCTCATCCGACCCTTCGGGCCACCTTCTCCCCCTTGGGGAGAAGAAACAGGCGGCGACGCCCTGCCTGAGTTCAAATGAGAAGAAAAGAAGGGAACGATCATGACCATGCCGCAGTCAGCACCGCTCCGTGCCGAAGATGCCGTGCTTTCCGTCCGCAATCTCACCACGTCCTTTCACGTGGATGGCGGCTGGAAACCGGTGGTGCGTGATATTTCCTTCGATGTCGGGCCGGGAGAGACGGTCGCGATCGTCGGCGAAAGCGGCTCGGGCAAGAGCGTTACCTCGCTTTCCATCATGCGGTTGCTGGATCGGGAAAGCAGCAGGGTTCAGGGCGAAATCCTGCTTGGCGGTCGCAACCTCTTGTCCCTTTCCGAAGACGCCATGCGGCGGGTGCGGGGCAATGAGGTGGCGATGATCTTTCAGGAGCCGATGACGAGCCTCAATCCGCTCTTCACCATCGGCGACCAGATTTCCGAGGCCCTGCTGTGCCATCAGCCGATGTCGAAAGCCGATGCGCGGGCAGAGACGATCCGCCTTCTCGAAAAGGTCCGCATCCCGTCTGCCGCCTCGCGCTTCGATGAATATCCGCATCGCTTTTCCGGCGGCATGCGCCAGCGCGTGATGATCGCCATGGCGCTCGCTTCCCGGCCGAAGCTCCTGATCGCCGACGAGCCGACGACGGCGCTTGATGTGACCATTCAGGGCCAGATTCTCGACCTTATCAAGACGCTGCAGGAAGAGGAGGGAACGTCGGTCCTGTTCATTACCCATGACATGGGTGTGGTGGCCGAAATCGCCGACCGCACAGTCGTCATGTATCGCGGCGAGCAGGTGGAAGTCGGTGCGACTGCGGATATCTTCCACCGCGGTAAACATCCCTATACGCGCGCACTTTTGTCCGCCGTTCCGGTTCTGGGGTCGATGAAGGGCGAGGAAAGACCGCTCCGTTTTCCCATCGTCAATACCACCACGGGTGAAACACAGGAGCCGGCGCGTCCCGCCGATACCGTTGACGCAGCCGCACAGCCGGTCCTGAATGTGGAGGGGCTGACCAAGCGCTTCGATATTCACTCCGGTCTTCTGGGGCGTCTCCGCGGCCGGGTGCATGCGGTGGAAAACGTGTCTTTCGAGCTCAGGGCCGGTGAAACATTGTCATTGGTGGGTGAAAGTGGCTGCGGCAAATCCACCACCGGACGCGCCATCATGCGGCTGATCGAGCCGGATGCCGGTTCGGTCGTGGTCAACGGCGAAAACATTCTCGCACTCGACAAGACGGGCATGCGGGACATGCGCAAGACGGTTCAGATGATCTTTCAGGACCCTTTCGCATCGCTCAATCCGCGTATGACGGTGGGTGCCGCGATTGCCGAACCTTTTCTGGAACACCGCATGGGAAGCGCCCGCGAGGCGAAGGATGTGGTGGCGGACATGCTCAAAAAGGTCGGCCTCTCACCGGACATGGCGTCGCGTTACCCGCATGAATTTTCCGGTGGTCAGCGCCAGCGCATCTGCATCGCCCGTGCCTTGGCGCTCCAGCCCAAGGTGATTGTCGCGGATGAAAGCGTTTCGGCGCTGGATGTTTCCATCAAGGCGCAGGTCATCAACCTGATGCTGGATCTGCAACAGAGCCTCGACCTTGCCTTTCTGTTTATCAGCCATGACATGGCGGTGGTGGAGCGCGTCAGCCACCGTGTGGCGGTGATGTATCTCGGCGAGATCGTCGAAATCGGCCCGCGTGCGGCTGTCTTCGACAATCCGCAGCATGACTATACCCGCAAGCTGATGGCGGCCGTTCCGGTGCCAGACCCGGATCGCCGCAACACAAGGCGCGGTGCTGCGAATGACGAGCTGAAAAGCCCTATCCGCGCCGTTGATTATGCCGTCAAGCCGCGTGAATATCGCGAGGTTTCGCCCGGCCACCTCGTCGCCTGTTAGATTCCGGGTACGTCCGACGTTGCGAAGGGTACGCGATAACCGCGCTGAAAACTTTCCTGCTGTCCAAGCTGGCGATACCACCGCTGTACCGCCGGAAAATCATCGAGATTGATTTTGTGGCGCGCGAAACGTGAGACCCATGGCCAGATGGCGATATCGGCTATTGAAAAATCGCTGGCCACGAATTCCCGCTCGCTCAAGCGGTCGTTCAATGTCCGGTAAAGCCGCGCCACATCCGCCGCGAAACGTGTCTCGGCAAAGGGGGCCTGTCCGGCATGGTAGGTCAGGAAATAATGGGCATAACCGAGCGTCGGGCCGAAATTGGCGGCCTGCCACATCAGCCATTCTGTGACGACCAGTCGCTCTGTCGCGGAGGCGGGCAGAAGCCGGCCTACCTTTTCGGCGAGATAGATGAGGATCGCGTTCGATTCCGTCAGGACGGTGCCGTTTTCATCGTCGACGATCGCAGGGATTTTCGAGCCGGGATTGATGCGGACGTAATCGGCGGCAAATTGCTCGCCTTTTTCGATGTCGATGGCGTGGCTTCGATAGGGCAGGCCCAGTTCTTCCAGCGCAATCGAGATTTTAAGGCCGTTGGGCGTGATCCAGGTGTAAAGGTCGATCATGCTAGTCGAACATTGCCTCATCCAGCGGCAGTGCCCGTCTGCCTTTCTTGCCGGTCACATCGGAAAGCTCCGTGTAAAGACCGCGCAATGTCAAAACCAGCTGGACGATGCGCGGATCGGTGACACGATAGATCACCGCCTTGCCTTCCCGTGAGCCTTCGATCACACCGGCGTCACGCAATTCGGCAAGCTGCTGCGAAAGCGTGGGTTGCTGGATACCGAGTTCATATTCCAGCGCGGAAACGGAGGCTTCCGTTTCCATTAGATAACAGACGATGGCCAGACGATTGGCGTTGGCGACAAGCTTCAAAAGCTCGCTCGCTTCCACCACGCTGCGGCAGATGAGATTGGAAACCGGTTTCGTCACGACTTCAGGCCCATTTTTCAAACTACAAAAAAGTAGATTGTGTGGCGATAAATTTCAATGGTTTGATGAGTCTCATCGCAGCTCTGTCTGGCATTTTTTAAAATCTACAGGATTGGTAGATTTCTCTTTCGCTTTCCGGCCGAGGATCGCCAAAACGTTTCTCGAAAACATTCTATAAAAAAGTAGATTGAATGGGAAATGAGGTGTCGACATGAAAATCGGGGTTCATCCCAACAATCTGCATTTACGTCTCGCCCGGCTCTGGCCCGGCGCCTTTGAAGAATTCGATCCGGAATTCGTGGGCTATCGTGAAGGCCGCGATACGGCAGCTCTTCTGGAAAAGGGCGACATCCATTTCGGCGGCACCGGCTCGACACCGCCCATTGAGGCGGATGCGCGCGGGCTTTCGGCGGTCTATATCGCTGCTTCCGCGCCGAGGCCCGCCAATGGCGCAATCCTCGTGCGGCGCGATAGCCCGATCCGCTCAGCCGCTGATCTCTCGGGAAAGCGCATTTCGCTGATCGATGGATCGTTTCACACCTATCTTCTGGCGCGCAGTCTGGAAGGCGCGGGGCTTGGCCTTGCGGATGTGATCCGTATTGAAAGCGGCGACAGCGATAGCCTGCGCGATCTCGTGGAAGGCCGTGTCGATGCCTGGGTGACGATGTCGCCGCGGCTGGAAAAGGCTCTGACCCATGAGGAGATCAACCTTCTTGTCCGTTGCGGCTCCACCATTCCCAACCGTTCGCTATTCTGGACGCTTGCGCGCCACAACATAGCGGGCGAGACAGGGCAGGCAATTGCGGCCGAACTGGATCGCGTCGGCCGGGCCGTGATGGCGGATATCGACAAAGCCGCTGCCCTTCTCGCCGCCGAAACGGGCAGCGAAGGTGATGCACAGTCCTGGGCCAAGGTGCTGAGGTCGCGAGACCTTTCCGTCGTGGCCGCTGCCGAAAATATCCTTGCCGAACAGCAGGAGGAGGCCGAAACGCTTTACAGGCACGGTCATTTCTCTTTACCGGTTCTGACCGGGCAATCAGCCAGCACGGGAGGCGGCAGATGAATGTTTTCTGGTACATGTGCGCACCCGATGGTGCCTATCCCTGGCAGCCGGAAGGGTCCCGCAAGGTCGATCTCGGTTATTACAAACAGCTGGCGCTCGCTTACGACCAGCTGGGTTATACCGGTGCGCTGTTTGCCACCGGCGCGCACGACGTCTGGGTTCTGGCGGGCGCGTTGCTTTCCTATACCGAGCGGCTGAAGTTTCTGGTCGCCATTCATCCGGGTCTTGTCGCGCCGACGCTGCTCGCCAAGATGGCGGCGACGCTTCAGGAGTTTTCACGCGGCCGCCTGCTGATCAATGTCGTCTCTGGCGATGCGAAAATGCTCGGCGCTTACGGCATGACCATGCCGCATGACGAGCGCTACGATATGGCGGATGAATATCTGCAGATATGGCACCGGCTTTTTGCCGGCGAAACGGTCGATTTCAAGGGCCGGCATTTCCAGACGGAGGGCGCAAAGCTCGCCCTCCCGGTCGGGCAGGGCATCGAGCCGCCGCCTTTGTGGTTCGGCGGTTCCTCGGACAAGGCCATCGACGTCGCGGCCAAACATGTCGAGACCTATCTTTCCTGGGGGGAAACCCCGAATCAGATCGGCGCGAAGGTCGATCTGGTCAAGGCCCGCGCGGAAAAGCTCGGTCGCGAACTGGAATACGGCATTCGCCTTTATGTCATCGTGCGCGATACGGATGAAGAGGCATGGGCCGCCGCCGCTGATCTCTACGGGCGCATGGATGAGCGTGCCATTGCCGCCAACCAGCGTTTCGTCGGCAAGACCGATTCCGTCGGCCAGCAGCGAATGACGGCGATGCACGGCGGACAGAAACCGGAGAACCTGCGCGATCTTGAAATCGCGCCCAACCTCTGGGCCGGCATTGGCCTTGTGCGGCCGGGCCCGGGAACCGCGATTGTCGGTTCGCCGGATACTGTCATCCGCACGCTGGAGGCCTATAAGAAGGCGGGCGTGAATACCTTCATCCTTTCCGGCATGCCATTGCTGGAAGAGGCGTTCCGCTTCGGCGAAAAGGTTCTGCCGCGGCTCGACGTATCGCGTGAGGTCTCGGCGGCAAAACAATTCACATGGTCGACTTTGTTCGACCGCGATCTCTCGGCCAAGGCCTCCTGAGCATGGCTTCGGGAGTGGAGAAGAAAGACATGACGGCAAGTCCGGCAACGACAATCGCACAAAGACGCATCGGCCCGCAACGCGTGGCCGAGCGGGTGCTCGCCGTTCTGGACACGGTGCTCGGCGCGGTCGCGGCAGCAATCCTTGCGGCGCTGCTCGTGGTGGTGCTGGTCAATGTCACGCTGCGTTATCTGTTTCACACAGGCTTCATCGGCGCGGAAGACCTCGGCATCTGGCTGCATGTGGCCATGATCGCTGTCGGTGCGCCGCTCAGTCTCAAAAGTGCGCTCGCCATGCGGCTCGATGTCTTCGTGCGGTTCCTTCCGCAACGATTTCACGCGGCGACCGAAGTTCTGGCCGATGCCTTCTCCTTTATCGCAGCACTTATCCTCGCCTTCGGCGGGGTGGAGATCGCAGCGATGCTCGGCGGCACATCTCCGACGCTTGGTCTGCCGGAATGGGTGCGTTTCGGCTTTCTCGGCGCAGGCGGCGCGCTTATCCTTCTTTATCTGGCGCTTCAGCGTGTCAGTGAAGGCAAGGCGCTTGCCGTTCTCGCATCTCTCGCCATCGCCATTGTGGCCTATGTCGGCCTGCCGGAAGTTTTTGTCGATACGAACCTGCCGCCGAGCCTGTTTCTGGCGCTGACGGCGGCCGTGGGGCTGGTGCTCGCTGCGCCGCTTGCCCATGCCTTCCTTGCCGCCGCTTATGTGGCGATTGCCTTCGGCAGCACCTTGCCGGAGCCGGCCATCGTTTCGTCAACCGTGACCGGCATGTCGAAATTCCTGCTGCTCGCCATTCCCTTCTTCCTGCTGGCCGGAAGCCTGCTGACGGAATCTGGCGTCGCCAATCAGCTGGTCCGTTTCGCCGCCTCCATGGTTGGCCATCGGCGGGCAGGCCTGGCGCAGACGACGCTTTTGACCAGCGTGCTGTTTTCCGGCGCATCCGGGTCATCGGTCGCCAATGCCGCCTTCGGTGCTTCCACCTTCCAGCCGGAACTGGTGAAACATGGCTATCCTCCGGCGCAGGCGGGCGCGATCATTGCCGCCACCTCCGTGCTGGACAATGTCATTCCGCCCTCCATCGCGTTTCTCATCCTCGCAACGGCCACCAACCTGTCGGTCGGCTCGCTGCTGGTCGGCGGTTTTTTTGCCGGCGGGCTGATGGCGGTCTGCCTTGCGGTGGCAATCCATTTCAGCGTGCGCAGCGTCGATACCCTGCCGCGTGCCACAGGTGCGGAGCGCTGGCGCTCGGCCATCGCCGCCATACCGGCCTTCGGTCTTGGCGTCATCGTGGTGGTTGGCATCCGCATCGGCATCGTCACCACCACGGAAGCGGCAGCACTTGCCGCACTTTACACGCTGCTTCTCGGCTTCGGTTACCGGCTGGGGGCAGGGCGCATTTTCGCGACCTTCCGGCAATCGGCCGGTGAGGCGGCGGCCATCGGTCTTCTGATCGGCACGGCGGGGCCTTTCGCCTTTCTCCTGGCGGTCGACAATGTCTCGGGCCTCGTCACCGACTTCGTGACGTTGCTCGGCGGCAGCAAGATCGCGGTGCTGCTGCTCTCCAACCTCATCCTGCTCGTAGTGGGACTGGTGCTGGATATCGGTGCGGCCATCCTGCTATTCGGACCGATCCTGCTGCCCGCTGCGGTGGCGGCTGGCATTGATCCCATCCATTTCGGCGTCATCCTCGTGGTCAATCTGATGATCCATGGCCTGACACCGCCGCTCGGCATGCTGATCTTCGTGGTCAGCGGCGTCACCCGCATTCCGGCGACAGCACTTTTCCGGGCCGTCGTTCCCTATCTCGTCTCCCTTCTCGTTTCCCTCGCCATTCTGTGCGCCTGGGCCATTTTCTTCTAAATCCGGGGTTTTATTCATGACTATTATCGATCGCCGCAATCTCCTGAAACTCTCCGCCATTGGCGCGGCAACGCTTGCCGCACCCGCTTTCGTACGTACGGCACATGCCAGAACCCGCAACCTCACCGTCGCGTCGCTTTTCGCCGACGACAAGCCGGAAACGAAAATCTGGGTGAAGATCAGCGAGCTGGTGGAGGCGAAGCTGCCCGGCCGTTTCCGTTTCAACATCGTCAAGAGCGGTGCGCTGGGCGGTGAAAAGGAAGTGGCGGAAAACATCCGTCTGGGATCGGTTCAGGCGAGCCTTTCCACCGTCTCCTCGCTTTCCGGCTGGGTGCCGGAATTGCAGATCCTCGATCTGCCCTTCCTGTTCCGCGATGCCGAGCATGTGCGCAAGGTTGTTACGGGCGAGACTGGCACTGATCTGAAGACGAAGCTCGCCGCCCAGCAATTCATCGCAGCCGATTTCATCAATTACGGCGCACGCCATCTTCTGACCAAGGAGCCGGTCACCCGGCCGGAGCAGCTGGAAGGCAAGAAGATCCGCGTCATCCAGAGCCCGCTGCACACCAAGCTCTGGAGCGCCTTCGGCACCACCCCGGTAGGGATTCCGATCACCGAGACCTATAATGCGCTGGCAACCGGGGTGGCTGATGCCATGGATCTCACCAAGTCCGCTTATGCCGGCTTCAAGCTTTACGAGGTCGTGCCCTATCTGACGGAAACCGGCCATATCTGGGCTTCAGGCGTCGTCTATTATGGTGCGACCTTCTGGAACCAGCTGGACGACGAAGAGAAGAAGGTTCTCTTGGAAGCGTCGAGCGAAGGCGCGCAATATTTCAACCAGCTGATCGTCGAGGACGAAGTAAAGTCCGTCGAGCTTGCGCTTTCGAAGGGCGGCAAGGTGCTGCAGCCGGAAGCGCTGGATGAATGGCGCAAGGGCGCGCAGGGCGTCTGGCAGGATTTCTCAGGCATTGTCGGCGGCATCGACAAGATACAGGCTGTGCAGTCGGCCTGATAATACGGCCCATCAAAATCAGGAAACCCCGTGTGTCCTTCAGGCGCACGGGGTTTCTTTTGTTGGATATCAGTGCGAAGCGCCGGAGCCGCCAACGGCAACGATGGAATAGGGCTGACCTGCCACCGCAAGCGTGCGGGTTTCCGTCAGGCTTTCCGCATCCACCACGCGGATCAGGGAATGGCGCGGATCGGAGATCGCGACCTGCCCATCGGCAACAGCGAGACGTGGGCGCGGATCGCGCCAGTGGCCGTCCTTGCTGTAGGGTTCGGTCACCTTCGCCTTGCGGGTGATGGCGCCTTCCAGCACGTCAAGCACATGCAGGTCGCCGTCTTCCGTCAGGATGTAGGCGTTGCGCGGATTGGCGGGATCGAGAATGAAATCGACGCGCCGGGTCGGCAGTTCCACCAGGCGGAAGGCGTCCTTGCTGTCAGGATCGATCAGGACGACCTTGTCCTCACCGTAATTGCCGAGGAAGAACTGCATGGATTTGCCGCCCAGCAGCGTGCCGGTATAGGCTTTCGGGAAATCTTCCGGATAGGGCAGCATTTCAAGCTTGGGACCATCGGTGCCGCCGGGGCGGGCAACGAGAATGCCTTCCTTGCAGCCAAAAGCGACAAGCCGCGCGGATGTTGCCTCGCCATGCAGATCGGTGCATGCCGCCTGTTCGCCGACCTGCTTGCCCTCCCTGTCGAGAACACGCAGCCCGATGCGTGGCGGCAGCGTATCGGGTTTCGTTTCGACCTCGGTATTCGGTACGGAAACCAGAACGTAACGGCCCATGGTCACCGCCACGCCGTGATGCGGGGCGGTCGTATCGACGGTGCGGACCTTGGCCTTGCCGTCCAGCAGGGCTGCTTCATCGATGATCTCTGCCTTGCCGCCACGGTCATAAAAAAGAATGGCATGGTCATCATGCGGCACGACGTGGAAAGGGCGCTTGCCTTCGAAGGTGACGGGCAAAAGCGCCGCATCTTCCACATCCAGATCGCGATGCTCGCCATGATCGGAGAAAACGATGCCGGTCTTGATCACATGCACCATGTCGGCATCCGATTGCGTCGCGAAGACCGTCTTGCCGGAGGCGCTGGCGGTCAGCGCCGCATAGCCCTTGAGGTCGTAGCGTCCGAGTTCCTTGCCGGTTTCGAAATTGATTGCGCGCACCACGGGCTGGCTGTGATCGGCGACGAACAGCCGCCATTCCTTGACGGTGTCGCCGCTTTCTTCCGCCTGCGCCACGCCAGAGGCGAGCGGCAGGGTGAGGGCAAGGCACGTGGCAAGCGCGCTCATGCCAAGGTGCTGTTGAAGGGAAAATCTCATGGTGTTCCTTCCAGGCGTTATCATCCCCGTGCGGATACGAACCGGTATCGGTTCTGAAGGACGATTGTAATGTTATTACGTTACGAGATTGCGTATTAGCATTACGTGCGGGGGCGATGTCAACCGATGCCGACGTCTTCGTACGGAAAAATCTGGATGGGGACCGTGAGGCGGGAGAAGGGGAGGCGGTTGACGCTTCAGCGTCAGGCCGTATTTCCCGAAGGGCGGTAAAGCCGAATAAAAAGGGCAGGTGCAGCGCTGCGCCTGCCCCGATCAGTTTTAGCGGATATCGTCAGGCAGAACATCCGAAGGAATGTTCTGGTAGGAAACCGGGCGCATGAAGCGGCGGATCGACATCGTGCCAACAGAGGTTGCGCCGAAGTTCGTCGATGCCGGGTAAGGGCCGCCATGCACCATGGCTTCGGAGACTTCCACGCCGGTTGGGAAACCGTTGGCGAGAACGCGGCCGGCCTTGCGCTCGAGAATCGGCAGCAGCTTGCGACCAAGTTCGGCGTCGCCGGCATCAAGATGCATGGTTGCCGTCAGCTGGCCTTCGAAACTCTTGGCAACTTCCAGCATTTCCTCGGTGCTATCAACCGTCACGATCAGGCCGAGGGGGCCGAAGACTTCTTCAGCAAGCGCATGGTTGGCAACCCAGTCCTTGCCCGAAACGCGGAACAGGTAAGGCGTTGCATTGCGCAGGTTGCAGGTGGTGGTCAGAACGTCGCGCACGCCGTTGCCGGCAGCGATACGGTCACGGCCGTCCCGATAGGCAGCGGCGATGCCGTCGGTCAGCATGACCTGCGGACCGACTTCCGAAAGGGCCGCACGTGCGGTTTCAGCAACCGCATCCGCCTGCTCGGAGAGGATGACGGCGATGCCGGGGTTGGTGCAGAACTGGCCCGCACCCATGGTGAGCGAACCCGCCCAGCCCTTGGCGATGGCTTCGCCACGGGCGGAAACCGCTTCCGGCAGCAGGAACATCGGGTTGACGGACCCCAGTTCGCCGAAGAAGGGGATCGGCTCGGGGCGCTGGGCGCAGAGATCGAACAGCGCGCGGCCGCCGGCGAGCGAACCGGTGAAACCGACCGCCTTGATACGCGGATGCTGCACGAGCGCGGAACCGACATCGCGGCGGCCGCCCTGGATCAACGAGAAAACGCCGGGATGCAGATTGTGCTTCTTGACGGCGGCGAGAACGGCTTCGGCAACGATTTCGCCGGTGCCGGGATGGGCGGAATGGCCCTTGACGACGACCGGGCAGCCGGCTGCCAGAGCGGCAGCGGTATCACCGCCGGCCGTGGAGAAGGCGAGCGGGAAGTTGGAGGCGCCGAAGACCGCGACGGGGCCGATCGGGCGCTGCATCAGGCGGATATCCGGGCGCGGCAGCGGCTGACGATCTGGCAGCGCTTCGTCATGGCGACGGTCGAGATAGTCGCCCTTGCGGATGTGCGAGGCGAAAAGGCGCAGCTGGCCAACGGTGCGGCCGCGTTCGCCCTGCAAACGTCCTGCGGGCAGGCCGGTCTCGGACGAGCCGATTTCGGTGATGGCGTCGGCGCGTGCTTCGATCTCATCGGCGATGGTGTCGAGGAATGCGGCGCGCTCTTCGCGGGTGGTGTAACCGTAGCTCCAGAAGGCTTCTTCGGCAGCTTCACAGGCCGCATTCACCAGATCGACGGTGCCGACCGAAAAATCGAAAGCTTCGCCATGTGCAGGCTCGCTGCGGAATTTAGCTTCCGTTGCGACCCATTCTCCTGCAACCAGATGTTTGCCGTGCGGCTTGAAACTCATTGTGCTCTTCCCTGAAAATCTGATCCTGTGTGGAAAATCCACCCGACACCGTGACGTTGCACCGAAAGGCGACAGCGAAAACGCCATCAGCCGCGATCCTCGCCCGGTTGCCTTCTGCCTTAGCCCGTGTGGGGCCTGAGCGAAAGCCGGTTTTTCAACTATCTGACCGAAAAGTGTGATTAATTGGGCAAGGCGTGAAAAAGACCCGCTTCCGTTTACGCGCACGGCGCTCTATTGTGACGCCATGATGACAAATAGACTCCCGAAATATGTCGCCTGGTCGGTTTTTCTGCTGATTGTGATCGTTACAGTTTGCCCTATCGGCTTTCGTCCGCACACGCTGACGACGGTGGGCCTGGACCGCGCCGCGGCCTTCGCCTTCTGCTCGGCCGCCTTCGTGCTCGCCTATCCGCGTTACTGGCTGGCGATCATCGTGGCAGGCATTGCGGCGGCTTTCGGCATCGAGGCGCTGCAATTCCTGTCGCCCACCCGCCATCCGCATCTGATGGACGCCGCCGTGAAAGCCGCCGGCGTCGTCGCCGGCGGGCTTGGGGCTTTTTCTTGGCTTCAGTTCAAGGCGCGATTGACCGCAGGTTCTCTCATCCGTCATTCCGGCCTTGAGCCGGAATCCAGCCAGCCCAAGTCCTTGGGCTGAAAGGAGTCTTTTCGCCGCGCGGACGCGCGTCGGCTGGATTCCGGCTCGAGGCCGGAATGACGGATAGAAAGCCGATCAAACGCGCCGCGCTTTCGCTTAGCGATCACCCTTCGCCAGCCCGAAACGGCTGTGCGATAACGTGCGTTCGATGCCACGCAGCTCAGCCAACCCCTTCAGCCGGCCGATGGCGGGATAACCGGGTTGTGCGCCGCGCGTCAGGTCGTCGAGGATTTCCTGGCCGTGATCGGGCCGCATCGGAATGGGGTGGTCTTCACGGCCCTCCGCCCGGCGGCGCGCTTCTTCGGTGAGGAGTGCGGCGATGACGGCGACCATGTCGGTTCCGCCTTCCAGATGCTCGTCCTCGAAGAAAGAACAGGGCACGGTGTCGGTGTCGCGCGTTACATTGCGCAGATGTACGAAATGAATGCGATCTGCAAAACGGCTGGCGATGAAGGGCAGGTCATTGTCCGCCCGCGCGCCCAGCGAACCGGTGCAGAGCGTGACGCCATTGGCGCGGCTATCGACCTTTGAGAGCATATGGGCGTAGTCGGCTTCGGTGGAGAGAATACGCGGCAGGCCGAGCAGCGGCCATGGCGGATCGTCGCCATGGGCGCAGATGTTGATACCCACCTCTTCGGCAACCGGCGTCACCTCCGAGAGGAAGTCGATGAGGTTCTGTTGCAGCCTTTCGCGGTTGATGCCGTGATAGGACCGCAGTTTTTCCAGAAGCTGGGCAAGCGTATAACCATCCGCCGAACCGGGCAGACCCGCGCCGATATTACGCCCGAGGGCGGCGATTTTCGTGTCCGGCATGTCGGCGAAGCGTTTTGCCGCTTCCTCCGCCAGCCAGTCCGGATAATCGGCCTTGGCATCTGGACGTTTCAGGATGTGAATGTCGAAGGCGGCGAAATCGGGAAGGTCGAAGCGCATCGCCTTTGCGCCGTGTCTTGTTTCCCAGCGCAGGTCGGTGCGGGTCCAGTCCAGCACCGGCATGAAATTATAGCAGACGGTGCGGATGCCGGAGGCGGAGAGTCGGCGCAGCGTTTCCTGCCAGTTGGTTATATGGGTTTTCCAGTCACCGGTCTGGGCCTTGATATCCTCGGAGACCGGCACGCTTTCCACCACGTCCCAATAAAGCCCACCGGCCTTGATGGCTTCATGCCGTTTGGCGATTTCATCCACCGGCCAGACATCGCCAGTGGCGATGTGATGCAGCGCGCTGACGATGCCTTCCGCGCCCGCCTGAGCCGCATCCTGAACCGTGACCTTGTCGACCGGGCCGAACCAGCGCCATGTATGTCTCATTTTAAATCCTCAAATATCAGTCTGCGGAAAATGTCAGCTGCACCTTGCAGGCGGCAGAGCGGTCTCCGGCCTGTTCGAATGCAGCTGTCGCCTCGCCAAGCGGGAAGCTGTGGGAAATAATCGGCCGCACATCGATCCTGCGGGTGGAGATGAGCCCGGCGGCAATGGCGAATTCGTCGTGGAAACGCTGTGAGCCGCGCCAGAGGATTTCCTTGCCCACCAGCGCGTTGAGCGGAATGGTGATGTCGCCGGTGACGCCCACCTGCACGATGGTGCCGCGCGGGCGCACGCAGGCAAAGGCGGTGCGAAGTGCTGGAGCGGCTGCGGAGCAATCGAAAATGACGTCGAAATAACCCTTATTGTCCTGATAGGGGATGAGCGCCTTGGCGTCTTTCGCGACATTGATGGTGCGGTCGGCACCCATGGCGGGGGCGCGTTCAAGTGCGGCATCGGTAAGGTCGGTGGCAACGACGATGCTTGCTCCGGCGTGGCGGGCGGCGGCAATGGTCAGGAGGCCGATGGGGCCTGCGCCGGTCACCAGCACCTTCGCACCTGCCAGATCGCCGGCCTGGGCCACGGCATGCAGGCACACCGCGAGCGGCTCGGTGCAGGCGGCTTCAGCCGGTGAGGTATCCACTGAAAATTTCGCGCATTGTTTGGCGGGAACCACCAGCCGGTCGCGGAACATGCCCTGTTCATGCGGCAGGCGCATGGCGCTGCCCATGAAGCGCATTTCGAGGCAATGGATCGGCTGGCCCTTCAGGCAGAAATGGCAATGGCCGCAGGGCTGAGACGGATTGACGGCGACAAGCTGGCCGATGGCAAGCCCGCTGACACCCTCTCCCAGCGCCTGCACATGGCCGGATGCCTCATGCCCGCAGATGATCGGCTCGCGCACCCGGACCGGACCGAAGCCGCCATCCTGATAATAATGCAGATCGGAGCCGCAGATGCCGCCCGCCGCCATGGCGAGCAGCACTTCGCCAGGCCCTGGCTCGATGAGGTCCTGCGTTTCGACGCGAATGTCCTTCTGGCCGTATAGACGTGCCACGCGTGTCTGCATGACGATGCCCTCATATGTGTATGGGATGAAGAAGCCCGCGCGGGAAACCGCGCGGGCAAGAGTGCTTGCGTTAGCGGATCAGGCCCATTTCGGTCGGCAGCCACAGCGTGATGGCCGGAACGAAGGTAATCAGCAGCAGCGCCACGAACAACGGCACCAGCCAGGGCAGAATAGCCATGGTCGTGCGTTCGACGGAGAGTTTCGCCACGCGCGAGAGCACGAACAGCACCATGCCGAGCGGCGGATGCAACAGGCCTATCATCAGGTTGAGCGTGATGATGAGACCGAAATGCACCGGATCGATATTGAACTGCAGCACCAGCGGCAGCAGGATCGGCACGAGGATGGTGATGGCCGCAATCGTATCGAGGAAGCAGCCGACGAACAGCATCAGGAGATTGACCAGCACGAGGAAAATCCACTTGCTGTCGGTGATCGTCAGGATCGCCGCCGACAGAAGCTGCGCCGCCTGGCTGACCGTCAGCAGCCATGCGAAGACCGAGGCCGCCGCGACGATGAAGAGCACCGAAGCGGTCGTCTCAATCGTATCGAAGGTCGATTTCGCCAGCGTTTTGAAGGTCATCGTCCGGTAACGGACAAGCCCGAGGAACAACGACCAGAGGACGGCCGCAACGGCGGCTTCCGTCGGTGTGAACCAGCCCATGGTCATGCCGCCGATCAGGATGACAGGCGTCATCAGCGCCATCACGGCCGAGAAGTCGAAATACCAGTCGCAGGCGAGCAATATCACCAGCACGATCAGGATCGATAGGTTGAGCGACAGGCCAAACGCCGTGAGGATATAGATGCCGAGCGGCACCATCATCACCACGAAAACTTCGATCGACGCGCCGAAGATGGTTCTGAGGCTGAAGGGCGTATCGGAGCCCCAGCCCTTGATATAGGCGAAGACGGCAACCGTGATCATCATCAGAAGCGTCATCACGACGCCCGGAACGATGCCGGCCATGAACAGCGCGCCGATGGAGACATTCGCCATCATGCCATAGATGACGAAGGGCAGCGACGGCGGGAAGATCGGGCCGAGCGTTGCGGAGGCGGCGGTGACGCCGACGGCCGCTTCGACCGGATAACCGTGATCCTTCATAGCCTTGATTTCGATGGTGCCGATACCGGCCGCATCGGCAAGCGCGGTGCCGGACATGCCGGAAAAGATCACCGAGCCGATGATGTTGACCTGTGCAAGGCCGCCCTTCATCCAGCCGACGAGTGCGACGGCGAAGGAATAGATGCGTCCCGTTACCCCCGCCGTGTTCATGAGGTTGCCGGCGAGAATGAAGAAGGGAACGGCCAGAAGCGGAAAGCTTTCCACACCGGCGATCAGGCGCTGAGCCGCGATGATATCAGGCGCGACATTGTAGAAGACGATGTAGAGCAGCGAGGCCGAGGCCATCGAGATCGCGACGGGCAGGCCGATCAGCATCAGGAGAAGAAAGGAGCCGATAAGAAGCAGCATGTGATCAATCCCCCGCGCTCTGGAATTCTTCGGGCCGCTCGAGCACGGAATAACCACGCTGCATATTGGCGATGAAGACCTGCACCGATCGGAAGAACATCAGAACGAAAGCGGCCAGAACCGTGTAGAAAACGATGTTGCGCGGCAACGCCACGGTGACCATCTCCTCATCGGCGACGATTTCCAGATAGCGCCACATCAGCCAGGAGGTGTAGGCGAAGAAGAGGATACGCAGCACATCGACAAGGATCGACATGGCGCGGGCCACCTGTGGCGGCACATAGTGATAAAGCACATCCACCTGGATGTGGCGCGACATGCGCACGCACATGACCGAACCCAAAAAGACGACGCCGATCAGGCAGTTGACGGCAATTTCTTCCGTCCAGGCGTAGCTGTCGTTGAGTACGTAGCGGGTGAAGAACTGAAGGAACACGCAGCCCGTCATCAGCCAGAAGAGGCCGAGCGTGACCCAGTCTTCGAATGAATAGACCTTGAGATCGACCTCCGGCGGCGCCTCGTCGAACGTATGGGCGAGTTCCTCAGGCGTGACCTGAGTATGGATTTCCTGCGACATTGAGATATCCCGTCTGGAGAGAAAGGGCGGTGCGGCAACGGGGCCGCACCGGATCTTGGCTCACTTGACGGCGCGAATGGCTTCCCAGTCGGCCTTGTCGTAACCGAAATCCTCGAACTTCACTTTTTCGAGGACGTTCTTCTCGAAGTCGGCCTTGTCCACCTCGGCCACTGTGAGGCCGCGCTTCTTGAAGTCTTCGACGAGGCTCTTTTCGCGGCTTTCGATGGTCTTGGTGGTGCGCTCGGCTGCCTGCTGCATGATTTCGGTGAAGATTTTCTTGTCTTCATCGGAGAGCTGCGACCACAGGTTCTTCGAAATCACCGTATTGAGGTGGTCGACGATATGGCCGGTCAGGACGATGTTCTTCTGCACTTCGAAGAACTTCTTCGCCTCGATGGTGGTCAGCGGGTTTTCCTGGGCGTCGACCGTGCCGTTCTGGAGCGCCAGATAGACTTCCGCAAAGGCAATCGGGGTGGTGTTGGCGCCGCAGGCGCGCGGCATGGCCAGATAGGCCGGAACGTCGGGAACGCGCATCTTCAGCCCCGCCATGTCGGCGCAGGCGGCAATCGGCTTGTTCGATGTGGTGTGACGCGTGCCGTAATAGCTGACGGCGGCGATGTGGTTGCCGGTCTTGTCTTCATAACCCTTGGCGAGCCGCTTGAAGATATCGCTCTTGGTGTAGGCGATCAGATGGCTCGGGTCGCGAAAGATATAGGGGAAGTAGGTGACGCCGATCGGCTTGAAGTCACGCGCGGCAAAGCTGGAGCCGGAAATGATGATATCGACGGTGCCGATTTTCAGGCCCTGATTGATATCGGCTTCCTTGCCGAGCTGCGAAGCCGGAAAGACATCGATCTTGTAGCGGCCTTCGGTGCGCTTGGCGATCTCTTCCGCAGCCCAGACCGAATCGGTGTGGAACGGTTCGGAGGTCTCGTAGACATGCGCCCATTTCAGCGTGGTCTGCGCCTGCGCCGCGAGCGCGGAAAGCAGGATGGCGGCTGTTGCGCCCATCAAAGTCGACAATCTGATTTTCATTCTTAACTCCTCCCGAATTAAAGCCAGATTTCTCATTTTTCCCGTCGCCGGTTACGGCGCGGTCACTCTTCTCCGATCGTTTCCTCCCCGAAACTTTCGGAAAATCTCTTTTGCGACAGCGTCAGATGCTGCCGCATCGCCTCACGTGCACCTTCCGGGTCGTTAGCGGCAATGGCGTCGCGGATTGCGCGGTGTTCTTGAACGGCAAGGTTCCAGGTGTGCGGTCCTTCGAAATAGCTGGCGAGCTTTTCGAAAAAAGGTGACAGGCTGCGCTCGTCATAGATCAGGCCGGTAAAGCGGTTCAGCGCCGAATTGCCGATGATATCGGCAATCGCGGTGTGGAAGGCCCGGTCGAAATTGAGCGCCTGTGGCGAGCTGTCGAGCGCGCCGGCCATGCGTTCGATGATATCATCGAGCTTGGCGATGCATTCCGGCGTGGCAAGCCGTGCTGCCTCCTCTGCAATCGCACTCTCAATGATGCAGCGCGCCTGCAGGATTTCGAATGGTCCATGCGCATCCGGCACCGGCGGCTTTTCCTTGGCCTGCTTGCCGGCTGCACTGACATAGACGCCCGAACCCATGCGGATATGGATATGGCCTTCCACTTCCAGAACGATAAGCGCTTCGCGAACCGTCGGGCGCGATACGCCGAAGCGTTCGGCAAGATCCCGTTCCCCCGGCAGGCGCTGGCCTTCGGTCAGTTCCCCGCTTTCGATGAGCAAACGAATTTGTTCCGCGACCAGCCGGTAAAGGCGGCGCGGCTCCAGAGCCACAAACATGATATCCTCCCAGCGCGAAAGTCTCCCCCGATCGCGCAAGCGGTAAGATGGTCTTACCAATTTTATTAGGACGCATTTATGCGGTGCTGTCAATTGGCCGCTGGTGGAAAAGTGTGGGGGAGGAGTTTGAGGCGGTTCAGCAGGTCGGGCGTTGTCTTATTCCGCGGCTTTTACCACTTCCGTCATTCCGGCTTGGAGTGGGCATTCAGCCAGCCCGAGTCTTTGTGCATAAGAGGATGGTAAAGTTCGCAAACCTTGCCTCCGTCATGCTCGGGCTTGTCCCGAGCATCTGCTACCGGTCAGTTTTACGATAGGTGGTTAGATCCTCGGGACAGGCCCACTACTGTCCGGTTTAAATTTGTGGCCATTGGAAGGCCATCTGGTTTTGGTTTGTGGGTTTGTCTGGTGGCGGGTTTAGAAGCCGATCGGTGCGTCGCCGGTGCATGAGGTTTGCGCGTACCAGCCGGGCGAAGGCGAGTGGGCTTGGCACGGTCTTCTGGTCAGCCTGCGCCAATCGCAGGAGCAGGTACGCGATCAGGGCGACAGCGATCTGGATGCGCACGGCATTTTCTGACGT